>NZ_JBEOKT010000003.1:0-348003 GCF_040278685.1 Pontibacter populi
AGCTGAACGGTGATGTTCTTGGCAAGCGCTACCGGTGCTATATTATCAGCTACTGTTACCGTTGCATCAACAGTTGCCTTGTTACCATTCTTGTCGGTTACGGTTAAAGTCACCGTGTTGGCTCCTACGTTTGCACAACCGAAAGTAGTTTTAGATAAATCTAAGGTTACAGGACCACAGATATCTGAGCTTCCATTATCTACAGCCGTTGCTGTTATAGTTGCAACGCCATTGGCATCAAGCTCTATCGTTACATTCTGAGCTTTAGCAGTTGGGATAACCTTGTCTTCTACTTTAACAATAGCGGTAGCAGTTGCCACATTGCCATTGTTGTCGGTTATGGTTAAGGTTATACTGTTGTCACCTACATTACTGCAATCAAAAGAAGTTTTGCTCAGCGTCATTGTTTTAATGCCGCACGCATCCGAACTACCGTTGTTGATGTCAGTGGCAGTAATTGTAGCTACACCATTAGCATCTAACTGAACAGTGATGTTCTTGGCAACAGCAACCGGAAGCGTTTCATCTACTATAGTAACTATAGCGGTTGCTTCGTGCGCGTTGCCACTCTTATCTGTAACTGTTAAGGTTACCGTGTTCTCGCCAACATTGCTGCAATCAAAAGCTGTTTTAGAAAGCATTATCGTTTCGATACCGCAGTTGTCAGAAGACCCGTTGTTTACCTGTGCTGCAGTTATGGTTGCGTTGCCCGTAGCATCTAGTTTTACTGTAATGTTTTGGGTGATAGCTAAAGGAGCGATTTTATCTTCTACAGTTATGATGGCAGTAGCCTGATTAGCTTTTTCAGCTAAACTTACTATTTCAGAAGCTGAAAGTGCTCTGTTGAATATCATGGCTTCATCAATTTTTGCATCTATACCACCAATCACGGTGTTACTATTAAAATGACGCGCACCAAAAATAATTTCTGCATTTCCTGCACTCCAACTTGTAGCATTGTTTGCTAAATAGCTCCCAATACTAACGCCGTTTCTGTATAATGTGATTTGAACTTTGCTATCAGCTACATTTTCATATGTAATAGCTATCATTACCAGCTGGTTAGGTACAGTTTCAGCAAAGCCTGGAGTAAGGTCAATTGTTCTTCTGGCTATAGAGCTACCATTCATCCACTTGTTAGGTTGATTCTCCGCATACACTATACCATCAAACTCATCTGTCGCTATTCTGTCAATCGTCATAGCTGAGCCCGAACGAACATTAAGGTTGTTTATTGACACATACGATACAAGCGTTTTGCTAGTAATTGTCTGGCCTGTATAGGAAGAAGTTCTTGCAATGCTTCCATTAACCACATTCAGTTTACCTGAAGTAATAGTTGCAGAGCTATTTAAAATAAGGTCTCCCCAATTTCCTGTAAGATCTGCATTTGGGTTAGAACCATCGAAGTCCCAATGACCTATAAGCCCCTGAGGAATCATACGGTCATTACCAGCTGCATCGTTCACTGTCAATATCACAGAGTTCGTACCAATGTTTGAGCAATCGAATGTCGTTTTGCTTAAACTCATACCAGAAATGGAGCAGTTGTCAGAAGAGCCATCATCCACCATAGCCGGTGTTATAGTTGCTGTGCCATTCGCATCCAGTTGAACTGTTAAGGCCTTTGCTTTTGCTGTTGGGGCCATTACGTCTTTTACAGTAACAGTGGCAGTTTTACTTTCAGTGTTACCGGCAATGTCTGTTATAGTTAAGGTAACAGTATTATTGCCCACATCACTGCACGTAAAGTCCGTCTTATCCAATGTAATGGTTTTGATTCCGCAGTTGTCTGTAGAACCATTGTTTATCTGCGCCTCCGTAATACTTGCATTACCTGTAGCATCAAGCTCAATGGCAATATTTTGAGCTACTACGGTTGGTTTAGTAAAATCTTTTACAATTACCGTTTGCTCCTGCGTGCTTTTGTTGCCTGCAGCATCAGTGTATGTCCAGTTTATAGTATAAGTACCCTGTTCGGTATACTTCACCGCGTCAGCAGTTGTACCTGTAACTGCACCATCTACATTATCTGTAGCGGTTGGAGTTGTAACTGTAGCAGCACATTCTGCTATCACATCTGGTAGGGTAGCTATAGTTGGCACCGGTGCCTCGTTGTCCTGTACTGTCACAACCTGTGTAGCTGTTGCAGTATTCCCTGCTTTATCTGTTACCGTCCAGGTTACGGTTGTATTGCCTAGCGGGAAAGTAGCAGGTGCATTACTTGTGGTAGTACCAACTTCACAATTGTCAGCTGTTACTGGAGTACCAAGCACTACCCCTGATGCGGTATTTTTGCCTGGGTCAGTATTTATAGTAACAGTAGCCGGAGCAGTTATAGTTGGCTTCACGTTATCAACTACCGTTACTTTCTGGGTATAAGTAGTTGCGTTACCATTTGCATCTGTAGCTGTCCAGATCACATCAGTTGTTCCAACCGGGTATGCCCCACTTGCATCGGCAGTGCCGTTAAAATTATTTACTAAGGTAACAGCACCGCAATTATCTGAAGCAGTTGGAGCAGGCACTGTAACCAGAGCTGTACATCCAACTGGATTTTGTGTAGCGTAATGTATAGTTATCGTCCCTCCTTTAAATCTTACGCCGTTCCACCAGGAGTATAATGTGAAGTTGTTTGTACCACCGTAAACATAGTTAGGCAGTTTACCATTATAATTAAATGTAACAGTCTTTGTTTCTGCATTAGGATGAAAATCACCAGTTCCTGTTCCGGAAATGCTGGATGATACTGCAGCTAAATAGGAAGACTGAACAGTAAATGTTAAAGTAACTCCGGTCATTTCAGCACCAACCGGAAGTGGATCCTGAAAATTGATTACCATTGGCGAAGAACTCGCATAGGCATTATTATTTGGCAGCGTAACAGTTGCTGTTTTAATAAGATCTGTTGTTACATCAGATGGCGCTGTAATTACAGGCTTTTCAGTATCGTTAACGGCTATAGTTTTAGTAACTGTTGAAGTATTACCAGCCGCATCACTAACAGTAACTGTATATTCACCTGCTGTTAAGTTAGAATTAACATTTGTAGTACTTCCTCCTGCAGACCAATTATAAGTATAAGGTGCTGTACCGCCTGTAACTGTTGCAGTAAGTTCTCCTGTGGCATCACCAGCACATGATATTGACTTAGTTTCTGATATAGTTACTCCGTATAGTATTGTAATTTCAACTTTGCCGTGTCCTAAGTTTACACCAGAATTAGTTGAACTATTTAACACTCCACCAATGTAGCTTGATCCGCCTGCACCTGGAACATTAGCATTTAAAGTAGGATTAACCGAACCGCCGCCGTACCAGCCGCCGCCGCCGCCGCCGCCGCAAGCGCCGCCGCGACCTTCACTGCTTTCACTTTGTCCTATTCCAAAGCCTCCACCAGAACCAGGAGAACCTGCTGCTACTTGAGTACCACCCAAAGTTGAATAAAGTGTACCATAACCACCGTTTGAGTTTCCGCCTTCTAAACCCCCACCATTACCTGCAGTAGCACCATTTAGTTGACCACCGCCGCCGCCTGCCACAATTTTTCTATCATTTAAGGAATAAGGAGTCACTCTTACATCAGAAGCACCTCCACCTCCGTTATAGCATAAACCTTTTCCACCTCCATTGTAACCACCCGTACTTCCGCTCGGCATGCCTCCAACATTAACTTTTAATACTTGACCTGATGTTACAGCTAGGGTTCCTTCAGCATATCCTCCTAATCCTCCACTATTTGCTATTGTACCACCAGAAGCTCCATAAGTCTTAATTTGTATCAATGATACACCATTTGGTACAATAAAATCCTGTACTGTACCAGTGTAAGTAAAATTATAGACCTGCTGTGCCTGCATAGTTTGTGCAGTGCATAACAGGAAAAAGACCAGAGCGAGGCCTTTAAATTTTGCTACCCTATAGGTGTGAGAAGTCTCCCACCACACGGATAACTGCATGTAAAATTGTTTCATATAAAAAGGTTGGTTGTTGATTACTTAGTAGAAGGAAGAAGTTGCAGTTTGCCCTTACTTAAGACTAGATGAACTATAGTTGCTAATGAGTTGCGCATTACTGCAAAGGATAGCAGTTTTTTATATGTAGGCTGTAATGTGGTAACAGCTTGCGCACAGACCCACTCTGCAGAGAGGGCAGCAAATCGTTTCATAAATAGGGTGTAAAGTTTTGGCTATAAATTGAAATTTGGTATTGAATACAAGTAAGCCTCAACTATAAGCTGAAGCAGGCTTAATTTCATTGTTTTCAGTAGTTGTACTGGTAGCAAATAAGCGGGAAGTGTTATAGTTCTAACACTTTAAAAACCTCAAGAATTAAAATCCTAATGAGATGTATTACAGAATGTTAGCTGCGGTGCAAATACTAAACTATAGTTCGGCATCTGCAAAGGCTAAATACTTTAAGGAAATCTTATAAAGCGTGCATCTAAAACTTAGCGCAAGTTACAGGTTAAGATAGAGTACATCCAATATAGAATTGCACTGATTTGTCCCGTATTTAAAACGGACACAAATAATTCTTTAAGAAATCTTACAAATAGCAACTATAAATAAAAAGCATAGTATAATCTTACCTGCTTATTTTAAGTGCAATCCTGAACAGAATAATTAAATCACTCCTAGTTAAGATTCTTCTTAAATTATAACCTTTGAAGCAGCCAGATATTCTTTAGGACTGATACCTTCTATCTTTTTAAATGCTTTGTAAAATCCGCTCCTCGAGGCAAAACCAGCCTGTAAGGCCAGGGCTTCGATGGTATAGTTCTGCAGAATACCATCTTTCTCCAGTTGCGATTTCAGGTAGGCTATGCGGTAGTTATTTACAAAATCGTTGAAGCTGGTTTTAGCAAACGCGTTTAGTGCTTGTGACAGTTTATAGGCGGGTATATCCAGCCGTGCGGCAACATCATTAACTTTTAAGGTCTTCTCTTTAAAGCACTCCGATGCTAGCATGAATTGCTCTATCCGTTGATGCAGGATTTCGGCATCCTGTTCCTGCACATTAACCTTTGCTTGTTTTATGATTCGTGAAAGAGTTTCGGGTTTCATGTCAAGGAAAGAAGCAACACAGTCCAATGGGAGGCGGTCAATGTAACCGGGCTTGGAGTTCACAAAATACAGGTAGCGTTCGGTGGCATTTCCGACACGAATCACATGGGTTCGTTCCTGGGCGTCGCGGTAATAGTTCTCGTATACCTGTCTGATGATATAATTCAGATCAAAATAACGTTTGTACCAGTCCTGTAGTGTATCTGTGTGCACGCACAGCAAAAGCGTCGGTTCTATGGCAACTATAGCTTCGCGGGAGGGTTGTTCGCCGTAAAGTCCCGACAAGGAACTGACAAATTCATTCTCGACTGAAATATATGTAGTGATCTTTTTCTGATTGTGCGTGGAGTACGCCATGAGTGCGCCCTGCTTTATAAAATACATGTAGTTGCACAGGTCGCCCTCATACAGCAAGTGCTCCCCTTCCCGGAGCTGTATCGACTTGGCGTGTTCATAGAATTCTTTCTGAAGTTCTTCGCTGACAGGATATACTGTAGAAAGCAAGCCTAAAATATGGGCAATATCTTCCGGGTTAACAGGGATAAATTGTAAGGAATTTTCACGCATTCGTTGGTCCGGTTGAGGGTGTTTTAAAAACAGCGAAAAGACAAACTAAATATCATTTCTATCCACTTCAAGTAAATGTAAGTTAAATATCAGAGTAAATCTCATTTAGTTTTCTAACTGAAACATTACAACAGGATAAGCCATAGAAGGTTGAAATATAAAGAAAAGAGGATTCTTTTTTTCGGGACAGATATGCAAACACTAGTCCTTTTTATGCGTTTGAGAACTGTAAATTTCAATATCCATATAATTCTTCCTGTATCACCACAAACTACCAAAAGCTATGAGTTACCATGTAAGCAAAAAGATAAACGGCTCTTTTGATGAAGCCACCACCAGAGTAAAAGAAGCACTGCAACAGGAAGGTTTTGGTGTGATCAGTGAGATAGATCTGAAACAAAAATTTAAAGAAAAGCTGCAGGTAGATTTCAGGAACTATAAGATACTGGGTGCCTGTAACCCGAAGCTGGCACACCAGGCCATACAGCAAGAGCCTACTATCGGTGTTATGCTGCCGTGCAATGTGTTATTGCAGGAACATGAAAATGGCGAAGTAGAAATAACTGCTATCAACCCCATGGAAACTATGGCCGCCGTCGACAACCCAAATCTTACAGTATTAGCAAAAGAAGTGAGCCAGAAACTAAAAAAAGCCATTAATAATGTGTAAACTATTTATTTACCGGAGAGTTGATCATATAGAAAAAAATTACTCCAGACTATAAACAAACGACATGTCCATACTTCAGCTAAAACCTACTATCCTTGTCGAAACACCCTTGGGTACCGGGCAGGCAATCTTTATCATAGACTATGGTATGCATCAGAATACCTGTTGGGTGGTTGCATTGCAAAAAGATGGTGTCATCAAGCATTTCGATTGCAACGACGTGATATTATCTACAAACTATACCTATGGCATGAACCTGAGAAAAAATACATTCCCGGCACAGGATTCACCTTCTGAACATTCCTGATTTTAAAGACGCTGTATCCGGCCGGTTTTAGCTGACACTTTCTAACTATAGCGATCGATCAAACTATAAACTATAAAGAGGCTGCGCTGTAAAGTGCAGCTTTTTTTTCTGCCAAGCCTAACATCTTTTGTAGTATAAATAGCTTATGTAACCAATGTCACTGAACTAAGGAAAAGCATTCTGCATCTTTGTGTCAGTCAAGCAAGAATGACCCATGTAACGGATTTATTTTATTGCTGGATTAACTCACATAAAAAGCTATAAGTTATACTTAAATGAAAGATACATTGAACATTATGGTACCGGTTGACTTCACACCGGTGTCTTACAGAGCGATAGAATTTCTGGCTTTCCTGATGGACAAGACGCCTGTCAACACGCACCTGGTACATGTTATAGAAGTGAATGCAGCCGAATGGGGCGGTTCTGTTGAGGCATCTGAAACACTGAACAAAACTGAGTTAAAACAAAAACAACAGCTGGCTGAACAGAAGTTTGCAGAACTAAAACAGCACCTGACTTTCAGCTTCACCAGCGAGATCTTATTTGGCAGACTAACTACCACCCTCGCTGACTATGCAAACAAACAGCAAACAGACCTGGTGATTATGGGGACAGATGGTGCAGAGGGCTGGCTCGAAAAAGTATCGGGCTCAGAAGCACAACATGTTGTCCGGTATACCAATATTCCTGTCATCACCATTCATAAACATGCTGCCATTTCGCCTATCCAGAATCTGTTATGGGTGGCAGATTTTGAAGCAGAAAAGCAACCGGAACAAAGCGTAGCTACCATTAAATTTTTGCAGCAGCTCTTTAATGCAAAGCTGCATTTGCTGCAAATTGTAGACAAGAACGATGAAAGCAGACTGAACCAGCTGAAAGGCAAAATGCAGGATTTCGTGGAGCAACTGAACTTACAAAACGTTGAACTGCACCTGCATCATAACTATAAAGTTCCGGCTGGCGTGCGCAACTTCAACGAGGTGTCGGCTATGGACCTGGTAATGATCGGTACACATGGCAGAAAAGGAATCAATCACCTGTTCTATGGCAGCATTGCCGAAACGCTCGTCAATCACTGCATTCGTCCCCTTATGACCTATCATCTGATGTAATTTTTTCAGACTCAGAAAGTGATGAATTGAAACTATAGTTCAGGGATTTAACCAATATCATTTCCTGCAAAAACGTTGAACCCAATAGCATTAAATCGTAGCGTACATTGTGTGATAAACATCACTGAACTTAGTTAGCGTATACTTTAATTTTGTAACAGAAATTAATTCATTCAAAGAACAATATTATATCTATGAAAATTAAACAGTTTGAAGACAAAGGCTTAGCCCATTATGCATATGCTATTTTAAGCGAGCGTGCAAAGGAAGTGGTATTGATAGACCCGGCCCGCGACCCGCAGCCATATTATGATTATGCCAAAGAACATGATGCTAAGATTGTAGGGGTAATTGAGACGCACCCGCATGCCGATTTCGTAAGCTCGCACCTGGAGATACACCAGAAAACCGGAGCTACTATTTACACCCATAGCCTGGTAGGTGCAGATTACCCGCATCAGGCATTCGACGAAGGCGCTGTTCTTGAATTTGGTGACATCAAACTGAAGTCGCTGCACACACCGGGCCACTCCCCTGACTCGATAAGTATTGTGCTGGAGCATGAAGGAAAAGATAAGGCCGTGTTTACAGGAGATACCTTGTTTATAGGTGATGTTGGTCGCCCGGATTTGCGCGAAAGTGCGGGTAACGTAACTGCCAAACGCGAAGAACTGGCCCGACAGATGTACAAGAGCACCCGCGAGAAGTTAATGAAACTGGCCGATGATGTTGTAGTTTACCCTGCACACGGAGCAGGGTCATTGTGTGGTAAAGGCCTGAGCGATGCGAACACCAGCACCATAGGCGACGAAAAAAAAGGAAACTATGCCCTGCAGGAAATGAGCGAAGATGCCTTCGTAAAAGTACTGACAGAAGACCAGCCTTTCATACCGAAATATTTTGGTTACGATGTAGGCCTTAACAAGCAGGGTGCCCCGGACTATAAGCCAAGCCTGGAAGGTGTTAAGAAACTGGAGAAGAATTATACCCCTGAAGAAAGTGCTGTTATAGTGGACGCCCGTAGCGAGAGCACATTTAAGAAAGGACATTACAAAGGTGCTATCAACATCCAGAATGGTGGTAAATTCGAAACGTGGCTGGGATCTATAGTTGGTCCGAATGAGCACTATTACCTGGTTGGTGAAAGCGATGAACAACTGAATGAGCTGATCTCCAAAGCTTCTAAGATCGGTTACGAACTGCTTATAAAAGGCGCTTTTGTGTACGACAAGCAGGACGGTGAATCGAGCGATAAATTCGACAAGTTAACTTTTGAAGCGAACAAGGAAGACTATACCATCGTGGATATCCGCAACACTTCGGAAGTGAAGTCTGGAAAGTTCTTCGATAACGCCATCAACATTCCATTGCCGGAATTACGCGAACGCGTGAAGGAGATTCCGACCGACAAACCGGTGGTAGTGCATTGCGCTGGTGGTTATCGCTCGGCAGCCGGCAGCAGTATTGTTGAAGCCGCCCTGCCAAATGTGAAGGTGCTGGATATGAGCGAAGCCGTTACAGAGTTAAAACAAAAATAAACTATCAATTGAGCTCCTGGCGCTCATTCTGAACTATAAAGCCGTTGCAGCTTCCGGTTGCAACGGCTATTTGCTTACATCCCTATCCTGTTCAGGGCGTATAGTTATATAAATAAAAAGCGCTCCTGAAACTATATACAGATCTACGTAACTTTACCTCATGCAGACAATCCCCAAAGAACTTGTACATAAAAAATTTCCTTCCCTGGAAGATGCCTTGCTCGATGAGCTTTTAGCACAAAGTACCCTGAAAGAAGTGTCAGAAGGAGAAGATGTAATGCGCTCAGGGCAATACATTACGTCAACTATTTTGCTGCTGCGTGGCCTGTTAAAAGTATACCGCGAAGACGACGAAGGCAATGAATTTTTGATGTATTACCTGGAAGCCGGGAATGCCTGCGCCCTATCGATGATGTGTACAGCCCGTGATGAACAGAGTCAAATCATGATAAAAGCCGTAGATGATTCAGAGCTTATTCTAGTACCGTCACATTTGTCTGAACTATGGCTGGCTAAATATAAAAGCTGGAATAACTTTGTGATTGCATCGTATCGTCAGCGTTTCGAAGAGCTGTTGCAAACCCTGGATAGCATTGCCTTTAAAGGGCTGGATGAGCGTTTACTTTTTTACCTGAAACGCCATGTAAAAGTAAGCGGTAATCATGTTAAACTATCCCACCAACAGATCGCCACAGAACTCAGTAGTTCCCGCGAAGTTATATCCAGGCTGCTCAAAAAATTGGAGCAAACCGGCGCCGTAACCCTCCACCGAAATTACATAGAAGTACAAAATCTAAGCTTAGTTTAAGAGTTTGTGAGTTAAAGAGTTTAGGAGTTAAAGAGTTTAGGAGTCTAAGAATTAAGAGTTAAAGAGTCGGAGCGCATCCACTTTCTAACTCTTTTCATTTTATTCACTTTAGCCCTAGTTCACTTAACCCTTAACTTTCTAACTTCCCAACTCTCTAACTTCCCAACTCTCTAACTCCTAAACTCACAAACTCTTTAACTATAAAATCCCTTTCTGTGACAACAGTCACTGTAGTCCCTTTTAACCTGCTGTACTTTTGTATCGTTACATCTAAAACTTACAAAACGAATGGAAATATTAGGATACATTGCTGCCATGCTCATAGGCCTATCACTTGGCCTGATTGGTGGGGGCGGCTCTATACTTACGGTACCGGTACTGGTTTATTTGCTCGGTTTTAGCCCTGTTATCTCCACGGCTTACTCCCTATTTATAGTTGGCCTTACCAGCCTGGTGGGGTCTTATAAGTTTTACCAGAAAGGATTGGTGAGCATGAAAACAGCTGTTGTGTTTGGCTTGCCATCTATAGTTGCAGTTTACCTGACACGCCGCTACCTGGTGCCCGCTATACCTGAAAACCTGTTTACAGTAGGCGACCTCGCCGTAACGAAAGGTGTGCTGCTAATGCTCCTGTTTGCCGGTCTTATGGTGTTTGCTTCTATTTCGATGATCAAAAAGAAAAAAGAAGTACCCGCTGAGCCTGTTGATGTTGTGGATGAGAATATTGACACTGATTTGGACGTAGAGCATACAGACAAAACAGAAACTCACCCAAAACCGAAATTCAACTATGGCGGCATCCTGGCTGAAGGACTGGTAGTAGGTACACTTACCGGACTGGTAGGTGCAGGCGGTGGTTTCCTGATCATCCCGGCGCTTGTACTTTTCAGTAAGCTGGACATGAAGATGGCTGTGGGTACTTCCCTTTTGATCATCGCTGTTAAATCGCTGTTCGGCTTTATAGGCGACGTGTTCAACTATGAGATCGACTGGATGTTCCTGGGCATTTTCTCAACCATTTCTATTGCCGGTATTTTCATTGGTACTTACCTCTCCACCAAGATCCACGCTGATAAACTGAAGACCTCTTTTGGCTGGTTTGTGCTCTTGATGGGTATCTACATTATCATCAAAGAAATATTTTTCGCATAAGCATGCAGCGTGATATAAGTCACAGACACAGGCACTTATTATTCCGAAATTTGTAGTGTCATCAAAGCAATATGATGATACAAACTATAGAACTATAAATTTATAACCACAAAAAATCAGCTACCATGAAAGTAGAACAGATCTATACCGGTTGCCTGGCACAAGGCGCATATTACATCGAAAGCAACGGTGAAGCGGTTATTATTGACCCGCTTCGTGAAGTAAAACCATACCTGGAAAAAGCAGAGAAAGACAACGCCACAATTAAGTATGTACTGGAGACACACTTCCACGCCGACTTTGTTTCAGGCCATGTAGACCTGGCAAAAGCTTCGGGCGCTACCATCGTTTTCGGGCCCAATGCCCAGACTACGTATGAGGCTTACATAGCCAAAGATGGTGAAGAACTTAAGGTGGGTAATGTAACTATAAAAGTGCTGCACACACCAGGCCACACCATGGAATCTACCACTTATTTGCTACGCGATGAGAATGGTAGAGACTATGCGCTTTTCTCTGGCGACACGCTGTTTATCGGAGATGTGGGCCGTCCGGACCTGGCAGCTAAATCTGACTTAACACAGGACCAACTGGCCGGCCACCTTTACGACTCGCTTCGCAACAAGATCATGACGCTGGCGGATGACGTAATCGTTTATCCAGCGCATGGTGCAGGTTCGGCTTGTGGTAAAAATATGAGTAAGGAAACAAGCGATACGCTGGGCAACCAGAAAAAAACAAACTATGCCCTGCGTGCTGACATGACCAAAGAAGAGTTCATTAAGGAAGTAACGGATGGCTTAACACCACCGCCAAGCTATTTCCCGCTGAACGTGAAAATGAACAAGGAAGGCTACGACAATATTGAAAGCGTACTGGAGCAAGGCCTGCAGGCGCTATCACCGGAAGCATTTGAAGCCGCAGCCAACGAAACCGGTGCTTTGGTACTGGATACGCGCAGCCCGGAAACATTTGCAGCAGGTTTTATACCAAACTCCATTAACATTGGTATCGATGGCAGCTTTGCACCTTGGGTAGGAACCCTTATCCCGGACATTAAGCAGCAGATATTACTGGTAACCGACGCAGGTCGCGAAGAAGAAGTAGTGACGCGCCTGGCTCGTGTAGGCTACGACTATACCATTGGTTACCTGAAAGGTGGTTTTGCAGCCTGGAAAGAAACAGGAAAAGAAACTGATACTATACAGTCTATCTCTGCCGATGAATTTGCAAACCGCTATGCCCAGAACAACGTCGTTAAGGTTGTGGATGTTCGAAAGCCGGGCGAGTACCAGTCTGAACACGTAGAAACTGCACAATCTGCGCCGCTTGATTACCTGAACGAGCACCTGGCAGAGCTTCCTAAAGAAGAGACCATGTACCTGCACTGTGCTGGTGGCTATCGCTCCATGATCGCAGCGTCTATCCTGAAAGCAAGGGGATTTGACAATGTAGTGAACGTGGAAGGTGGTTTCAAGGCAATTGCTGAAACAGCAGTACCGAAAACAGCTTACGTTTGCCCTAGCACGCTGAAATAATACTTTTTTTTATAGTTAAAGACGCTTGAAGAGTTGGCGTAGTGTAAAGCAGCGCCGGCCTTTAAGTTTATAAGAACTACTTTTCCTGCGTGACCAAAGTCACAGATAAAGGCCACAATAATACCGACCTTTGTATCATAATAAAAAAATACCAACAAGCATTTAAAAGTAATAGAGCTATGTTTAACATATTCGGATCAAAACCCAAAAACTACGAGAACCTGGATGGCACCACATTCAGAACCAGGTACCAGAACACCCCAAAAGCAGAACTGCTTGATGTGCGGACGGCGGGTGAATTTGCAGGAGGTTCTATCAAAGGCGCTAAAAACCTGGATGTAACTTCATCGCAGTTTCAGCAGGCGCTGAAGACAATGGATAAGGACAAAGAATACTTCGTGTTCTGCCGCAGTGGCAACCGCAGCGGTTCTGCCTGCGACATCATGAGCAAAGAAGGCTTTAAAGCTTATAACCTGGCTGGCGGAATCGGTGCCTGGCCTAAGTAATTAACTATAAAAATGTCAGGGCAGTGATCTGACACCTGGCTCCTGCCCTACCTGTTACACCTAAACTAAACGAGTAAGAAATGTTAGAATTCTTGAGTCAGCCATGGCCCTGGTATACGTCGGGTCTCATTATTGCCCTTGTTATGCTGATCCTACTATTTTTTGGTAAATCATTTGGTTTCTCATCAAACCTGCGCACCATTTGCGCTGCCTGCGGTGCCGGTAAAACCGTGAAGTTCTTTGATTTTGACTGGCGGTCTCAGACCTGGAACCTTTTGTTTCTGGTAGGTGCTATTATAGGTGGTTTTATCGCGTCTGAGTTTTTATCTAATGGCGAGGCCGTGCAGATCTCACAGGCAACTATACGGGATCTAAGTGAACTAGGTATTTCAGCTCCGGAGGGCATTCAGCCGGAAGAGATCTTTAGCCTGGAGAATGCCTTTTCGCTGAAAGGTTTCCTGATTCTGCTGCTGGGTGGATTTGCTGTTGGGTTTGGTGCCCGTTATGCCGGTGGCTGTACTTCTGGTCACGCGATCAGCGGTATTTCTAACCTGCAGTTACCCTCACTTATAGCTGTTATCGGTTTCTTTATTGGAGGTCTGATCACCACATTCCTGCTGATGCCGCTTATTTTTTAATGAATAATTAATAATGCGAAATGAATATTAACTGGAATACCATTGAGCTCTTTTTCCAATTAATCTTTCATCATCCATAATTAGTCGTTCATCATTAATCATTAAAAATTACATTACCGTGAGAGGATTAAAATTTATAATAGCCGGCATTCTGTTCGGTATCGTGATGAGCAAATCGGAGGCTATTTCATGGTTCCGAATCCAGGAGATGTTCCGTTTCCAGTCGTTCCATATGTATGGCATTATTGGAACGGCCGTTGTACTGGGGATCATCATTACTTACGTTATAAAAAAATATAAACTGCATGATTTCCAGGGCAATCCAATCGTATTTACGCCTAAAGAAATGTCTGTTCCGCGTTACCTGATCGGGGGTACGATCTTCGGGCTGGGCTGGGCGCTGACAGGCGCTTGCCCGGGGCCTATGTTCGTAAACATCGGCTTCCAGTACTGGTCCATCCTGATAGCGGTGGTTGGTGCATTAGCAGGCACTTATATGTACGGAGCCATAAAAGACAGATTACCACACTAAAAACTTTGGCAAAAAGTGGAATATGTTATGAAAGTCACCGGTAAAATAACGGTGGCTTTCAGGCATATCAAAACAAAAGTAAAAACGACCTGAACTATGAAAAACACTACAGATGCCAAACTCGGTTTAAAAGAGAACGCAGGCCAGTTCTGGCTGCTGGTGCTCGTGAACGGGTTTGTTGGTTCTATGGTGGGTTTGGAGCGTTCTGTGATCCCGGAGTTTGCTGAAACGGTTTTCGGCATAAACGGGCATACTGCGCTTCTTTCTTTTATAGTTGCTTTTGGTCTCGCCAAGTCTATTGCCAACATGCTGATGGGGCACCTTACGGCACGGTTTACCCGCAAGCAACTGCTTTTAATTGGTTGGTTGTTTGCACTGCCTGTGCCCTGGCTACTGCTGTATGCTGACAACTGGTGGTGGGTGATTTTTGCAAACCTGTTGCTGGGTATAAACCAAGGACTGGCATGGTCGGCTACGGTGGTAATGAAGATTGACCTGGTGGGCGAAAAGAACCGCGGACTGGCGATGGGCATTAACGAATTTGCCGGTTACCTGGCGGTTGGTCTGGTAGCTTTCCTGGCAGGCTATATCGCATCTACTTCAGGTAACGTTACCTACGCCTTTGTGCCAGGAATCGGCTTTTCTATAGTTGGTCTGCTGCTTACGTTGCTCTTTGTGCGCGACACCCATGCCCATGTACAAACAGAGGCTGCTCAAACTACTATTCCACTGTTAAAGAACATCTGGAAAGACACCACCTTCCGACACGCAAACCTGGGCTCAGTTACCTTTAATGGATTCGTGAACAACATGAACGACGGCATACTTTGGGGCTTGCTTCCGGTGCTGTTAAGTACAAAAGGGTATTCACTTACCGAAACAGGTTTGCTGGCAGGTATTTACCCGGTAGTATGGGGGTTAGGACAGCTGGTAACCGGCAGACTGGGCGATATACTTTGCAAAAAACAGCTGCTTAGTATGGGCATGATGATACAGGGTGCTGCTATTGGGATGCTATTGTTTGCAGACTACTATCCTGCACTTGTAGCGGCGCTGGTTATACTTGGGGTAGGCACAGCCATGGTTTACCCGAACTTCCTGGCGGTGGTAGCCGAAAATACGCACCCGAGCCAGCGCCCGCAAAGCCTGGGTATTTTCAGGTTCTGGCGTGACTTTGGGTATGTGGCTGGTGCGGTAGCAGCCGGTGTATTAAGCGATATGTTCGGGCTGGGCGCTGTTATAGTTGGCACTGCTGCCCTGACTATAGGAGCAGGTGCTTTATCAGAAATACGGATGTGCTGCACCAAAAAACTGCTCTGGCATAGCCACGAATGTAGTACCGGTTTGCTTCAGCAATCTTAATTGTGTACTTTTACTTAATTCATGAAAACGTACCTGCTTTTATTTTTCAGCACCCTTCTCCTACTTTTCGGCATACAGAAAAGTAGCAGCCTGCCTGGTTTCGCTGATTTTAAGCAGAGTCTCGTGTCAAAAAGCTGTAACTATAGCCACCAGGGTTTTAAAAAACCATGCACTAAAAAGTGCCTGAAACACCAGACCCATTCAGAATCTAAAAGTGCTGCCAACACAGTTACTGACTGCACGCAGCAGGTTTACGCTATAGTTTCGTCACAGCAACTGCACGCTTTTTATAGTTTAATTATAGTTCAACCAGCTATAGTTACTAATAGTAACCAACACCAGTCCCCGTACCTCGAAACGGAACACGCCCCTCCCCGGCTGTTTTAAAATGATTTTTCTTTAGATGTTATGGTAAATATGCAACGGCTCTTCGTGTTGCCTTTGCTTCGCCATGTCCGTCCTCCTGCATTCAATCCGATGTCAGAAGACACTAATCTGTTTCATTCATTTTAAGAACAAACCAAATGGAATTTACTTTTTTGCAGAAAACAGCCTTCCTGGTGCTCCGCATCATGGGCAGCCTTATTTTTATTCTAGCCGGCATTAATCACCTTTTGAAAACAGCCGGCGCAACTGCCAAACTTCAGAAATCAGCTTTCGGTCACCTGGCAACAGCCATCGCGCCAGCCGAGTCCTTAATTATACTTTCTGGTATAGGGTTACTGGTTGGTGGATTAATGCTGTTGTCTGGTTTTAAAACCAGGCTGGCTTCGTTGGGGCTGCTCGCTATACTTATACCAATTACACTTACCGTGCAGGTAGCCAACCCTGAAGGTGCCGGGCCGCTGTTCAAGAACATGGCCCTGTCCGGCATGCTGTTTTTCTTTATCGTGAACGGGGCTGTATATTATGGCCTCGACCAGGTACTTGCATTAAAAAAGAAGGCGGCGTATCAAACTATAGGTAACAAGCACTATGTAAGTATGTTAGTCCTTGGCTTGGCATTTACACTTGGTTCCTGTACTTCAACAGGCACATTGGCGCAAACCAGTACCCAGCAAACCACAGCCAAACAGAAATATGCCGTACTTATAAGCCAGCCAGGACATTTGAAAGCCGCCATTAATACAGCCGAAAGCATTACGAAAGACAGCAAGTATAACAGCGAAGCTTTTGTGATCATGGCCTGTGGTAAATCAGTGGAAGCTTTTCAGAAAGGTAGTGATATGGCGCAGTTTATGGAGCAAGGCAAAGCACTTGGCGTGACCTTCAAAATATGCGGTATGTCGCTGAAGCAGTTCAATGTAGACCCAAACACATTAGCAGAGGGTTTAGAAATAGAACCCAATGGTCTGACCTACATGTTTGACCTGCAACAGCAGGGCTACAAAACTGTTGAATTATAAACACTGTTGAATTATAAACTATATTTAAGAACTCAAATACCGCTCTCTTCTGAGAGGGTTAAATCAGAATAAAAGACCATAACGATGAATAAGAATAAATTTTCAATCAAAAATATACCGGGCTGGGCCGTAATGCTGGCTGTTTTCGGGGTTTTATACTTAACCGGTTTGCACACCGAAGCCATCGGGCAGGTGCAGCGCTTGTTGCTGGCAACCGGTGTTAAAAATGCCGATGTACCAGAAACCCTGCAAAACCCCGATGCAAATGCAGTAGCCAGTGCATCAGCTGTAGCTAACTCAGAAATGGCAGGATCTGGTTTTAAAATGGTAGATCTGCAGGGTAAGCAAGTAGCGTTTGAGAGCCTGAAAGGCAAAGTAGTCTTCCTGAACATCTGGGCTACGTGGTGCCCGCCGTGTATCGCGGAGATGCCGAACATCCAGAAACTATATGACAAAGTAGGCTCTGATAAAATTGCTTTTGTAATGTTGTCGGTAGACGAGGGCGGTATGGAAAAGGTGAAAAAGTTTATAGGCAAGAAAAACTATACATTCCCGGTATACATGCCGGCCAGCCAGTTTCCGCAGGAATTTTACTCTAATGCCATTCCTACTACATTTATCATCTCACCGGAAGGTAAGATCGTAGCCAAGCAGGAAGGTATGGCCGATTACGATACGCCGGAAGTTGTTGAATTTCTCCAGAAGTTAGCAACCAAATAGAAATCGACACACTAACTACCGGCACTATAGCTGGTTTACAATTATAATTTACAAGAGCAGAAGGTATATACTTTCTGCTCTTTTTTGTTTCCGGACATTATTGTCAGTCTATCCCAATACTTTAAACTATAGCATATTCCAGATGTAAAACTATAGTTGATAAACCTTCATAAGCCTACATCTTCCTCACTCTCACCATTCCGCGGCATTTGTATTAAGGATAAAGTAGCAGCAAAATAGAGAGCTAAATCACTTCCGAAAGAAAGATAGGTCATTTTTCCGCTAAGGCTCCGGTATGACCTTTGGGACTGTTCAAAAGGGAGTAGTTTAACTATTTTTTAGAGAGAATCCAGGCTAATTGACAGATGAAAAAGGCCTGATCTTTCTATAGTTGATTAGGAGTTGATCAGGCTTGATACCCTTGTTGGATATAAACCAATTATTCCACTATATCAGCAACTTGTATGAAATACAGAAACCTATGGCTTGGGTTTATCGCCGTTATCGTCGGTTCCTTTGCCGTGCTTGGGTACTACGGTATTGAGATTTACCGCGAGGCCCCGCCTACTCCATTGAAGGTGGTCACCACATCAGGCAAAACAATTTTTACCCAACAAGACATTCAGGACGGGCAAAACGTCTGGCAGTCAACTGGCGGGCAGCAATTGGGTTCTATCTGGGGACACGGAGCTTACATAGCGCCCGACTGGAGTGCCGACTGGCTGCATAAAGAAGCTATGTTTTTCCTGAACCACTGGGCTCAGCAGGAAGGCGGCGTAACGTACGAAGAGTTGGAGGAAGAGAAGAAAGCGATGCTGGAGGCACGTCTGCAGAAACAGATCCGTGCAAACACCTATGATCCGGAAACCGGCATTCTGACCATCTCTGATTTAAGAGCGGAAGCTATAGCATCAAACAGCAGGCATTATACCGGCCTGTTTATGAACGACCCGGAATTTGCGAAACTTCGTGATGTTTATGCGATGGCAAATAACACGGTGAAAGATCCAGAAAGAATGGAAAAGCTGAACAGCTTCTTTTTCTGGGCATCCTGGGCCTGCGTAACCGAAAGACCAGGCAA
Source organism: Pontibacter populi (assembly GCF_040278685.1). Classification (NCBI taxonomy): domain Bacteria; kingdom Pseudomonadati; phylum Bacteroidota; class Cytophagia; order Cytophagales; family Hymenobacteraceae; genus Pontibacter; species Pontibacter populi. The sequence continues at coordinate 19,010 of NZ_JBEOKT010000003.1, forward strand.
AAATATCACCTACACCAACAACTGGCCAGCCGAAAAACTGGTTGCCAACGAGCCAAGCAGCGACCTGATCATCTGGACCGGTTTCAGCGTGATCATCCTGATCGCTGGTGTGGGCATGCTGGCGTATTACTATGCTTCCAACAAAGAAGACGATATAGATGTATCAAAACTTCCGAAGCAGGATCCGCTGTTGGGCTTAAAAGCCACTCCTTCCATGAAGGCTACGCTGAAATATTTCTGGATCGTAACAGCGCTGATATTGGTGCAGGTCACGCTGGGGGTAGTTTCGGCGCACTATGGCGTAGAGGGCCAGGCACTTTACGGCTTCCCGCTGGCTGATTACCTGCCTTATTCTATTACACGCACCTGGCACGTGCAGCTGGCCATTTTCTGGATAGCTACTTCCTGGCTGGCAACCGGTTTATACATTGCTCCCGCTGTTTCAGGCCATGAGCCAAAATTCCAGAAGCTTGGAGTAAACTTCCTGTTCATCTGTCTTCTTATCATTGTGGCTGGTTCATTAGCCGGGCAGTGGTATGGCGTGATGCAGAAACTGGGTTATGCCGAAAACTTCTGGTTCGGTCATCAGGGTTACGAATATGTAGACCTTGGTCGCTTCTGGCAGATTTTCCTGTTAGTGGGTTTATTCCTGTGGCTGGGCCTGATGGTGCGTGCTATTATGCCTGCTTTCCGCAACGACGTAGAGGGTCGCCACCTGCTGGGCATGTTCCTGATCTCTTCAGCTGCTATTGCTATTTTCTATGCGTCCGGCTTAATGTGGGGGCAGCACACTAACCTGGCCATTGCAGAGTACTGGCGCTGGTGGGTAGTTCACCTGTGGGTAGAAGGCTTCTTCGAAGTATTTGCCACCGTAGTTATCGCCTTCCTGTTTGTACGAATGGGACTACTGGACACCAAAATGGCTACAGCAACAGTGCTGTTCTCTACTATCATATTCCTGTTTGGCGGTATAATCGGCACGTTCCACCACCTGTACTTTAGCGGTACGCCAACAGCTGTTATGGCCCTGGGTGCCAGTTTTAGTGCTCTGGAAGTTGTGCCGCTGGTGCTTATCGGTTTTGAGGCTTACCATAACCTGAAGATCAGCAAGCTGACCCAATGGATTAAAGCTTATAAATGGCCTATCTACTGCTTCGTGGCTGTGGCCTTCTGGAACCTGATAGGTGCCGGTGTATTTGGTTTCGTGATAAACCCGCCTATTGCACTTTACTACATGCAGGGCCTGAATACGACTCCAGTGCACGCGCACACTGCCTTGTTCGGGGTATATGGTATGTTGGGGATAGGCTTAATGCTGTTCGTGCTGAAAGGCCTTTCGGCTCGCAGAAGATGGAAAGATGGTGTGATCAACTTTGCTTTCTGGTCTATTAACATTGGCCTGATTCTCATGGTGCTGATCAGTGTATTACCAATCGGGTTGATGCAGACATGGGCAAGTGTGGAGTACGGTTTATGGTATGCCCGCTCAGCAGAGTTTATGCAGACAGACACCATGGATACCTTGCGGTGGCTACGCGTGATCGGCGATACGATCTTTGCGGGTGGCATAGTTGCTCTGGCCTGGTTCATAATCGGCCTGAAAACAGGCTGGTCGCTGGAACAGGACGAAGACGTTTCGCTTGAAGAGCACCCGACTGCAGTTGAAGGTAAGACGATACAATAACTAACTTTTAGCCACATAACAAAGGCCGCCCAGTTTCTGAGCGGCCTTTGTATTTATTCCTTTTTAGGAGATTCCGCGTTTAGGATTTATAGTTTCTGCAGTAGAAAGAGCCATTGTTGGTGTTTTCACCAACAACCCGATGGTCTTGATACTTGCTGGTGAAAACACGCAGCAAGGGCGTAAACTATAGCCTGATAAAACTTCAAATAGTTTCAAACTATAGTCAGGGAAATCACCTGCACTATAAAAGAAACTATAGTTTTCTGAGCTATAACTATAACCTGCCAGGCTTCAGCTTTACTTTTCTATCAAAATCCTGGCATCAACTGCTACCAGTACATCAGGGTTACCAAGCAAAGGGTTTATGTCCATTTCAATTATCTCAGGAGCTGCTTCAAGTAAAGCACTTAGTTTTAAGATCGTCTGAACGAGCAGTTCCTCGTTAACACCTGCTTTGCCTCTTGCACCCTGTATGATCGGGTAAGAACGCAGGCGGCGAATCATGCGAGCCGCTTCGTCTGGGTGAACCGGCGACAAGGCTGCCGATACATCTTTGAAGACCTCTACAAAAATGCCACCTAAACCGCAAAGGATAAGTTTGCCAAACGGAGGCTCTGCTTTGGCGCCCATGTATACTTCTATGCCACTAAGCTGCTGCTGTAACAATACCGCCTCGGCTCCTGCTATGCCCATCAGCTGTTTATAGTTAGCGGTTACTTCAGCTTCACTTTCTATACCTAACACCACACCACCCACATCTGATTTATGAACAGGTCCCACCACTTTCATCACCAACGGAAAACCTAACCGGTTAGCTGCAACTATAGCTTCCTCCTGCGTATTTGCTGTCGCCTGGCCTGCTGTGGGTATGCCGGCAGCGCGAAGTAATGCGGTTACTTCATCAGGTTGCAGGTATCCTGCTGTATTTCTCCTTATAACTTCCCTTATAAGATCTGCATCTTCAGCAGGCAACTGGGCATCTGGGTAAGGTAGTTGTAGTTTATTTACCCTTGTTAGTACATACCCAAAGCTTACCTCATCTGTAAAGTTCACATGGCCCATCGTATGGAAATGGCTTACCTCTTCTGCCGCCTGTATCGCCGACGGAAGGATCGGGAAGATGGGTTTGCGGCAGGTCTTTATTTTTTCATGAAGCACCTGGTACACATCATCCACCCGCCACATGCCTGTAGTCCCGAACACGACCACAGCGCCGTCTATGTCATCAAACTCGTTGTCTACATAGTCTAGTATCTCGCCCAGTTGCTGCGCGTTACCAGTTGCCAGAAAATCGATCGGGTTTGATACAGACGACCCAGGATATAGTTTTGCCAGCAATTCGTCGGCTTTCGGACCTGTTATAGGCGGCACTTCCATTCCACCTTTAACCAATATATCGGTCAGCATTACACCCGGTCCACCAGCATGGGTAATAACGGCAATCCGGTTACCTTGCAACGGTTTTATAGTAAAGATAGCCGCAACATATACCAGTTCTATCCTGCTGTAGCAACGAATGATACCTGCCTTACGAAACAACGCACTCACGGCCGCATCGGAGCCAGCCAACGCTCCTGTGTGCGATGAAACGGCTCTTGAACCGGCCTCCGTGTTACCTGCTTTTATAGCTGCAATACGGCAGCCCTTGTTTACCAGCGATCGGGCATGTTTCAGGAAACGCGCAGGGTCAGCGATCTGCTCCATGTACAGTAGCTTGATGCTGGAACTATAGGCAGGGTCATAGGTCTCATCCCAATACTGCAGCACATCTTCCACGCCTACCTGGGCACTGTTGCCAACCGAAAAAATATCCCTGAACTTTAGTCCTCTTGGTATGGCAGATTCCAGCAGGTACACCATCGTAGCGCCCGATGCAGAAACACAGTCGCAGCCCATAGGGTCGTAAGCTGGTACAGGGCCTGCAAACACGCCTTTATAGTTGCCGGTAATTACACCGATGCAGTTTGGCCCGATAAGCGTTCCTCCAGTTTTTTCTACAATCTGCACACACCGCTGTTCCAGCATTTTGCCTGCCTCTCCAGCTTCACTAAAACCTGCCGAGAAAAGGATAAAGGCTTTGCAGTTTTTATAATAGGCAAGTGAGCGAAGTGCTGCCTCTACCTGGTTGGCAGCAATGGCAACTATAGCCAGGTCTATCTCGGGCAGTTCGTCGCAGGTTGCAAAACAGGGCACGCCCTGCACCTGCTGTTCTTTCGGGTTAACACCATACAATTCCCCTTTATACCCATGCTTCAGGATGTTGTATAGTACTTTCCCTCCCGGTTTGGAGACATCATTTGATGCGCCTACAAGGGCTATGCTGGCAGGGTTAAGAAGTTGCGGTGTGATCATGGAAATGATTTTTCTGAAAGCCCAAAGTAAATGGCTGCTGCACTCTTAAACTATGACTCAAGTCATTTTCAGATTTCTAACCCTATTAATTAATCCTGTCTAAACTATAGTTGCATTTAAGGGCTGTACTAAAACTATACACCCCGCCCTGGCAACTGCCAGAACGGGGCATATGTTACAGAACAAAAGCCGCTAAAGCTACCTAACTGAGTTATTCAGTTATCTCTACTCGATCACTTTTTCCTGCTTCAATAATTCTTCCAGGCTACCTGAAACACTCAGGCAGTCGCATACCTTTGTAGGGTCATCACAAAAACTTGCATCCGGTATTACCGATTTACAGTCAAAAGGCTGCAGGTCTACTTTTTCAAAGTTTTTGTTTATGGTTTTACACTTCTCATAAAGCGACTCCAGGGTGGTATAGTTTGCCGGGTCTATATTATGCTGCAGGAGGTACCCCCTTAAAAAGCTGTCAACGGAAACCTGTGCATTTTTACATACCAGGTAAGTCACTACGTCTTCCTCAGGGCGGCAGGATTCTTCCCTGGCCTGATTCAGCTTTTGGATCGCGTCCTGAAACAGTTCTTCTGCTTTAGCTTCCATATCTGTTAAATTTAAATTGAGGTATTGTTTGAAAAATCAGTTATTTACATCCTGTTACATATCCTTTAAAAGCTCCAGTTTCTGCCATTTAGATTCTACTTCTTCCTGTGCTCTTTTCAGCAGCTCTGCACCTAATTCAGGATCATCTTTTACTACTCTGGTAAAGCGTGTTTCTTTATACATAAAGTCGCTTAGTGGTGCTGAAGGTGGCTTTGAGTCCAGTTTAAACCTGCTGCCTTTTGGCTTGGATGGATCAAATCTGAAGAGTGGCCAGTAACCGGTTTCCACCGCTTTCTCCTGGTGAGACACCCCGTCTTTCAGGTCGTAGCCATGCTCACCGCAATGGGAGTAAGCAATGATCAGGGAAGGACCAGAATAAGCCGCAGCTTCTTCTATGGCTTTGAGTGTCTGAAGGTCTTTTGCACCGATCGCGATCTGGGCTACATACACGTTCTCATAAGAGATCGCCTGCAAGGCCAGGCTCTTCTTGCTGGTTGTTTTGCCTGACACCGCAAACTTGGCGCTGGCTCCCAGTGGCGTAGATTTGGATTTCTGTCCGCCGGTGTTGGAGTAAACCTCTGTGTCTAACACCATAATGTTGATGTCTTCGCCAGAAGCAAGTATATGATCTACACCGCCATAGCCGATATCGTAGGCCCAGCCGTCACCACCCAGTATCCAGACTGCTTTATTGCGCAGGTACTCGGTCAACTGATTCAGTTTAACGGCTTCAGGGCTGTTTGTATGTGTTGCCAGTACCCGTTGCAGTTTTCCGATATCGTTTAACTTCTGTTCCTTTTCTGCTTCGGTTTGTTCAGGATTATTCAGGATAGCTTTTACCAGTTCACTACCAACTATAGGTTCCACTGATTTCAGAAGGTTAACTGCAATCTCCTGCTTTTTAGTCAGTGCCAGTTTCATGCCCAGACCAAACTCTGCATTGTCCTCGAAGAGCGAGTTAGCCCATGCCGGACCACGGCCGCAGGCATTGGTCTTGTATGGCGTAGTAGGCAGGTTACCACCGTAAATAGAGGAGCAGCCTGTTGCGTTCGCGATCATGATACTGTCTCCGTATAGTTGGGTAAGCATCTTGATGTAAGGCGTTTCACCGCAACCTGAGCAGGCACCTGAGAACTCAAACAATGGCTCCAGGAACTGAGATCCTTTAATAACTGTCAGTTGCAGATCCTTACGGTCATAATATGGCAGGTTAACGAAGTAATCCCAGTTGGCATTTTCGCTTACCTCCACATCCAGTTTTCGCTGCAGGTTAATTGCTTTTGAATTTTCTATCAGCTTACTTTCTACAGGGCAAACCGCCACACACAGGTCACAACCTGTACAGTCTTCCGGAGAAACCTGCAACACATACGACTCTGTATCGCTATCGAACGGTCTTCCTTTGGCAGGAACTATCTTCAAGGAGGCAGGTGCATCTTTCAGCAGGTCATTAGACACTACCTTTGCCCTGATGGCAGCATGCGGACAAATAGCCACACACTTGTTACACTGCGTACACAGGTCAGCATCAGCCCACACAGGTATAAAGTCAGCTACCCCGCGCTTTTCAAACTGCGATGTCCCGGTCGGGAAGGTGCCATCCACAGGGAATGCACTTACTGGAAGTTCCTCTCCTTTTCCGGCTAAAATTTTGCCCAGCACTTCTTTTACAAAAGCGTCTGCATTACCGGTAACCATTGGCTTCAACTGCTTGGTGCTGGATACCAGTTCAGGATAATCTACTTTATAGAGATGCTCCAGTGACTGATCCACCGCATCAAAGTTCATTTTTACGATCTTATCTCCCTTATGAGAGTAAGATTTTACAATGGCATCTTTGATCTTCTGGATAGCCTCTTCTTTTGGCAACACACCGGATATGGCAAAGAAGCAGGTCTGCAGTACAGTATTGGTACGCTTGCCCAGGTTGGCCTCCATCGCCACTTTAGACGCATCTACAACATAAAACTCCAGCTTATTGGCTACTATAATTTCCTGTACATGCTCTGGCAGTTCATCCCAAACTTCCTCTTTAGAAAATGGTGAGTTAAGAAGGAAAGTACCGCCTGGTTTTATCTTTTGCAGGATGTCATACTTCTCAATAAAATTAAACTGATGACAGGCTATAAAGTCTGCAGTATCTATTAAGTAACTGGAATGGATAGGTTCTTTACCAAAGCGCAGGTGAGACACTGTTTGTGTGCCCGCTTTCTTGGAATCATATACAAAATAACCCTGCACATAGTTGTCTGTCGTTTCACCAATGATCTTGATAGAGTTCTTGTTAGCACCTACTGTACCATCCGATCCCAAACCATAGAACAGGCAGTTTATAGTTGTCTTTCTGGCTTTAAAATCAGTGGCATATGTTAAACTAGTGAAGGTAACATCATCGTTTATACCTATCGTGAAGTGGTTCTTTGGCTTATCCTTCAAGAGCTCGTCATACACAGCCTTCACCATAGCCGGATTGAATTCTTTGGAAGATAACCCGTATCTGCCACCTATGATCAGCGGCATTTCCCTGTTACTTTCAGCAAAAGCAGTTACAATGTCAAGGTACAGTGGCTCACCTGTACTTCCGGGCTCTTTGGTTCTATCTAAAACAGCTACCTTTTTAACTGACTCCGGTAACGTATCTATAAAGTGTTTAATAGAGAAAGGTCTGTATAAACGCACCAACAGTACGCCTATTTTTTCGCCCTGTGCTACTAACGAATCTACGGTTTCCAGCACCGCTCCTTCCCCGGATCCCATGATGATGATAACGCGCTCAACATCCGGGTGCCCGACATAATCAAAGAGCTGGTATTTTCTTCCGGTATGGGTATAGAACTCATCCATCACATCCTGAACTATACCAGGTACTCTGTCATAATACAGGTTGGCGGCTTCGCGGGCCTGGAAGAAAACGTCGGGGTTCTGTGATGTTCCTCTTATAACAGGATGGTCAGGATCAAGCGAACGTTTCTTGTGCTCCATGATCTTATCTTCCGGCATCATCGCCTGGATGATATCATCCGGAATGCCATCGATCTTGGAAATTTCGTGGGAGGTTCTGAACCCGTCAAAAATATTGAGGAATGGGACTCTGGAGTGGAGTGTAGCTGCCTGTGAGATCAGGGCAAAGTCCATGGCTTCCTGCACTGTACCACCAAACAGCATGGCAAAGCCTGTTTGCCTGGCGGCCATAACGTCCGAATGGTCACCGAAGATAGAAAGGGCGTGCGTTGCCAACGTTCTGGCTGCTACGTGAATAACAGATGGCAAAAGCTCACCTGCTATTTTATACATGTTCGGGATCATCAGCAACAACCCCTGCGAGGCGGTGAATGTGGTCGTTAATGCCCCTGCCTGCAAAGATCCGTGCACAGTACCTGCTGCACCGCCCTCACTCTGCATTTCTACAATTCTCGGAATGTTATTCCATATATTCTTCTTGCCTTTTGCACTATAAACATCCACATGCTCACCCATCGGTGAGGCGGGCGTGATCGGGTAAATAGCACAGACCTCATTTGTCTTGTGCGCAATTCTTGCTACCGCCTCATTAGCGTCGCAAATTAGTTTTGGGAAATTTCTTTTCATCAGAAACAAGTTTATTATACCCCATTATGACCTGTCTTTTTATAGGATAGCAGAATGGTATTCACGTCTTCAGCTTTCTGAGAATGTAAACACCATTCCGCTATTCTTTAAAGCATTTACTGCAACTATGCGGCGGCATAAAAAAGGCTTAGGCGCCGTGCAGCCAGATCTTCTTTTCAAGGAGCTGCTCTACTGTTTCTTCATGGTTAACATCCACTACACAACAGTCAACAGGGCAAACAGAAGCGCACTGTGGTTTCTCATGGAAGCCCTGGCATTCGGTACATTTATCCGCTACTATAAAATAGAATTCATCTGAGAGAGGGCCGTTCTTAGCGTCCGCGTCAAGTTCCTGTCCGGTAAGTGATTTTACCAAGCCACGTAAAGTTGTTCCATCCGAAAAAGTCCATTCTTCATCTGGTTCCTGAATTGCGTTGTTCGGGCATTTAGAGATGCAGGCATCGCAATTGATACAGTCGTCGGTGATTATGAGTGCCATAACATGTGTTTTTAAAAGTGATAGAGATGATTTCTTCTGCTTTGATTAGCTATGATAAAAATAGACTTCTCTGTAGTGGATAAATATGACGGCGGTCACATACTTAAATGACTTACAGCCATAACTTTTTATGATAAGGGTCACATAGTTATGTGACGAGGGTCATTCCCTATAACTAAAAGTAAAACTACATTTGAATCAGATAGCACTATTTCTCTTTCCTCCATTCATTTCAAATAGCCTAACCATGATAACAGAGAAAATAAAAATTGAACCCGAGGTACTGGAGCATGTAGTAGTTCGGTTTGTTGGGGATTCCGGTGACGGAATGCAGCTCACCGGCACACAGTTCACAGATACTTCTGCCATGTTTGGTAACGATGTGGCCACTTTCCCTAACTATCCATCTGAGATCAGGGCTCCGCAGGGAAGTTTATATGGTGTATCCGGTTTCCAGGTGCATATAGGCAGTGTGGAGGTAAGCACGCCAGGCGATAATGTAGACCTGCTGGTTGCCATGAACCCAGCCGCTTTAAAGTCTAACCTGCATGCTGTAAAAACAGGTCACACTATTATAGTTGACTCCGATTCCTTTAACAGGAAAAACCTGGAGAAGGCGGCATACCTGGCTAACCCGCTGGAAGATGGAAGTCTTGAGAACTATAAGGTAATTGAAGTAGGCATGACCTCGCTGACCAGAGATGCTTTAAAAGACTTTGACGGCCTGGATAATGATGTGATCACAAGAAGCAAAAACATGTTCGCCCTGGGCATGATCTACTGGATGTATAACCGCTCCACGGAACATACTATTGACTTCTTTAAGAAGAAATTTAAGAATAAGCCCGATCTGATAGATGCCAATACCAAGGTTTTGAATGCAGGCTTTTATTATGCCGAGACCCTTGAGCTCATCCCAAATTCATATGCAATTTCACCGGCAAAAATGCCATCGGGAACTTACCGTATTATTATGGGCAACACGGCTACCGCATGGGGCCTGTTAGCTGCTTCTGAAAAATCCGGGTTAGAGTTGTTTTTAGGATCTTACCCAATCACTCCTGCCACCGACATTCTGCATGAACTGGTAAAACACAAGCATTTTGGCGTGAAGGCTTTCCAGGCAGAAGATGAGATTGCAGGTATCACATCAGCTATTGGTGCAGCTTTTGCCGGCGACCTTGCAGTTACCACCACCTCAGGTCCAGGATTAGCCTTGAAAGGTGAAGCCATTGGTCTGGCTGTTATGACAGAACTGCCACTTGTTATCATTAACGTGCAGCGTGGCGGACCATCTACAGGCTTGCCTACTAAAACAGAGCAATCAGACTTACTACAGGCCATGTATGGCCGTAACGGGGAAAGCCCTGTGATCGTGATAGCTGCCAGCACACCGGCCAACTGTTTTAACTATGCTTACGAAGCAGCCCGCCTTGCACTGGAGCACATGACCCCGGTTATCTTACTGACAGATGGTTATATCGCGAACGGATCCGCTCCCTGGAAGATAAAAACAGTTGCAGAGATGCCTCCTATCATAAACAGGAAGCTGACAGAAGTTATAGCAAACGGACCATTCTGCAGAGATGAGGAAACACTGGCCCGTAACTGGGCTGTGCCCGGAACATCAGGACTGGAACACCGCGTAGGTGGTCTCGAAAAAGACAGCATAACCGGTAACGTATCGCACGTACCTGATAACCACCAGACCATGACACACATCAGAGCTGAAAAGATCAGACGTGTTCAGAAAAGAATACCAGACCTTCAGACCGAATTTGCTTCATCAGGTGAGCTGCTGGTAGTAGGTTGGGGCGGCACATATGGCTCATTACACTCAGCAGTGAAAGAGCTGAACATGCAGGGTTATAAAGATGTGGCGCTGGCACACTTCAACTATATCAATCCTCTGCCTGCGAACACTGAAAATATCTTCTCCAGGTTTAAAAAGATCATTGTCTGCGAATTAAATGCAGGCCAGTTCGCCAGCATTTTAAAGTCAAACTTCAGACAATTCGAATTCCTGCAATACAACAAAATTCAGGGCTTGCCATTTGCCAACGACGAGCTTATCCAAAAATTTAAAGAACTCATTTAATTATGGAAACTATAGAAGCTGTACAAAAATATACTTACAAGGATTTTGTAAGTGATCAGGAGGTAAGATGGTGCCCGGGTTGTGACGATTATGTTGTATTACGTGCCATGCAAAAAGCCCTCCCGGAAATGGGTGTTAAGAAAGAAGATGTCGTGTTCATCTCTGGCATTGGCTGCTCTTCCCGTTTCCCGTATTACATGGATACCTATGGCATGCACAGCATCCATGGCAGGGCACCGGGTATTGCTACCGGCGTTAAACTGGCCAACCCGGAACTTAGTGTATGGGTAATTACCGGCGACGGCGACTCTATGGCAATTGGCGGTAACCACTTTATACATGCCCTCCGCCGGAACGTGGACCTGAACATCGTGATGTTCAACAACGAGATCTATGGTTTAACCAAAGGCCAGTTCTCTCCTACTTCCCTGCTGGGCCAGAAAACAAAATCGTCTCCTTACGGCAACACACAGCCACCTTTCTCTCCCGGTGAGTTGGCACTTGGCGCCAATGCACGCTTCTTTGCCCGCATTGCCGGCAATAACCCGAAAGATATCTCGCAGATCTTCATTCAGGCCCACCAGTTTAAGGGAACCTCTTTGGTAGAAGTGCTTCAGAACTGCGTGATCTTTAACGATGGCTGTTATGATGGCATCACCAATAAAGAGGTGAAAGAAGATGAGCAGATATTCCTGGAGCATGGCAAACCTATGATCTTCGGCAAAAGCCGGGATAAGGGTCTGGTACTGAATGGACTGAAACTGGAAGTAGTGACAATCGGTGAGAACGGCATTACCCAGGAAGACCTGTTGGTGCACAATGCCAGAGAGAAAGACCCGACACTGCACCAGATGCTGATCAGGTTAGAACATCCGCTCGTGACCGGTATCATCAGAAGTTACGAGGATCATACCCTGGAGCAAAGAGAAGATGCACTGACAGAACAGATTAAAGCCAAATCAACCTTCCGCAAAACGGATGACCTGTTCTTCTCCGGTGAGATTTACGAGGTTATATAGTAAAAAACTGATATAGATCATGATTGTCCACTGATCTATATCAGTTTAAATACCCTCTCCTACAGCTAATATTACTTAAAAGTAAAGCATCACGAAAATGGAATCAGAAGCACTCATTGTATTTTTCCTGGCCGGCGTAGCTTTGGTCGCAGGGGCAAACTTTATCTCAAATCTAATTTCACATAAATCAGATAATCCTCAGAAACGAGAGCCTTACGAGAGCGGCATGCCGACCATTGGCCCTACCTGGGTTCAGTTTAAGGTTGGCTACTATCTGTACGCTATCCTGTTCCTGATCTTTGATGTGGAGATCGCATTCTTAGTACCATGGGCGGTTGTTTTTAAAGACCTGGGAACCGTGGCATTTATTGAGATCATCATCTTTCTGGTAATACTTGGTTTAGGACTGGCTTATGCCTGGAGGAAAGGAGCACTGAAATGGCAGTAGAAACTACACAAACGCCTGTAGCACCCGCAGGTAACATTCCGGAGGATTTTCCAGGCAAAGTGATTCCGGCAGGAAATGGTGCCAATATAGTTGTAACGGCTTTAGACCAGATCATTAACTGGGGCCGGGCAAATTCACTCTGGTCGTTATACTTCGGTACCAGTTGCTGCGCCATAGAAATGATGCAGACAGGGGCCGCCCGCCACGACTACTCCCGGTTTGGATTTGAAGTGGCCCGCCCTTCGCCGAGACAGGCAGACCTGATCGTGATTGCAGGAACTATAACCAACAAAATGGCTCCTGTGCTGCGCCGCCTTTACGACCAGATGGCAGAACCCAAGTATGTTATTGCCATGGGAGCATGCGCTATTTCTGGTGGTCCCTTCTTTTATAATTCCTACTCTGTTGTGAAAGGTGCAGACCACATTATTCCGGTAGATGTTTACGTACCGGGCTGCCCTCCCCGACCGGAAGCGCTGCTGGAAGGTATGCTAATGCTGCAGGACAAGATCCGGAAGGAAAGTATGAAGCAAAAAGTGAACCCGATCGAGGGATTTGATGAAGGCTTTTAAAAGGCAGAAATCATGACAAACGAAGCATTAAAATACATCCTGACGGACTGGTACCCGGATGCAGAAACTGTAGGCCTCCAGTTTTCAGAGGAAGGCTCTCAATATCTGACGGTAAGTATCAACCCCACCTACCTGCACGAGCTGATGGCAACACTTAAAGCGAACAGCGAAACCAGTTTTGATTATCTGTTCTGCCTTACCGGTGTGGACTGGGGAAAAGAGCTGGGTATAGTTTATCACCTGGAGTCTACCACGCACCGCCATATTATAGTTGTTAAAGTACAGACTGAAGACAGGGAGAAACCAGCTTTTGACTCTGTGCAGGATATATGGCGCACTGCCAATTTTCATGAACGAGAAGTGTACGATTTCTTCGGCATCAGATTCACTAACCACCCCAATTTAAAAAGGCTCTTCCTGGACGTAAACTATGAGGGTTTCCCGCTGAGAAAAGACTTTGAAGATGAAGTTAACATGATTATTAAATAAGGTATCATGGAAACAGCTACTACTCAAAACCGCTTCAAATCCGAAGAGTACTTTGTGAATATGGGTCCTCAGCACCCGGCCACACACGGTGTTCTCCGCCTCCTCCTAACTATAGATGGGGAAGTCATTAAAAAGGTTGAGCCTGACTTGGGCTACATCCACCGTTCCATTGAAAAAATGTGCGAGCGTGACAGTTACCAGCAGATCGTCCATTTAACAGACAGGCTGGACTATTTGTCGGCACATATCAATAACGAAGCCGTTTGCCTGACAGTGGAGAACGCACTGGGTCTGGAGGTTCCGGATCGTGTAAAAGTGATCAGAACTATACTTGGTGAACTTACCAGGATCTCTTCTCACTGCCTTTGGTGGGGTGTTATGGGCATGGATGTTGGTGCGCTTTCAACCTTCTTCTATGGTTTCAGAGAGCGTGAAATGATCAACGATATTTTTGAGGAAACATGCGGTGCCCGCCTGACCATGAACTATAGTTTGCCCGGCGGCCTGATGCATGACATCCATCCCAACTTTGTAAAAAGAGTGAAGGAATTTGTTGCCCATTTCAGAACAAAGCTACCCGAATACGACAGCCTCTTAACCAACAACATCATTTTCCAGAAAAGGACGAAGGGAGTTGGCATTTTATCAAAAGAGGATGCCATTTCTTTTGGTGCCTCCGGCCCTGTCGGTCGTGCTTCCGGCTATTCCTGCGATGTAAGAAAACATCATCCTTACAGTGCGCTGGACCGGGTAAACTTTCACGAGATCTTACACACCGAAGGAGATGCCTTTGCCCGTTACCAGGTCCGTATCCTGGAAATGTGGGAATCCATGTCCATTATAGAACAGCTAGTAGATAACATACCGGATGGGCCTATACAGGTAGAGACAGATGCTGTGATAAAATTACCGAAAGGAGAATACTACCAGAAAGTGGAAACAGCCAGAGGTGAACTGGGCGTGTTTATTATCAGCACAGGCACCAAAAGCCCTTACCGGCTTAAATTCCGCTCACCTGGCTTCTCTAACTTATCCCTTCTAAACCACATTTCCGTGGGCTGTAAAATTGGCGACTTAGTAGCCTCCATGGCAACCCTGGACTTGGTAATACCAGATATTGACCGATAAACTATAAGGCGATGAATACATCATTAAGCATCACGGAAAATATTCAGGACTGGCTGTTAACTATAATGCCCGCAAGCGCAGCAAGTATCACAGCCATGGCCCTGATAGCAGTAGCATACCTCACCTTTTTTGCCCTGGCAGGTCTGTTCCTGGTTTTAATGGAAAGAAAGGTAGCAGCCCGTTTCCAGTTGCGTTTAGGCCCGAACAGAGTAGGTTATTATGGACTGCTGCAAACACTGGCCGATGCTCTGAAACTGGTTTCAAAAGAACTTACCGGAACTGTAAAAGCTGATAAATTCCTCTATAACCTGGCCCCTTATTTTGTGATCATCACGGCGCTGATGGGACTGGCTGTTATCCCGTTCTCAGGTAGTATTCAAGCCTTTGATATTAACATCGGTATCTTCTTCCTGATCGCTATTTCATCAGTGGGTGTTATCGGTATTTTACTGGCAGGCTGGGGTAGCAACAACAAGTTTGCTATGATTGGCGCCATGCGCAGCGGCGTGCAGACTATCAGTTACGAACTCTCTGTCGGGTTGTCGTTGCTGACCATGATCCTGCTTACAGGCTCCCTGCAGTTATCTGAAATAGTAGCTATACAAAAAGATGGCTGGCTTATAGTGCAGGGGCACATACCGGCACTGATCGCTTTTATGATCTACATGATAGCAGGAACTGCCGAAACCAACAGGGCACCCTTTGACCTGGTTGAAGCTGAATCGGAACTGGGTGCGGGCTTTCACACGGAGTATTCAGGTATGAAGTTCGCCTACTTTTTCCTCGCTGAATTCATCAACATGTTTATCATTGCGGCCATTGCGGTAACTATCTTTTTCGGCGCTTGGCTTTCACCATTCGGCATAACAGATTCACTTCCTTGGCTGGGCGTATTCTGGTTCCTCGGCAAAACGCTGGTCATCGTGTTTTTAATGATGTGGTTCAGATGGACATTCCCACGCTTACGGATTGACCAGTTACTTACCCTGGAATGGAAATACCTGCTCCCATTAAACCTGATGAACATTGTATTGATGGCCCTGATCGTGTGGCTGAACCTAACAATTCAATTCTAGCGCTATGAGTTACTTCGGAGACATATACAATGGTATCAAAACACTCCTGACAGGCATGAGTGTTACCGGAAAATACTTTCTGAACTCAGGAAAGGGAGCCATTACGCAATCCTACCCTGAGAATAGGGAAACGCTTAAAATGTTTGAGCGCTTCAGAGGGGAAGTGGTGATGCTGCACGACGAGAACAACGAGCACAGCTGCACCGGTTGCCAGAAATGCGAGCTGGCCTGCCCTAACGGAAGTATAGAGATCATCTGGGACCGCGGCGTGGACCCGGAAACCGGCAAGAAAAAGAAATTCATCGAAAAGCATATCTACCATTTAGGCATGTGTACCCAATGTGGCCTGTGCGTAAAGGCCTGCCCTTCAGAAGCTATAGTGTGGGGTCAGAACTTTGAGAACTCTGTTTACGACAGGACCAGCCTTACCAGAGTGTTAAACAAACCGGGTTCTAAAGTAAGAGCCGGGGTAGAAGAATAAGCCATGGAAAAGATAATATTTTATACGCTAGCCCTGACCATGATCGTATCCGCGATCGCTTCGGTTACAAGCCGCAAAATGCTGCGCTCTGTTGTTTATCTGCTCTTTGTATTGATTGGAACAGCCGGTATATACTTTATGGCAGACTATAACTTTCTGGCTGCTATTCAACTGACAGTTTATGCAGGTGGCATCATCGTCCTTATCATCTTCTCGGTATTGCTGGTGCACCACATTGATATGGAACTGGAGGTTGCTAAAAAGTCAAAACGGATCATGACGGCATTCGTCTGCCTGCTTGGTCTGGGGGTATTTCTAAACGTGCTGTATACGCATCCTTTTGTTGCGGTGCCAAGTGCTGTAACCACCTCTACCGCCGAAATAGGCATGAAACTTTTAAGCTATGATGCCGGGGGCTTTATACTTCCTTTTGAAGTGATAAGCATTCTGTTGCTGGCTGCCATCATTGGGGCTATAACTATAGCTAAAGGAGGAAAAACACCTGAAGCTGACAAGATACATACAGAAGAGATCACTCCGCTTAAAGAAGAAAAACCTGTTGAGCGGCAAGTGATCATCATTGAAGAAGAATCAACTATATTTTCAGAAGAAACCGAGCTTCTGGAGCCGATCCATTAACCTTTAAAAGGCAAGCATATGATACCGGGTATAAGTATAACTGAAATTCTGACCGTCACCTCTATCCTGTTCTTTATAGGGGTCTACGGATTTATAACACGCACAAACCTCATTTCAATTTTGATCTCGGTTGAGCTTATTTTAAATGCTTCGGTTATAAATTTTGTGGTCATCAACAAATACCTCTACCCTGACATGCTGCAGGGTGTGGTCTACTCCATTTTTATAATAGCTGTTGCCGCCGCCGAAACTGCACTGGCCATTGCCATTATATTTAACCTGTACAAGCAGACAAGCTCTGTTGAAGTGAAAGAAACGGAAACAATGAAGTACTAAACAACTGGAAGCCATGCAACTCAGCTACATCCTTTTAATCCCGTTCATTCCGCTGGCCGTTTTTTTACTGCTCGGAATCTTTAATAAAAAAATCAAACCCGCTGTTTCCGGCTACATAGGTGTTGGTGGCCTGGCTGCTTCCACGTTGCTTTCTTACTATGCTGCCTTTCAGTACTTTTTTGTAAGTGGCAAACTAGATGGTGTTTACCAGACTTTTGTGCTTAAAAAAGTGTGGATGAGCTTTACAGAAACCCTGCACATTGACCTGGGCATCTTTATTGACCCAATCTCTGTGATGATGCTTATTGTGGTGTCTACGGTTTCGCTGATGGTGCACGTTTATAGCAGGGGTTATATGAAAGGCGATGAAGGCTACACCAAATTCTTTGCTTTCCTGTCGCTGTTCACGTTCTCTATGTATGGCCTGGTGCTGGCAACCAACCTGTTTCAGATCTATATTTTCTGGGAATTGGTAGGTGTTTCTTCTTTCCTGCTGATCGGTTACTACTACACTAAAACATCAGCAGTTGCCGCGGCAAAAAAAGCGTTTATCGTTACCAGGTTTGCTGACTTTGGTTTCCTGATCGGCATCCTTATTATCGGGTTCTATACCGGCACATTTGACTTTGAAACACTGAATGACCCGCAGGGAAGCGCCATCCTGAACTGGGCTTCTACTTCCTTTATGGGGTTATCTGCTATTACCTGGGCGCTCATACTCATATTTATGGGCGGTGCGGGCAAGTCGGCCATGTTCCCGCTGCACATCTGGTTACCTGATGCTATGGAAGGTCCTACCCCTGTTTCAGCATTAATTCACGCTGCAACTATGGTAGTGGCTGGTGTTTACCTGGTAGCCCGTCTTTTCCCGATGTACATGTTTGTGGATGATGGCTTTGTGTTATACATCGTGGCTTATGTCGGTGCTTTTTCTTCGCTATTCGCGGCTATCATAGCTGTAACACAAAACGACATTAAGCGAGTGCTCGCATTTTCAACTATGTCGCAGATCGGGTATATGATGATGGCTTTGGGAGTATCCGGGTTTAACGGGCATGAAGGTGTTGGCTACATGGCTTCCATGTTCCACCTGTTTACCCACGCTATGTTCAAAGCCCTGCTCTTCCTGGGTGCCGGTTCTGTTATACATGCGGTGCATAGCAACTACCTGAAAGATATGGGCGGGCTCCGAAAATTCATGCCTGTTACCAACATTACTTTCCTAATCGCTGCACTGGCTATAGCGGGCGTACCACCACTGGCTGGCTTCTGGAGTAAAGACGAGATACTGGTAGCAGCTTACCAGAACAGCCCGCTTATTTATGGCGTGGGTGTATTCGTGGCCGGACTTACTGCCTTTTACATGTTCCGTATCTACTTCAGTATTTTCTGGGGCAAGGAAACGCAGTACAAGCATACACCCCACGAGTCTCCCCTGTCCATGACCATACCCCTGATCATACTGGCAATACTAACCGCTGCAGTTGGCTTCATACCTTTCAGTGAGTTTGTAACTGCCGATAAAATGGGCTTTGAGGCACACTTGAACTATCCGCTGGCAGCTGTTGCCATAGCTGTAGGCGCTACAGGCATTCTGCTGGCATGGGTCTTCTATAAAAAAGAGAACGGCCTGGCAGACAGGTTTGTCAATGCTTTTGGTGTGTTCTACAAATGGACAAGCCACAAGTTCTATTTTGATGAACTATACCTCTACATCACCCGAAACGTGATCTTTAAGCACATCTCTGCCCCTATCGCTTTCTTTGACAAGAAATATGTAGATGGCACCATGGATGGCATCGGAAATAAAACGGTACTGCTCTCCAAAAAAATAATGGGAACACAATCCGGGAAAGTGCAGGATTACGCCTTCGGGTTTATAGGTGGGGTTGTACTGCTGGCTGTGGTGTTTATTTACTTCTGGACTATTTAACTGACCGTCATGGATATTTTATCACTCTTCGTATTGATCCCGGTTCTCGTAATTATCGCGTTGGTATTTACGAAAGGACTGCACCAGGCCCGCCTGGTAGCTATGGCGGGAAGCCTGGTGCAGCTTGGCATGGCCATTAACCTGCTCTTTGCCTACATAAAGGAAAGTGCTGTGAACGAAAACGTGTTTGTGTTTACCCGCGACATTGTCTGGTTTGAGCAACTGAACATACACTATAACATAGGGGTAGATGGCATTTCGGTGGCACTTATACTTTTAACGGCTATTGTAGTGCTGGCCGGGGTGTTCATTTCCTGGAAAACGTACGACCTGCCTAAAGAATTCTTTATCTCGCTGCTGGTGCTGGCCACAGGGGTTTACGGCTTCTTTATTTCGATAGACCTGTTTACCATGTTCCTGTTCTACGAGGTTGCTGTGATACCAATGTACCTGCTCATTGGCATCTGGGGATCCGGTCCTAAAGAATATTCTGCCATGAAGTTGACCCTGATGCTGATGGGAGCTTCGGCCCTGTTGATGGTGGGTATACTGGGCATTTACTTTAACTCTAATGCTGATGGAGGCGCGTTAACATTTAACATACTGGAGATCTCTAAAGTCAATATCCCGGTAGAGGCTCAAAAATTATTCTTCCCTTTAACGTTTATAGGCTTTGCTGTGCTGGGTGCGTTGTTCCCGTTCCATACCTGGTCACCGGATGGACACGCTTCGGCGCCAACAGCTGTATCGATGCTTCACGCAGGGGTATTAATGAAACTGGGCGGTTATGGTGTTTTCAGAATAGCCATGTTCCTGCTTCCTGAAGGCGCAATGGAGTGGTCCTGGTTCTTTATCAGCTTATCCGCGACAGGCGTTATTTACGGTGCTTTTGCAGCCATCAGGCAAACAGACCTTAAGTATATCAATGCATATTCTTCGGTAAGTCACCTGGGAATGGTGCTGTTTGCGCTGCTGATGCTGAATAAAACAGCCTGGAATGGCGCCATATTGCAGTCCCTGTCGCACGGGTTTATGACGGCCCTTTTCTTTGCCCTGATCGGCATGATCTACTCCAGAACCCATACCCGCGACATTACCAAACTTGGTGGCCTGTTAAAAGTGATTCCTTTCATTTCGGTGATCTATGTAATTGCCGGTCTTGCTTCCCTCGGTCTGCCTGGTTTCAGCGGGTTTGTTGCCGAGATGAACATCTTTGTCGGGGCATTTCAGCACGAAGCCATGTTTTACAGGGTAGCTACCATCATCTCAGTTTCGGCTATAGTTGTAACGGCTGTTTACATTCTGCGGGTTGTGGGTATTATGCTGATGGGTCCTGTAAAGAACGAAGAATTCCTGAAGCTACCTCAGGCGACCTGGTACGAAACAACCGGTATCATGCTGTTGCTTATCCCGATGGTGGGTATAGGTATTGCGCCTTACTGGCTAAGTGAAATGATTTTAAAAAGCTTACAGCCTTTTATCCAGGGGCTACTATAATTTAACAGATACGGACATGGAACTAAGCAGTTTTTTCCTGATGCGGCACGAGTTGTTACTCCTAATACTAACATTGTTACTGGTAACAGCCGAGATACTTATACCAAACCATAAAAAAAGCAGCGTTGTGCACTTAGCGCTTTTCCTGTTTGGTATACATACAGCCCTTGGCTTTCTATCGCTGGAAGAAAGCAGTTTGTTTGGCGGCATGTTTCGAACAAACGACCTGATCCATTTCTTTAAGAATGTGCTGAACATTGGCGTATTCATACTTTTACTGCAGTCGGCTGACTGGCTGGAGGAAAAGATAGTGGCACAAAGCCGGGGCACGGAGTTCTTTATCCTGATGTTCTTCTCGCTGCTGGGCATGTATTTTATGATCTCAGCCGGCGACTTCCTGATGTTCTACATTGGACTCGAGTTATCTACTCTTCCGGTGGCAGCGCTCGTAGCCTACGATCTGATGAACAGACGATCAAGCGAAGGAGGCATAAAACTCATATTATCCGCTTCGCTGGCTTCCGGTATTTCACTGTTCGGCATTTCTATGCTGTATGCCACTACCGGTTCCATTTATTTTGATGAAGTGCTTAAAGTTATTACCACTACAAACCTAAGTGTAATAGGTTTTGTACTGTTCTTTGCCGGACTGGCCTTTAAGATCTCACTGGTACCCTTCCATTTCTGGACTGCGGATGTGTACGAAGGAGCTCCTATCAGTGTGGCGTCTTATCTATCTGTTATCTCAAAAGGAGCCGCGGCCTTTATATTAATGATCCTGCTGTTTACAGTTCTGAAACCATTGATGGAAGTCTGGGAAAACCTGATCTATGTAATTGCCCTAGCTACGATGTTTGTTGGTAACTTATTTGCCCTACGCCAGCAGAACATGAAGCGCTTCCTGGCTTTTTCATCTATCGCGCAGGCTGGTTTTATATTACTTGGTTTAATTACAGGAACTCAGTTAGGAACTGCAACAGTCGTATACTTTGTGCTGATCTATATTTTCTCTAACCTTGCTGCTTTTGGGGTAGTGCAGGCCATTTCGCTTAAGACCGGAAAAGAGAATATGGATGACTATAACGGGCTCTATAAAACTAACCCTAGACTTAGCCTGGTCATTCTGCTGGCGTTGTTCTCGCTGGCTGGTATTCCGCCTGTGGCAGGCTTCTTTGGTAAGTTCTTCCTGTTTACAGCAGCGGCAAGTGAAGGGTATTATTTCCTGGTGTTTCTGGCCGTAGTAAACGTAACTATCTCGCTTTACTACTATCTGCTGGTTGTCAGGGCTATGTTCCTGAGACAAAGCGAGGATCCTGTTCCGGCTTTCAGCAACAAACTATACATGCGCCTGGGCCTGGCCATTACAGTGATCGGTATTTTAGTTCTCGGACTATACAGTCCGCTTTATGACTACATTTTTACACTTAGCGGGGTTTTTAACTAAGACAACTATGGCACTCGAGGGAAAACATTCGTTTGGCAGCATCGGGGAAACAAGGGTTTCCTTTGTTGAGAAAAAGGTGGAAGAAGGCCGTAAAGACTTTCTGAGGAACCTGTTGGAGTTCAACGGTTTTGAGGTTGTGATAGAAGAAGAAAAAAGAAAGTCGGAAGAAGAGCCACAACTCTATACTATAGCCGTTACAGATATGGTATTTAACCCGACTACCTATATTTTTGAGCGCAGGCTTAAGACACCTGATGGCAGGAAGGTAACGCTGGCCTACTGGCTTCAGCTTTCGGAAGATACTTACCCGCAGTACTGGAATAACTGATGAAGCAAGCAACCCAGCTATTTTAGTAAGTTTACGTTTAAATAGTCCTCTATTCTCAGCCAATAACCGCTTTAACATTTCAGAGCGGTTATTGGCTGTAATTATTATAACCTATAGTTAAGCTTTACAGCTCTCGTAAATCAGGCCCAGTTTTTCAAGTTAATACATTATGTTTTAAACCTATCGGTACAGCAGCTATAGTTGCTTTCTGTAATTCATGTTGAGCTTAAATTTCTGACTTATAGTTAAAACTTACCGATCCGGTTTGCTGTGAATGCAACAGGAAATATCTGAGACTATAGTTCATTTGTAGTTACCGGTTCGCCATCCATACCCAATTCATCATAACTAACCTCCTGCCGGTTGTTAAAATAATCACTGCCTGTTTTTATAGTATGGTGGTTACCATCAGCGATTGTGTACATTTACAGTCCTTTAATCAGGGATAGGTTTCTGCTTCAGGATAGTGGACCTTTGTAAGGTTAAGTGAAGGTAGTTTTTGAGGCTGATTTATAGTTCGGTTTGTTATGAAATTGTATATTAAGTACATGGTCAGCCTGCGCTGCAAAATGATGGTGAAGGAAGAGCTGAGCAAACTGGGCTTACAGTATGTGGTGGTCGACCTGGGCACTGTGGAGATATTGGAAGATATAACACCGGAGCAACGCACGCAACTTAAAACCAACCTGCTGCTATCGGGTTTAGAGTTGCTGGATGATAAGAAAAGTATCCTGATCGAAAAGATAAAGAACGTCATCATTGAGATGGTGCATTACTCCGATGAATTCCCGAAAGCCAATTACTCCGATTTTATCAGTGAGAAACTCAACCACGACTATACTTATCTTGCCAATATCTTTTCAGAGGTAAAAGGCATCACCATTCAGCAGTTCATCATCTTCCATAAAATAGAAAGGGTAAAAGAGCTATTGCTGTATAAAGAACTTAACCTAACCGAGATCGCGCACCGCTTACACTATAGCAGCGTGGCCCATTTATCGAACCAGTTCAAGAAAGTGACCGGCCTCTCCCCTTCGTTTTACAAACAATTAAAGCAAAAACGCATGGCTAACCTCGAAAACATGTGATTTATGTAACATACTTTATTTACTATGTAACATAAGGCAGTTTGATTAGCCTCACCTTTGTAACATCAAAAACAGCTGAACTATAGAAAGACCAGCTACTGCGAGTTACGAACACTAAGACAACACCGATTGAATTTAAGATACAAATTACCAGCATCATCGAAAGCCACAACAAACTGCCAGCAGCATATCAAAAAAGACGTCAAGCGCTAAAGCAGCAAATCCTATCATAAGGTTATAGTTCTCCGGCCAGGTTTCTGGTCAACAACTCACACCAAACCATACAAAAGCCAATTACGAAAAGCAATGACCTGTTTCAGTTGAAATAAGGTGCTATAGTTTGTGCTTCAGAAAATTAACCCTAACCAGTTCCGGCAAAGCAAATGCAAACCAGGAACTATAAAAATCACCCCTTATCAGAATTTTAAAAACCATAATATGAAGAGATTATTTACAATCACATTAACCATTCTGTTTGTCAGCTTTTTCACGTTAAATGCAGCTGCCCAGGAAAAACACGGCAGCACATTAAACTTAGGTGTAGGCATTGGCGGCTACGGCGGCTACTATAAATATACTAACAGAACAATGCCTGTTATAAACGTGAACTATGAGTTTGATGTAGCCAAAAGATTTACGCTTGCCCCGTTCATCAGCTTCTCTACTTACTCGAACGATTACAACAATGATAACAACAACTATACGTACCGCGAAACTATCATCCCGATTGGTGTGAAAGGCTCGTATTACTTTGATGATATACTTCAGGCAAACTCTAAGTGGGATTTTTACCTGGCAGGCTCATTGGGTTTTGCAGTTATAAACTCACGTTGGGATGATGGCTACGATGGTGACAAAAACTATTACCGCAAGGGCAACCCGTTATTCCTGGACCTGCATGTTGGTACCGAATACCATTTCAATAACAGAGTTGGTGCGTTCTTAGATCTTTCTACAGGTGTATCAACTATAGGCATCGCAATACATTAATCAACTTTAGCCAAAACAGTGTAATTTGTCCTGTAACTGATTGCTGGTTTAAAACCCGGTTGTTGGTTACAGGATAAATTATTTTACGTTTATACAGGAATCCGCTGCAGCAGGCACACTATAGTTTAAACCATAGTTTATAGTTTGCTGCTTAATGAATTAATGTTACCGCGTATACGTCTTACATATACATCACAGAACCTGTCTTACATGTTATTGTAAGGTCCTGATCTCATTGCTCATCACATCGCACCGGGTTCTTATCACATTGCCAGCAGCAGCGCCGTCCCATACTCCCGGATTTGAGTATGCACTTTACTAAAACTAATGAAATTATATATCAAGTACATGGTCAGCAATCGCTGTAAAACGCTGGTGGAAAACGAGCTTAAAAGTCTTGGGTTGCAGTCAGAATACGTGGTAGTTGACCTGGGCGTGGTGGAGATACACAAAGACATTACCGACATCCAACTCGAGCAGTTAAAGGAAAACCTTAACAAGTCAGGGTTAGAGGTGCTGGATAACAGCAAGACCAAACTCATAGACAAAATAAAGAAACTGATAACAGAGATGATCAATTCGCCGGAAGAACAGCCGAACGTGAATTACTCTGTTTACATCAGCGAGAAACTGGGTTACAACTATAAATACTTAGCCACTATCTTCTCCGAAGTAAAAGGCATTACCATCCAGCAATTCATCATCATCCATAAAATAGAGAAGGCAAAAGAACTGCTGTTTTATGATGAGTTAAGCCTTACCGAAATTGCCCACCGCCTGCACTATAGCAGTGTGGCCCACTTATCGAGCCAGTTTAAAAAAGTAACCGGCCTTTCCCCCTCTTTTTACAAGCACTTAAAAGACAAACGCGCAGGCGTGCTCGAAAACCTGTAAAATATGCAACATACTTGAACAAGTATGTAAAGTATTGCCTCCCCATAACCCCCAACTTTGTCTATTCCATTGTGTGTACACATTATACTCTAGGAATGAACAGACTTATGATGACTATTTAAAGCCTGTAACCGGAATCCTATTAAGGGATGTCCGGACTTATAGGAACAGATAGAATGCTGCTGGTCCTGGTGAATATTTTACAAAGCTCATTAAATACTTCCTGTCATGGTAACACCTCGACCTGAAAGTCCCGAACAATATCTTTATTTCCAAAATCGCTTACCTCAGCCTATGCACCTTCAAAAACTAGAAACCGGAAACGCTTCCTTCGACCATATTGCCCATGGCGGCTTACCACTCGGCCGCACAACACTGGTTGCAGGCAGCTCGGGTAGTGCAAAAACACTTTTTGGCGCGCAATTCCTGGCGATGGGGATTCAACTGTTCGATCAGCCTGGCGTGTTTGTAACCTTCGAAGAACAGGTAGATGATATCCGGAGAAACCTGAAAAGCTTTAACTGGGACATTGACACCTGGGAAAAAGAAGGGAAATGGATATTTGTAGATGCCGCCCCTAAAGAGGAAAACATAATAGCTGTTGGTGATTTTGACCTGAGTGCTTTCAGGATAAGACTGGAAAGAGCTGTGCAAAAGTGCAGAGCACAACGGGTAGTTATAGATTCTATCGGCAGCATTTTTACGCAATTCCACGAAGAGATGCATACCATCCGCCGGGAGCTGATACAGGTAGCACTTACTTTATCACGGCTGGGTGCCACATCAATCATCACGGCCGAACGCCTGGAAGAGTATGGCAAAATTACCCGTTTTGGAGTAGAAGAATTCCTGACAGATAACGTGATCATACTTCGGAATGTGTTGTATAATGAAAAGCGCAGAAGAACAATCGAGATCCTGAAATTCAGGGGAAGCAACCACGAAAAAGGTGAAAATCCCTTTTCTGTAAACGCTGAAAAGGCTATCGTCATCATCCCGTTATCAGCCATGAACCTGAAACATATTACGTCTAATGAGCGGGTAACATCCGGTATACCGGCACTGGACGAAATGATAAATGGCGGTTTTTATAAAGGCTCTATAAACCTTGTTTCAGGGGCAATAGGTGCCGGTAAAACATTACTGGTAGCCAACTTTGTAAAAGGCGTCAGGGCAAATAAAGAGCGCTGCCTGTTAATGGCTTTTGAAGAAAGCAGCGAACAATTATACCGTAACGCAGCCGGCTGGGGCATCGATTTTAAACAACTGGAAGATGAAGGTCTGCTGAAAGTGATCTGTATTTATCCGGAAGTTTCATCCCTGGAAGATCACTTCATTAATATTCAGGAAGTTGTAAAAACCTTTAAACCTCACAGAATCGCGATGGATAGTTTATCTGCCTTATCGCGCACTTCCTCAGACAAAGGGTTCCGGGAGTTTATAATTGCCTTTACAGCATACCTGAAGCACATGGAAATAACAGGCATGTTTACTTCTAACACTCCTTTGCTGGCAGGCGGCACCTCCGATACCGAAGGCAACATTTCTCCTATCACCGATACGATCATACTGCTGCGCTATGTAGAAATGTCAGGGGAAATGCAACGCAGTATAGCGGTACTCAAAATGCGCGGCTCCAAACACGATTCATCTATCCGGAAGTTTACCATAACAGATAACGGAGCAGACATAGGTAAACACTTTGAAGGCATAAGCGGCATACTTACGGGAAACCCGATGCTAATTAAGCTTGAGTAAATAATAAAAAGCAACCATAATTAGCCGGTAATTAACCGGCACTAATAGCCAAATTTTAATCAATGAGCATGCATGTATTTCAGCTCTTTATTAACGGACACAGCCTTAACTCTATTGAGGCTGTGGACACATTACTCAAGATTTGCAGGGAGAATTTAAACGGAAACTATCAGCTTGAAATTATAGACATACAGAAAGACCCTGATAAGGCTGAGGAAGCCGGCATTATAGCGATACCTACCCTTATCAGAATGGAGCCAACACCAGTTAGCCGTATTATAGGAGCTTTAAATGTAAGAAGCCGCGTGTTGGCTGGCTTAGGAATTTCGAGCATACATGTTACAGCATAAATCTACAGGCAATGTTACCGTAGCAGGTAACATCACCTGTAAGTATAGTTAAGCCCCTTAGGTTAAGCTTAAACACAAAGTAATTACTGTTTATAACATCTCACTTTAGTACAGATCAACTATAGGTCTTTCTAATTTACAAAAAGCGTGGTCTAAGTAACACACATTTTAAAGTGCTACAGATCCAGACTCTACTTTTTACACATTTTAAACCTCATTCAGGAGTGGCTTCGGAAGGGTTATTACTTTTATAAAAGAAGCTTTAAAAGAATTGGCACGGTGCAACTTTTCTAACTCACTTTTTATAAGATGAAGAAAAAAATATTGCTGATAGATAATGATTCCACCTACCTCTATATAGTAAAGCAGTTATTGAAAAAGCATGCTATAGTTGGGGAAACCATAACTGCTGAAAATGGCTCTGAAGCATTGGAGCTTTTAAAAACGTATCATGAGAAGGGTGAACTGCCACAAGTCATCATATCAGATATTGAAATGCCGGTAATGTGTGGAATCACCTTTTTAAAGGAACTGGAAAATTTAAAACTGGTAGATCATACTTTTACTAAAATAGTGCTTAACAGCATCTACACTAAGTACGCTACAATGAAGTGGTCAATAGCTAATCACACGATCGCTTACTACCCAAAACCATTATTACACGAGCACATTCTCACCATCCTCAGTGATTAACAAAAGGAGATTCAGACTATAGCCTGATACTGGAAAAGTAGTCGGTTTACTTTCGGAGGAACACAGTTAAACCAAACATATTATAGTTTAATACAGGCTTTCTATAGTTCGCAAAAACGACTTAAGAGGCTCAACAACCGCTATGACACTGTTTATTAAATACATGGTTAGCCTACGCTGCAAAATGCTTGTGAAGGCAGAATTATTCAATCTCGGCCTGCAATATGTGGTAGTTGACCTGGGCACTGTGGAAATAGTGGGTACTATTACACCGGAACAGCGCATACAACTAAAAGAGAATCTGCTGGTATCTGGCTTAGAGTTGCTGGATGACAGGAAAAGCATCCTGGTCGAGAAGATAAAGAACGTCATTATCGAGATGGTGCATTACTCCGATGAATCCCCGAAATCGAATTACTCTGATTATATCAGCGACAAACTCAACTACGACTATACCTACCTGGCGAATATCTTCTCAGAAGTGAATGGGATCACCATTCAGCAATTCATCATTTCGCACAAAATAGAAAGGGTAAAAGAGTTGCTGCTCTATAAAGAACTTAATCTGACCGAGATCGCGCACCGCTTACACTATAGTAGCGTGGCCCATTTATCAAACCAATTCAAGAAAGTGACCGGCCTCTCTCCCACGGTTTACAAGAAACTACAGCATAAAAGATCAGATAATCTGGAAAACGTGTGATTTATGTAACATACTTTATTTACTATGTAACATAACCCCATCTGATTTGCACCACCTTTGTAATATTAAATACTGCCGTGCTTTATAAAGATGCACGCACCCGCCAGTAACGGAAAAATTTATCAAAAACAGATTGAATTTAAGAACACTAGTGACTACCCTTGCGCTTGCATCGGTTGTTGTAATTGCCGGATGTAAAGAAGATACATTCATAGAAAATTTTGGGGTTTGCCCCGTTGTTTTAAGTACCACTCCTGAAGACGGAGCTACCTCCGTTCCTCTCACCTCTCACGTTACCGTTACCTTTAATGAGGAAATGAATCCTGAGACCATCACTCAAACATCTTTTACCTTAACAGGACCGGAAAAAGTAACAGGCGAAATAACCTACGATACAGAAACCAACACCCTAACCTTTGTACCTGAAAACCAACTAAATTATGCTACTACTTATACAGGCCGAGTTGCTACATCTGTTAAAGATGTGCTGGGTAACGCGCTACAAACAGATTATCTCTGGACGTTTACAACCGTTGCAGCTTCAGTACCAGCAGTAGTTTTAACAAACCCACTTAACCTGGCGACTGGTGTACCCCGTAATCAAGTGATCAGTGCCGGTTTCAGTGAAGCAATGAATGCCTCAACGATCACAGCCACTTCGTTTACCTTGAAAAACGGTACAACAACTATAGATGGCATTATCAGCTACACTGGTACTACAGCTAAATTCACACCTGAAAATAACCTGGCTGCCAACACTACTTACACAGCAACTATAACTACTGATGCCAAGAGCACAAACAATGTTCCTCTAGCTGCTAACTATACCTGGACTTTCACAACAGGAGCTGATAACACACAACCTGGTTCTCCAGCAATGGGCGTTGACCTTAAATCGGTTGGTCGTTTCGGTATCTTTGCTGGTGTAGGCATCAGCAACAATGCAGGCTTCAGTGAGATCAGAAACTTAGATGTAGGTATAACACCTGGTGTTCGCTCGTCAGTAACCGGTTTCCCGCCAGCTATAGTGGTGAACGGCGCTATTTACGCATCTGATGATATTGCACCTCCGGGAACTGCAGCTATGTTGTTACAGGCTAAGCAAGACCTCTTAGAAGCGTATCTGTTTGCTGAAGGAGCATCTTCTCCGGCACCAGCTACAGTAGCCGGCGACCAGGGTGGTAAAACACTTGCACCGGGTATCTATAAATCAACTTCAACATTACTAGTACAGGCCGGTGATTTAACACTGGATGCACAAGGCGACCCGAATGCAGTATGGATCTTCCAGATAGCGTCAGACTTTACCACAATTGGTGGCGCAGGCGGTAACATTATACTTACAGGCGGCGCACAGGCTAAAAATATCTTCTGGCAAACAGGCAGCTCTGCAACTATAGGCGATGGTACTTCCTTTAAAGGAACTATACTTGCCCTGACCTCAATCACTATGAACTCAGGAGCAACAGCCGTAGGTAGAATGCTTGCCAGAAATGGCTCGGTAGTAATGACCAACACAAACATCATCGAGAAGCCTTAATCAACACGAACATGACAATCAAAAATAACAATACCGGATCGCGCCAAGCGTGGTCTGCCTCTAAGCTTGCGCTCAAAACTATAGTTCTAAGCACTATTATCTTTACAGGAATACAGGCTCCGGCCCAGGCTCAGGATGCTCCGTTCACGAAACCATCTTGGTGGTTTGGTGCAGCAGCTGGTGCTAACTTCAACTTCTACAACGGTTCTACTCATAAGTTAAACTCGCAGCTTACGCCACCGGTAACTTTTCATGAAGGAAATGGTGTAGGTCTTTTTGCAGCGCCGCTTATAGAGTATCGTCGCCCGGAATCGAGATGGGGACTGATGCTGCAGACTGGTTACGATAGCCGAAGAGGTGAATTTGACCAGCAAATTACACCTTGCGACTGCCCTGCAGACCTAAGCACTAAACTGAGTTACATTACGGTTGAGCCAAGCCTGCGCTTCTCTCCTTTTAAAGCCTCAGGTTTTTATCTGATGGGTGGCCCAAGGTTAGCCTTTAATGTAAAGAAAGAATTCAGATACGAGCAGGGTACCAACCCGGCTTACCCGGATCAGGAAAAGAATCCTGTTGTAAAAGGTGATCTGAGCGATGTGAAAGAGAGACTTCTTTCGATGCAGGTGGGTGCCGGTTACGACATTCCGCTTAATTCGCAGAACAACCGCACACAGCTTGTACTTACCCCTTTTGTAACGTACCAGCCATACTTTGGCCAGTCGCCGCGTAGCATCGAAACCATGACGGTAAATACGTTACGTGTTGGTGCAGCCCTTAAATTAGGACGTGGAAAGCCAAACGCAACTATAGCTACCAACGATGTAACTTTCTCTGTTAACTCGCCTACCAACATTACGGCAGACCGCAGAGTAAGAGAGACCTTCCCGCTTCGTAACTATGTATTCTTTAACCAGGGTTCTACAGCCATTCCGGATCGTTATGTGCTGCTTAATAAAGACCAGGTAAAAGACTTTAAAGAAGATCAGCTGGAGGTGTTCACACCTAAAACATTAGCTGGCCGTTCTGATCGTGAAATGACAGTATACTATAATGTACTGAACATTTTAGGTGACCGTTTGGGCAAAAATCCATCAGCAACTATAACACTGGTAGGTTCATCAGAGAATGGTCCGCAGGAAGGTAAAGTACTTGCTGAAACTGTAAAGAGTTACCTTGTAAATACCTTTGGTATAAATGCTTCGCGCATCGCTATAGAAGGACGTAACAAACCAAAACTGCCTTCGGAACAACCGGGTGGTACCAAAGAACTGGAACTGCTTCGTGAAGGCGACCGTCGTGTGTCTATCGAAAGTAATGCACCGGCATTGTTAATGGAATTCCAGAGTGGCCCTGAAGCTGCTTTGAAACCGGTAGTGATATCAGCCATACAGGAAGCTCCGCTTGATAGTTATGTAACATTTACTGCAGCTGGCTCTGATAAGGCATATACTTCATGGTCAATGAACATGACAGATGAAAAAGGTATCGTTCAGAACTTCGGACCATTTACGCAGGAAACTGTAAGCATCCCAGGCAAATCTATCTTAGGTACACGCCCTAAAGGCACTTACCTGGTAACCATGCTGGGCACCAAAGAAGATGGTAACATCGAGAAGAAAGAAGCTACTGTGAACATGGTACTTTGGACTCCTGCGAAAGACGAAGAAGGCCAGCGTTATAGTGTATTGTATGAGTTCAACGACTCTAAAGCGATAACCACTTACGAAAAATACCTGACCGAAATTGTGACTCCTAAAATTCCTAAGAATGGTAAGGTGATCATACACGGTTACACTGACATTATCGGTGACGATACCAACAACAAGAACCTGTCGCTGGCTCGTGCTAACGATGTTAAAAGGATCATCGAGAACAGCCTGGCGAAAGCAGGTAGAAAAGATGTGACCTTTGAAGTGCACGGATTTGGCGAAGACCAGAAACTGGCACCATTCAACAACAAATATCCCGAAGAGCGCTTTTATAACCGTACGGTTATCATCGACATCATCCCCGGGAAATAAGACTCCGTTTATTCAAATGTTAAAAAGCTGCCTGTTGTTACAGGCAGCTTTTTTGTTTTGGTATAGTTCTATAGTTTCTGGTCCTGTTAGTCGGCAAGCTCGATCCAGACCGGTGCATGGTCACTGGTTTTTTCCCAGCCGCGTACGTTGCGGTCCACTCCTGCTGCAACCAGTTTCTTATCGAGTTGCGGGCTCAACAGGAAATGGTCGATGCGTAAGCCTGCATTTCTCCCGAACCCGTTTCTGAAATAATCCCAGTAGGTATAGATCGTCTCGTCGGGGTATAGTTTGCGAACGGCATCTGTCCACCCCTGCGAGAGCAACTTCTCAAAAGCGGATCGCGACTCTGGTCTAAACAAGGCATCATTTACCCAGCGCTCCGGTTTGTATGCATCCAGTTCTGTGGGAATTACATTATAGTCCCCGGTAAGCACAACAGGCTCGTTTGCAGTCAGCAGATCTGCCGCATGGGCAGTAAAACGATCAAACCAGTTAAGTTTATAGTCAAACTTTGGCCCCGGTGCCGGGTTGCCGTTGGGCAGGTATAAGCAGCCTACCCGTATCCCTTTTATCTTCGCTTCGATGTAGCGACTGTGTTCATCTTCCGGGTCACCCGGGAGACCGCGCTTTGTTTCTTCAGGTTGCGTGTCACGGGCCAAAATCGCGACGCCATTCCAGCTCTTCTGCCCATGCCAGATCGCCTGGTAACCGGCATCAACTATAGCCTGAAGCGGAAATTTTTCCTGGGGTGTTTTTAATTCCTGGAGGCAAACTACATCGGGCGCTGTTTCCTTCAGCCAGCGGAGCAATACTGGCAGTCGGGCGTTAATGCCGTTCACATTATAGGTAGCTATTTTCATATCAGGTATGGTAATATGCAACTATACAGTTATTAAAATTTAAAAAATCCTTACCAATACTAACCTGTTACGTAAGGGCAATAAAATGTACTTAAAACAAAGCCCAGCGCTTTGAAATCTTATAACCTTACCCCTATTAAGATGATTAAAAATTTACTACTACTAGTACTATTGTTTTCAAATGCTACCCTACTACTTGCCCAGACTGAAGTTGAAGCAGAAGCCGACACGACCTGGCGCAGAACCTTTTCTGCAGGCATAAACTTAAACCAGGCTGCCTTCAGCGACAACTGGAAAGCTGGTGGTATCAGCTCCGTGGCTTTTAACACTCACCTGGATACCCGTGCTGACTATAAAAGTGGCAAAATATCGTGGGACAACGCGTTGCAAATGCAATATGGCCTGCTTAAAAACAAAGGCGAAGAACAGCGTAAAAGCATCGACCGCCTTTACCTCGACTCAAAGTATGGCTATGCTATTTCGTCTGACTGGAATGTGTTCGTTTCGGGCAATTTTCTGTCTCAGTTTGCAAAGGGTTACGAGTATGATGTGGATACTGATGGAACAGACCGCCTGATATCCAATTTCCTATCACCCGGGTTTCTTACTTTTGCGTTAGGTGCAGAGTATAAGCCTAACCCCCATTTCTCGGTGCGCCTGAGCCCGTTTGCTCCGCGCTTTACTTTTTTGGTGGATGATGCCGTAGCCGAAAACGAACGCTATGGTGTGCCGGAAGGTAAAAGTGTAAGAATGGAATGGCTGGCAGCCATGATACAAGCCAGCTATACCCGCGACATCATGACGAATGTGAATCTCAGGCTAAATTACCTGTCCTACATTAACTATAAAGAACTATCAGGTAAGAAGATAGACCACCTGTTTAATGCAGTTCTTTCCGCAAAAGTTAACCGCTACATCAATGTAAACCTGATGGGCAACTTAATCTACGACTATGACCAGGATCCCGGTGTGCAATACAATCAATCGCTGGGCCTGGGGATACTGTATACCATGCAGGGCTTTACGGTACAATAGCGATATTTCAACTAAGTCTGCTGTATTTACCGGCATTATAACATGTTCATTCAGTTGTCATTAGATAACACTGTCAAGGCAACAGGCTATAGTTACAACTCTCATTCAGACCATTACAAACTAATTTTAACTTACAGGCAGTCAGACTATAGCATCATTTATAGCGTCACCTTTGCTTTTCTTAAAACTAATCGAGTTTACTTAAACTACATCAGTTTTAATGGCATCTATATTCAATTATTCTATATATTTACAACCAACATCAACTATACTTAAGACATGTATACAGGTTTACAACACCTACACTCTTTTATGAGTTACCTTGTGCTGCTAGGTTTGCTAGTAAGCGTTATAGCTGCCCTTGCTGGATGGCTGGGTAACAAAGAATTTACAGATAAAAACAGGAAAACAGGTTTACTTGGTTTAATACCGGTGCATTTGCAATGGGTGTTTGGTCTAATCCTGTATTTTGTATCGCCGCTGGGTATGCAAAACTTTTCGGGCGATAATATGGGCGACTCAACAGCCAGACTTTATATGCTGGAACACCCACTTACCATGATCATTGCAGTAGTGCTGATCACGATCGGTTACTCGCGTGCCAAACGCCAGATTGGTGCCGGAAATAAAGGTTTTAAGAGCATCGCTATTTTCTATGGTATCGGTCTGCTCCTTATCCTTATCCGTATTCCGTGGGGTGCATGGCCGGGCAACTAAGCTAACCCAACAATAAACGCAGAACAGCCGCTTTGCCCGTAACAGGTAAAGCGGCTGTTCTTATTTTTATTCTATTTTATTGGGTTGTCGCTCAGTCAGGCTATAGTTCAGCTCTGGAAGTAAACCTTAAACTCGGACCCTTTTCCTTTTTCGGAAGTCAGGGTTATTTTGCCACCTGCATTCTCTACAATGCGTTTTACGATATAAAGGCCTATGCCGGACCCGTCAACATGGTCGTGAAAGCGTTTGAACATAGTGTACAGTTTCTCCTGGTCATCAGGGCTCATACCCAACCCGTTGTCTTTTACCGATAACACTACCCATTCTCCTTCTTTATAAGTACTGACGTTGATCTGGCAGTTGTTGGTTTGCGAACGGTATTTTATGGCATTGCTGAGCAGGTTATAAAGAATACTTCGGAAGTTCTTGCGCGAAAAATTCAGCACGTTAACCTGGAAATTGCTTTGCACCTGACAAGGAAAAGTGTTCACCTCGAACAGAAATTTCAGATCATCAAGTATGTCATCGAATACCTGTTGAACACTAACCTGCTCCAGGTTGCTTTCATCTTCTATTGTGCGTTGCAGCCTGCTGATGGTGGTCAAATCTTCAATCGTTAATTTAAAACGGTCCACTGATTTCCTGAAAAAATCGACCAGTTCCAGCAACTCGGGGTCTTCAATCTTCTTATCTTCGAACAGGTGTACCAGGCGGTGTACCAGGCCGTCAATGTTCAGGATGGGTGCTTTCAGATCGTGGGAGGCAGTATAAATAAAGTTGTCCAGGTCGCGGTTGGTAACTACAAGCTCGTCGTGTTTACGGGTCAGGTTTTCTTCTGCGCGCCGCTTATCAGTCAGATCGCGGGTTACCTTTGTCAGGCCTATAAGCTCTTTCTCGTCGTTATAGATAGGCGTAAGCGTAATACTGGCCCAAAACAGCGAGCCGTCTTTTTTCAGACGCCAGCCCTCAGTCTGATATTGCTCGTGTGTCTTCGCCTGTTCAAGCTCTTCTTCAGGTTTATGATTTGCTCTGTCTTCTTCGGTAAAGAGCATGCCGTAAAACTTCCCGATCACATCTTCTTCCTTGTAGCCCTTCATACGTTCAGCGCCTTCGTTCCAGGTCGCGATAATGCCGTTAGGGTCCATAGCGAAAATGGCGTACTCTTTAACCTGCTCTATAAAAGTGGAGGTGATACTCTCGTTAAAATGTTGTGTCTTCATGCGGTAACTATAGTTGGTAACTCCCAAGGATCAGGCTCTGAACCTAAACTCAAAAGTTAACCTAAAGCCAATTAACGTTAAGTAACTGCAGAAGTTAATGAAATGAAGCACCTTTTGAGAAGAGTTAGGACAAAACTATAGTTGTAGCCTGTTTCAAGGTTAGTTTGTTTGGTGCGGAGTGCAAATTAGTGCCACTATCCACTATCTGGTTCTCCTGTTTCTGATTTGAAATCTGCGGGTCTGTTATAAACGTGCCCCAGAATAAAGCAAATTACAGATCCACAAGTAACCAGCATTCGGATAGCAAATCAGAAACAGCGAAAAGTTTGTCTATATGAACTATAAAACTAAAACAGGGACCCGGTATGCCGGGCCCCTGTTTTAGTTTAAATGATGCCGGCTGTTTAGTTTCCGAGTTCAGGTAGAATGACTCTATCGATCACATGCACTACACCATTTGTGGCCTGCACATTCAATAACGAAGGAACCAAGTTAGCTTCTCTTCCATTCGCATCCGTTATTGTCAGGTTGCTTGTGTTTACATAAAATGTATCTTCGTTGGCAGCAGTTACATCACCAGTGCTTAAATCAGACGAGTAAATTCTGCCGGGCACCACATGGTAAAGCAGAATATCTCTGAGTGTTTCGTCTGGCACTGCATCCAGGTTAGGGAAACCAAGCTCGTTCAATAAGGCTACAAAGGCATCGTTGGTAGGCGCAAATACAGTAAATGGCCCATCATTGGCCAGGGTATTTACCAGGTTCGCTTTCTGAACGGCGGCTACCAGTATGGTAAACTCCGGGTTAAAGCTCAACGCAAGTTCTACCAGGTTTAAAGTTGGTGGCATCAACACTTCATCAATTACATGGATCACACCATTAAGGGCGCGCTTATCTGCCAGAATCACATCGGCACCGTTTACCTGCACACCACCGTTCAGGGTTACTTCCACCGCCGCTCCATTCAGTGTAGGTACAAATCCGGCAGAAAGGTCACTGGCGTATAGTTCGCCTTGCACTGCGTGGTAAAGCAGGATCTGTTCCAGGTTTGGTACATTGCCGATGTTATTCGGGTACAGCCCCAATGCGGCAAAGGCCTCATCGGAAGGAGCAAAAAGTGTCAGTTCTTCTTTTGCTACAGTAGATGTAAGACCGGTTTTGGCCAGGGCTACCAGGAGCGTGTTAAAGGTTGGCTTGCGCTCTTTTGCAGAAGAATTTCCAGGCGCACTCCAGTTGTTATTTTTCAGCGCGGCCGTTATATTGTCGCTAACAAGTGCGCGACTGTCTGGCTGTACATCATCCTGGGTATCGCAACTGGCTGCGACAAAAAGCAGCGCGAACATAAATGCCAAAGGAGCTGACTTCAGCTTGAGATAAGAGGAGAAAATAATCTTTTTCATAATTTGATATTTTGGAGGTTAATGATATTTTCCCCAACACATCAAAAAATCAAATGTTTATATAATCCTAAAATATTTTTTTTATTTACAATTTTAACCCCTATCTCACAACCTTTTACAAACACACCTGTTTTACAGCGCTCCAGCAATAATCACAAACCCGAGCCTGTAATGCATTTTAACATTCTGGTTTTTTATATCTATAGTTGTATAGTTGCAACGGGCCAGCAGGCAGCCATAAGTTACACAAATGTAAAACTCAGATTATGGGTGTGATATGTAATAGGGACAGATGGCGAACTTATACCGTTAATTTAAGGGGCTTTAATTTCTATACTGTCATTTCGAACTTAGTGAGAAATCTATCCCGGATGTATGCAAGAGTAGAAGCTGTTTAGGGTATTATCTGCTATAGTTTATGCCCTTGCTACGTGTTGTCACCAGCAAGGGTAAAAGCCAGGTAATTGAATTGTTGGTGAAAACACCAACAATGGCTCGTTTTCTACTTGAGAAACTAAAAAATTTAAACAAGTTCGTATTCTAAATAGATCTCTCACAGCTACGCTAGCTCTCATGGACTAGAGTTTCAATAATGCTCGGAATTACAAATTCGGCTTAAGTTGATGGCGCAGGATCAACTATAGTCCCGACAAATCTTAGAAACCTGCTGCTGCGTCATCACCACGTGGGTCGGCGCCTGCTTCCAGTTTTCCGTTTGGCAATACACGTATGGCATCTACGCGCCCGTATGGTTTGCGCTGCTCCAGTTTGTAGCCCTTACTTTCTAATACCGATCTCACGGCTGGACTAATTGCATTGGGCTCATGCTGTATTACATCCGGTAACCACTGATGATGAAAACGTGGTGCTCCTACTGCCTGCTGCATGGTCATGTTATGCTCCACCACATTCAGGATAGCCTGGAAAACCGACGTAATAATGGTTGAGCCGCCAGGCGTACCTACCACCATAAATAATTTCCCATCCTTTTCGAGTATAGTTGGCGTCATGGAGCTTAACATGCGCTTGCCGGGCGCAATGGCATTTGCTTCCCCTCCTACCAGACCGAACATATTAGGCACGCCCGGCTTCACACTAAAATCATCCATCTCGTTGTTAAGCAAGAAGCCCGCTCCATTTACCAGCACTTTAGAGCCATAAGCGCCATTTAAGGTTGTAGTGGTCGAAACTGCATTACCCGCCGGATCAATAATACTGAAATGGGTTGTCTGGTCAGATTCTGTAAACGGTAATTTTCCGGCCTTCATTTCCGAAGAAGGAGTTGCTTTATCCATACTGAAAGTACTGAGTCTTTCCTTCAGGTAGGTTTTATCCAGCAATGCCTGTACAGGTATTTTCACAAAATCAGGGTCACCGAGGTAGGTTGCACGGTCAGCATATACACGTCGCTCAGCTTCGGTTATGAGTTGTATTGCTTCTGCGCTTTGCCATTTATAGTTGCTTAAGTTATGTGGTTCAACCATAGTCAGTAATTGAAGGAGCGCAATACCCCCGCTCGATGGCGGCGCCATCGAAATGACTTTATAGCCTTTATAGCTACCTTCCAGAGGTTTCCGCCATACCGAACTATAGTTAGCCAGGTCTTCCTTCGTGATCATCCCATTGCCCTGCTGCATTTCCAGCACAAGCAGCTCGGCTGTTTTGCCGGCGTAAAAACCCTCACGCCCTTTATCCCTAATGCGTTCCAGGGTAAGTGCCAGGTCCTTATGGAAAATCGTATCTCCGGCCTGCCATTTTTGTTTTTGTGTAAGGTAAGGTGTATGCTTGTTGATCTCTATAAATGCCTGTCGTGTACTGTTCAGGCCATCGGCTTCTTTTTGGGTTAGTACAACGCCATTACGTGCCAGGTCTATGGCTGGCTGTACTACTTCGGCCCACGGAAGCACACCCAGTTTCTGATGCAGTTTCACCATGCCATCTACAGTACCTGGTATACCAACTGCTAAATGGCCGTTCGTGCTCAGGCCTTCAATTACGTTGGCAGCGCTATCCTGGTACATGGTAGCAAAGGCTGTTGCAGGAGCGGTCTCGCGATAATCCAAGGTGCCGGTTTCGCCGTCAGCTGACCGATACACTGTAAATCCTCCTCCACCAATGTTGCCGGCAACCGGAAAAACCACCGCCAGGGCAAACTGTGTGGCAACGGTTGCATCAAAGGCATTCCCTCCTTTTCGCATTATCTCCAACCCAACCCTGGAGGCTTCCGGATGCGCAGAAACGACCATTGCCTTATCAGCAAGTATGCCATGGTTCCGGGATTGGTCTGTAGTATTAACCGGCCTTACACAGCCACTGAAAACTATACTAAAGGATGTGATGACCAGCAGGGCACGGGACCTTGCTTTTTTAAGTAATGCGCTACTCATGGGCAATAAGGGGTAGGTGGAAGTAATCAAGACACAGATTACAGAAAATATAGTTTACAAGCAAAAGTACACTTCCTAAACTATAGGATAAACTTGGAGCAAAGTAGTAAAACGAGTTACAGCAACTATAAAAATAGAATGTTTCTGCAGCATTTGCAGGACTGTCCCCTTGAGGGCAGGGTCGTTTCATTCTAATATTTGCCCTCGCTCGCCTCTGGCGAGTGTGAGTTACCTGCGGACTCTGGCCGCTTAAAACTGTGCCTGAGGCACAAGTGGCGGGACGCCACTAAATAGCTCACACTCGCCAGAGGCGAGCGAGGGCGTTATTTTATATGATTTTAGTAGAATGAAACGACCATACCCTTGAGGGGACT
Source organism: Pontibacter populi (assembly GCF_040278685.1). Taxonomy (NCBI): domain Bacteria; kingdom Pseudomonadati; phylum Bacteroidota; class Cytophagia; order Cytophagales; family Hymenobacteraceae; genus Pontibacter; species Pontibacter populi. The sequence continues at coordinate 59,254 of NZ_JBEOKT010000003.1, forward strand.
ATTGGGGTGTTAAAGCGCCAATCATAGAACTAAAGGCAAACTATAGCAAAGGCAGAAAACTCCCCGCCTTGGATAAGGAGGAGTTGGGGGTGGTTGGATAACGCAAACTATAGAACTATAACTTTAGCCTTTGCCATGCCTGTCCCTGCCGGGCCAGTTGAGTCGGGAGACTCAACGCCATCAAAAGTCACGAGTCTGGAGACTCGCGCCAGCATGAATGTATAAATTATAGTTACTCCCTCTCCTATTTTTTAGGAAATGGCTGGTATGAGGTCCCCCGTTATTTAGAAAGCTCTTCGATAATCCTACGCTTCATACCTCGCTCTATTTCACGCTCCACGTTTATTGTATCGGCCGCTCCTATTTTGGTTGCCAGCGAGTCGATGCCGGTGTGTCGCTCCAGTTCCTTGTTTGCAGCATTGTGCAGCGAGTCGATGGCCATGCTGGCACCTGACTCCACTACATTGTAAAGCGTATCCTGCAGGTTATTGTCAGAGGAGCATGCTGTGGCGCTCAGGGCTATAGTTACTACAAAAAGTAATTTCTTCATTTCTGTAAGGTAATTGTCAGTGCTAAGTTACCGCTATAATCTGCACGAACTATACAAGCATACCTTACCTGCCCTCGGCTGACCATATTTGCACACATAGAACAGAAATGGCTCTCCCAAATGCATCAATAACATGCCAGACGCACAGCAACTATACAGGTACAGAATGGCAGTTCCGGCTTTAGCAAATTATCAATGCATCGAATGCACATCTTGCAAACAAGTTTAAAATTGACGGGCTTTTCCTGCAATAGTATAGACGTAAATGCTTAGGGATTAGCCATAGGCGGGGAATCCGGTGACTGGTGAGGGCGAAAGGGCAAACCCAGGAAATACGCGATAGTTCCTGCAATCTGGTACTGGTAGTTCTTCTGGCGCAACTTAACTTCTCCGGCAGGTGGCGTATCGGGCCCCAGGATAGCAGCCCACACATGGTTCGAGCCCGGGTACCAGAAGCGCCCGTGTTTTTTCCAGCTTAATTTGTTTAAATACCCACGGCCATGGTCGGTTGCAATGATGAGGGTGGTTTTGTTACGGTATTGTTCCTGTGACTGCAGCCATTCCCATAGTTGCCGGATCATGGCGTCGCTTTGGTAAATGCTTTCCAGGTAAGCGCCGTAGTTTCCTTCATGTGCATGCTCGTCGGTTTCGCCAAAGGCAAGGTGCAGCAACCGCGGTCGCTCCCGCTCCAGGTATGCCATACCATACTGAAACGTAATTGTGTCCTGTCGTACAGAATGCCAGCGCGGTTTGGTTTGGGTAAATTGTTCATTTAACCGTAGTTCTTCAGGTGTAAGGTTTCTCCCGGTAGCCAGACTATTCCCTGCATTTACCGTTATGCCACTTCTTTCTGTGTTCACGATGTATGGCAAAAGGTTCCAGGAGCCGACTACTGCTACTTTACCTTTAAAACCGGGCTGTTGGTTTACCCATTCCAGCACCGTTACATTCGGGTTATGTATTTTGCGGTTATGTTTCAATATGGGGTCGGGTGCACCGCTCAGCATTTCGTTGTAGCCCGGGTAAGATATCCAGTGCCGGGTTGCCAGGTTCATTTTGTTACCATGTTTCCGGTTACCCAGCAGTTGCCCTTGTGTTGCGATGTTGCTCCAGAAAAAAGGCATCAATAGCTTCCGTCGCTCCTGCGGGTCGTGGTGCCAGAAATGGTTTTTTACTGCGTCAGGGTTAGGTGTATACTTTTCGGACCGGAGTAACTTTTTATCTGCACCGGCAAACACTTCCTGCCAGCGCAACCCATCAAACGTTACCAGGATAACATTCTCTGTTTTAAACTCCTGTGCTCCCGCAGGGCACCATATCAGGATAAAGCATAAAATTGTCCACAACCCTTTCATAGTGGTAGGTTCATGCAAGTAAAAGCCTGGGCTTCACGACTTACTTAACCTGGTTGTATTAACCGGCAAATTATTGAAAAGCCCATTTTATGCTTACGAGTTAAGTGGAGGAAAAAGGTAGCAGCTTTATTGGGTTTTTATAGTTGGGATAAGCTTCTGAACTATAGTTTGGATGTCATGCGTATCTCACGAGTTATGCGTTTCCAGGTAAGCGGACGTGTACGGATGTTCCTTGGCCACGCCCTCGTTCATGATATGCATCACCGTCCACCCTGCCGACTTAAGCTTATCTGAAATAATGGCCCGATGGCAACGCCACCACACGGCTTCGGAGCACATGTAGGCTACCCGTTTTATAGTTGCGACCTCTTCTAACCTGCCTAAAGCTTCTTTAAATTCGGTAGTCTCAGCATAATCCGCATAGCCTCTGAAAGATTCGCTTTTCCAGACGGTGTTGGTTGAGTCCGGTTTTGGTTTGCGACGACCACCAAGTTCGGTAAGCGGCATGTACTCGATACCTGCTTCCGGCAAATATGCCTGCAGCGCCTCTACATTAAAATGAGGGTACTTTTTAGAACCGGGGTAGCGGCGCACATCCACTAAAACGTCAATCTTAAACGACTTCAGCGCTGACACAAATTCTTCGGGGCTTCGGGTAGAGTGGCCAAAGGTCCAGATCGTATTTTTATCGTTTTGCATAGCTGCTACAGGTTTAGCCTTTACTGTACGCCTATAGTGTAACCTGCGTTTGTTTATACCAACATGTTGTTTTTTAACGCTGCAATGGTGAACTTTGAAAGGTAAACCATACTGCTGATTTGTTACCACCTACTACACATTGCTGTACTTTTCTGAAGCCGCTTACCGGCTTTGTGGCAACATCTCATCATGTTACGCTCTGCGATAAGCTTACGGGCTATTGCCTGCATTTCCTATCCGCCCCCAAAGCTTTTTACAAACAGGCCTAACCAAGGCCAATGCACCACTCCTGCTACCTGTAACTATAGTTCTGCTTTAGAGTCGAAACTATAGTTAAAAAGCTCTTACTTAAGTTCGTTCAAACTGCTATAGTTTATAGTTTGTTAAGGACTCAACTTATTTCCAGATCAAGATCATTAACATTTTTACAGCTGCTTTAAAAAGCAAAATACCAATTACACAGTTTTATGGGCTTCTTTAACTTCCTGACACAAGGCATTGCGATCGATATTGGAACTGCTAACTTCCTGGTTCTGAAAGAGGGAAAAGTGGTGGTGGACGAACCATCTATCATTGCCTTTAACCGAACTACCGGTGAAGTAATTGCCGTCGGCCACAAAGCAGAACAAATGGAAGGGAAAGAGCATGAAAATATACGTACCATCAGACCCCTTAAAAATGGTGTGATCGCAGATTTTCATGCAGCCGAGCACATGATAAAAGGCATGCTGAAACTGGCAAACACTGGCAGGCGCGGCATGTCCCCTTCTTACCGCATGGTGGTTTGCGTACCGGCCGGCATAACTGAGGTGGAGAAAAGAGCTATCCGGGATTCTGCGGTTATTGCAGGCGCTAAAGAAGTGTTCCTGATACATGAGCCGGTTGCAGCTGCCATTGGTATCGGCCTGGATGTGCAGGAGCCGACCGGGCACATGCTGATCGATATCGGAAGCGGCATTACTGAAATTGCAGTTATAGCCCTGAGTGGCATTGTTTGCGACCAGTCGGTGCGCGTAGCCGGCGATACCTTTGATGAAGACATCATCCAATTCATGCGCAAAGAGCATAACATCCTGATCGGGCAAAGTACCGCCGAAAAGATAAAGATCGAAGTTGGCGCGGTAGTAGATTCGTTACCAGATGCACCGGAGCCTTACGCTGTAAAAGGACGCGACCTGATGACCGGCCTGCCAAAGCAGGTAACCGTTACGTACCAGGATGTGGCCTTCTGCCTGGATAAATCGATCACTAAAATTGAAGACGCCATCCTGTTAACCCTTGAGCTAACGCCACCCGAACTGTCATCAGACATACACCAATCCGGTATTTATTTAACTGGTGGCGGAGCGTTGTTGCGAGGGCTGGATCTGCGTATAGCGCGTAAAACCAAACTGCCGGTGCATGTAGTAGATGGCCCCCTGCTGGCTGTAATAAAAGGAACAGGAATTGCCCTGAACAACATCAATAACTTTAAATTTCTGATGCGGTAGGCTGGCGCTTAAACTATAGTTACGGGTAGCAACGATGCATCTACTATACAAACCAGCCTTTTATCCCGACATAATCTTATAGTTTAAGCAGCATCTTGTTAAAATACTTTATAGTTTTGATGCTGCATTTACCCGGTAGCCGGAACACCTTTCCGGCCCGGCTTTAACAGTACATATCCATGTTGTCGAAAAAGACAAAATATGCTTTTCATGCGCTTAGCTACCTGGCCGAAAACCAGGATAAAGGCGCCATCCTGATTCAGGAAATAGCAGAGGCAAAAAATATATCGCAGAAATTCTTGGAGTGTATCCTGCTCGACCTGAAAAAGGCAGGTGTGCTTGGCAGCAAAAAAGGAAAAGGCGGTGGCTATTACCTCATCAAAAAACCAGAAGAGATAACCCTTGCCAGGATCATCAGGTTATTGAACGGCCCGATTGCCTGGCTGCCCTGTGTTAGCCTGAACTATTACGAAAAATGTGGCGATTGCCAGGATGAGGCGACCTGCAACATGCACCTGATCATGTGCCAGGTGCGTGACCAGACCTTAAGTATAGTCGAAAATAAGACCGTACAGGACCTTATAGGCAGCAAACAACTATAAATCAGTGCCTTAATATCTGATATAGCAAATTTTTGATTTTTTTTGCCTTATTAGTCTACAAAGTTTGTAGAGTTTATATACTTTTAGCTTTCAAAGCAGAGCTATGCTAATCGACCAATACTTAAAAAAGGCATTCAGCAGCAAGGGCAACCCGCGCACCGACAGCAAATTCAAAAGTGTGGCCAAAGCCTTCTCGTGGCGCATTTTAGGCACTTTTGATACCATTATCATCTCCTATTTTATTACAGGTGAGCTAAAAATGGCCTTCTCGATAGGTTCTATTGAGGTGTTCAGCAAAATAGCGCTTTACTATGTACACGAACGGATTTGGGAACGATTTACAGTTAAAAAAGTAGCACATGAACTTGAAAGACCAGATACCATCGCTGCTTAACGCGATAGCCGACATGCCACTGTCTGAAGCACTGGCATTTATAGCACAGGCTTTTCCGGGTAAGGTAGCATTCTCTACTGCCCTAGGACAGGAAGACCAGGTCATTACACACGCCATTTTTTCAGACAAAATTCCGATAAAGATCTTCTCTTTAGACACAGGTCGCTTGTTTCCGGAAACCTACGAACTATGGGCGGAAACCGAGCAGAAGTACCAAAGCAAAATTGTGCCCTACTACCCGAAAGCGGAAGCCGTGGAAGAACTGGTAAGCCAGAACGGGATAAACGGATTTTATGATTCTGTAGAAAACAGGAAAGCCTGCTGCCATGTGCGTAAAGTGCAGCCATTGGGCAGAGCTTTGGAGAACGTAGATGTCTGGGTAACCGGCTTACGATCCGGACAGAGTGCCAACCGCAGTAGCTTTAACCTGCTGGAGTGGGACGAAGCTTTCCAGGTCATCAAATTTAACCCGATCATTAACTGGTCTTTCGATGAGATGCTGGTCTACCTGAAAGAGAACGATGTGCCTTACAACAAGCTGCACGACCAGGGTTTTATAAGCATCGGGTGCGCACCCTGCACAAGAGCTATAGCACCAGGCGAAGAACCACGGGCAGGCCGCTGGTGGTGGGAACAAACCCAGAAAGAGTGCGGACTACATGCTAATTACTTTAACAAATAATACTGCTATGACTATTCATGCCGGAGTTTTTCCGAGAGAACTGGAAGATGAAGCGATCTATATCTTACGTGAGGTTGCCGCGCAATTTGAGAAACCTGTACTCCTGTTTTCCGGCGGAAAAGACTCGATTACGCTGGTAAGGCTGGCTCAAAAAGCTTTTTACCCGGCTAAAATTCCTTTCCCGCTACTGCACGTTGATACAGGGCACAACTTTGAGGAAACTATAAAATTCCGAGACGAACTGGTTGCTGAATTGGGCCTGGAGCTGATCGTGCGTTATGTGCAGGACAGCATAGACCAGCAAAAAGTGGTGGAGGAAACTGGTAAATACGCCAGCCGCAATGTGCTGCAAACCGTTACCCTGCTCGATGCGATTGAAGAATTTGGTTTCGATGCCTGCATAGGTGGCGCACGCCGCGACGAAGAAAAAGCCCGGGCAAAAGAAAGGATCTTCTCTGTAAGAAACGACTTCGGACAGTGGGATGCAAAAAAACAGCGACCTGAGCTGTTTGATATGCTGAACGGCAGGATTAACCTGGGCGAGAACGTACGCGTGTTCCCGATCAGTAACTGGACCGAACTGGATGTCTGGAACTATATAAAAGAAGAAAAACTGGCTATTCCGTCTATCTACTATTCGCACCTGCGCGAAACGTTTGAGCGCGACGGGCAGCTTCTCCCCTTCTCTTCGTTCATCAACATTACCGAAGATGAAACTATAAGCACACGCATGGTGCGCTTCCGTACGGTTGGCGACATGACCTGTACGGCTGCTGTGGAGTCTACGGCTGTTGAGATAGACCATATTATAGAAGAGATTTTAAGCGCTACAGTTTCGGAGCGCGGCGCCCGCATAGATGACAAACGCTCTGAGGCGGCGATGGAAAAAAGAAAGCAAACCGGATATTTTTAAGGTATGGACGTTCTGAAAATAGCAACAGCAGGCAGCGTAGACGACGGAAAAAGCACCCTGATCGGCAGGCTCCTGTTCGAAACAAATTCAATAACCACCGATAAATTACAGGCTATAGAGGCAAGCAGCAAAAAGAAGGGTCTGGATTACATAGACCTTTCGCTGCTGACCGATGGACTGATAGCCGAGCGGGAACAAGGCATCACGATAGATGTGGCGCATATCTATTTCTCGACGCCTACACGTAAGTTTATCATAGCCGATACGCCGGGCCATTTTGAATATACCCGCAACATGGTTACTGGCGCCTCCAATGCCAACGTATCGATGATCCTGGTGGATGCCCGCAATGGCGTGGTGGAGCAAACGTTCAGGCACTTTTACATTTCATGTTTGCTGCGCATCCCTAATGTAGTGGTGTGCATCAACAAAATGGACCTTGTCGGCTATTCGCAAACAGCTTTCGAGGAGATACAGGCTAAATTCATGGCTTTTGCTGAGAAGGTTAAATTCGAAGGCCAGCAGATCAGTTTTATACCTGTGTCATCGCTTTATGGCGATAACCTGACAGCGCCATCTGCGAGCATGCCGTGGTATACCGGTGCTCCGCTGCTAACGCTACTTGAAGAAGTAACTATAGATGAGCAGTTGCCTGAGGAGGAAAGCCGCTTCCCGGTGCAGTATGTGGTACGGCCAAAGTCGGAAGAGTTTCATGATTACCGTGCCTATGCAGGCAAGGTAGCCAGCGGTTTGTTACGCAAAGGCGAACGCGTAGTGGTGTTGCCAAGTGGCCAGGAAACCACCATTGCTAAAATAGAGAAATTTGGCCGCGAAATAGAAGCTGCCCAGGCGAAAGAATCTATCAGTATTTTGCTGGAAGATGATGTAGATATCAGCCGTGGCGACATGATCGTTCCGTTTGCACAACTGCCAAAACAAGGCCGCCAACTGGATGCCACCATCTGCTGGATGGATAAGAAACCGCTTCGCGTTGGTGGCACGTACCTGGTGCAGCACGGCGTAAATACCTCGAAAGCAAAAATAAGCGCGCTTGCCAACCTGATAGATGTAGTAACGCTTGAAGCAAACAACACCCTGAGTGAATTGCAGTTGAATGAGATCGCTGACGTGCAGCTAAAAACTGCCAAAGAGATCTTCTACGATTCTTATAAAGACAACAAGGCAAACGGCTCCTTTATAGTGATAGATGAGCAAACCAATTCTACAGTTGGTGTTGGGTTGATAAAGTAACTATAGTTAGCTGCTTGAATTTGCAGCGTTAAACGCTTTCCTGTTTTTACCAAAAGCCGCTTCCTGTTAAAGGAGCGGCTTTTTACTTTTAGTTTAGAGAGTTGAATTGTTTATTTATAGCAGCTGTAGTTAATTTCGCTATCTTGTTCAGATTACTTAGTTTATGGTTCAGATTAAACTATAAACCTATTTCGTACATAGTGCAGATAAACGTTATAGTGGCGTATATACTATAGTTGTAACATATTAGAATCAATTGAAAAAGAAGCATTACATAGCATTGTTTCATCCTGTCGGAGAAGAAGTGAAAACTCGCATTGACTTCGATTCAGAGATTGAAGAAACATTGGTATATGAACTTCTAAAGCTTGACGGTTACAGCATTTATCAGTTTATTCTGCCAGACTATCAATATGTGATGTCTTTTGATGAGTTGAGTGAGTTAGGTGTCAAGTTTAAGTTATTCAAAAAAGAAAGAAAGACTTGGTTTGGTCTTAGCAAGAAAATAGAGCAGGAGCTGCTTATTTACCCTAAAGATGGTTTCTTCTATCCCTATCAATACGGAAGCTATTTCTATCTCTTCAGCAGAGAAGAAATAAAAGAAAGTGATTTTATTAGATGGATAGAAGAGCAATTTCCAAAACGATGGGTTGACTTTGATGATACTTTGGCTGGTTTGAACAGTAAAACAATTAAGCTCCTTCATCAATCCGACTACATTCTGGTTACCAATCATGATTATCAGAAAGAGTTTGGTGTAGTTGGAAGCAAAGAAGTGTGTGCTACCCTAACAGCCAAACTGAGACAAGGAGCCTTTGAATCTTTTGAAACTGAAGAATATCTACAAAATAAAGAATAACAAGTTACAACCACACCTTTACTGTAGCTATGCCACAGCAAAGCCAAGTACGTTGGCCGTAATATAAAGAGATGCAGAAGAAAGCCAATGTAAATTATAAAATCGCTACTTTCAGCTTATTTGTTTTGCTTATTGCGTCCTTACCTTACATTGTAAATGAGGATTTAATTAAGTTTTTGTACTCAGGATCCAGTGCAACTTATGCGGTTGCACTTATTTATAATAAATACTGGTTGGTGATAGGCTTATCATTTGTTGTTATTCTATTTTGTGTCTTATCAGCAGGATCTAAATGGTCAAGGTATTTATTTGCAATCTCTCTGATTATTTGGGGGCTTTCATTACGGTCTTATGCTGTAATAGGAGGTTCTTCGAATACTATTGTGGTCCAAGGGATGTCGATTTTTCCATTATATAGAAGTGACGTAGTCAAAAGTAACTCTGTAGGAAAGTTCGACTTCTTTTTAGGGGAAAAACTAAGAAACACATTAGATAAACAAAAATAATACTACCACTAACAACACCTACCTAAAAGTAGCGAGACAGTGGTTGAACCAAGCTTTGTGCTTCTATTAAAGTTTCTGTATGGTTGACAGTGAATTGCTTCAAAATCGCCACCTTCAGGTAGCTGCAAACCGTTCCCAGTCAGGCAAAAACGCAAAAGAAAGATAGAAATGATGATAAATCAAGTAACCCTTCTAAGTCAAAACGGGACAAAGATTAAAGCCCTTATTACAGGTACGGTAACGGTTTTTATTCTGTGCCTACTTTTTTGGGAGCATTTTCATGGTGGTGTTGCCAGTCATCATATTCTACAACAACAAAACCTACCTGCTATTTCCAACTGGTGGAGCGGACTATTACTTCCTGTTCTTACCTGGTTTCTTATAGGGAGGACAGAAAAGAGACTTAGCAAACAATTCTTACAGGTACAACAAACGAATATTCTGCAAAGTCAGGTTTTAGGGCTTTTTGTAACAGGTTTGGTATTAGGTGTTGTAATAGCAACCTCATTCACATATGGTTACAACACTTTTTTAGACAATGTGCCTTACATCATATTACTGCTCAGTCTAATTATTCCCATATTTTACGCTGAGTTTATGTTAGGCTTTATCCTTGGCATGACCTATACCTTTGGCGCAATATTACCGACCATTTTCATACTCCTTTTGGCAGCTATTGGATTTCTTACCTATAGATTTATCAGACCAGTGATTATAATGCTAACAATGAAAATGATAAATAGTCTGAATAAAAGCCCGAACCGCTAACAACGTGTAGGGGCAATAGCGGGTGAAGTGGTAAATCAAAAGACTTTGTTTCTGATCCGCTACTACACATACACCCGGTCCGTTAGAACCAATTGAAGATGTACTCAAATGAGTTCATCAAAGAAATATTTAAATTCTGAAAAGCATGAGTGATTCAACGAATCTATGTTTGGCTTGTGGGTTATGTTGTAACGGTACTCTGATTGGATTTGTACAGCTTGATAGTGAAGAATTGCCTGTATTGAGAGAATTGCTGGATCTTGAGAATACAAACGGTGAGGGTTTTTTTCTTCAGCCCTGCAAAAAGTTTTGTGATGGCTGCACTATATATTCCAAAAGACCGAAACAATGTGCCAAATACGAGTGCGAACTTTTAAAGTCTGTCGAACAAAAGGAAATAGATTTTGACACGGCTATTGAAACAATTCAAGTCGTTAAACAACAAAAAATTGCTATAGAAAAACAGCTGGCGCTATTACCGCTTGAACTTAAATCCGAATCATTCTACTTTAAAATGGTCGAACTGAACAGGTTTTTTCAGAACAGCCAGTATGACTCCTCATTACCGCAAACTCATCTGAATTTAATGTCGGACCTGGCGCAATTAGAGAGTCTGCTGTTAAAAAGATTTGGTATCTCATTTTCTTAAAAATGAAGGCTTATTGACTGAATAATAAGACCGTACATGCTCACTGTTGTTAATGAAAGTTAAACAAACACGATAACAACAGTAGTTTATTCCCCATAACGCCCCGATAATCCTTCACTTATTCAGATCACTCCCCTACTTTTGCAGACCAATTGGAGCCTGTTCATCAAACTATAGTACAGGTACGTCATACTTATGGAATCTAAATACAGTAAGGAAATTATACCTTTGGAGGGTTGGGACCGGGAAGAAACTTTTCGCTTTTTCAGCACTTTTAAGCAGCCTTATTTTAACGTACACACCGAAATTGACATTACGCCGCTTTACCGGTATTGTAAAACGAACGGGTTATCTATATCGCTTGCTTACATGCATGCCACCCTGCAGGCAGCCCGCGCTACCGAAAACTTTTGTTACCGGATAGAAAATGGCCAGGTGGTAAAGTATAACGGTCTTGACACTTCTTCTACGGTGCTGAAAGATGACAATAACATCGCTTTCACCCACTTCCCTCACCACGAAAAGCTGGAAGACTTCTGCCGCGAAGGAGCCGAAATTATTGCGGAGGTTAAAAAGAGTCGTAAACTGTTTAACGGTTACCAGGGCAATGACCTGCTGCACATGACAACCCTGCCCTGGTTTACATACAAAGGCATGGAGCACGCATTCTCGTTAACGCAAGAGGAAACGGGAGTGCCCCGAATCGGGTATGGCCGTTTAGAGTTTAGGGAGGATAAAGTACTGCTACCGATGAGTATTGCCTTGCACCACGCCCTTGCCGACGGTTACCACATGCACCTTTTCCTGCAGGAAATGGAAGCAGTAATCTCAAACTATAAACTATAGTTGCAGGCCCTCAAACTATAGTTGGCACAGTATCAGGAAAGCAGAGTCGTTTTATTCTGTTAAACCCAACCTCTTTAATGCCCTCGCTCGCGTCCCGCGAGTGTGAGCTACTCTGTGGCGTCCCGCCACTTGTGCCTCAGGCACAGTTTAAAGCGGCCAGAGTCCGCAGGGAACTTACACTCGCGGGACGCGAGCGAGGGCGAATAGTTACTCAAACTATAGTTTTAACGAAATCAGGAAAGGGCTTGCGGCGCAGGGTTGCCTGCCGGCCTGGACTTATCTTCCGGGAGCGGCACAAACTCAGCATTGTCGTTAGGTGGTAAAATAATTCGTCCTGCTTTCCAGTCGGCTTTAGCCTGCTCAATACGCTCTTTCCTGGACGACACAAAATTCCACCAGATGTAGCGTTCGCCCAGCGGTTCGCCACCCAGCAACATAAGCGTGGTTGGTTCTTTGGCAACTATAGCCGGCTCAGCGGTTTTATTAAATACCAGCATTTGCCCTACGGTATAGGTACGACCTGCAACTTCTATGCTGCCTTTGGCCACGTAAATTCCCCGCTCGGTGTGTTCTTTTGGCAAGCTTATTCGGGCATTTTTCTGCAGCACCGCATGGAGGTAAAACAACGGCGAATGGGTTTTCACATCGTTCCGCAGGCCGTAGGCATCTCCGGCTATCAGCCTCATCCAAACACCGGTATCGGTATAAATTGGCAGTTGCTCAGGTTTATAGTTGGTAAAAGCGGGCGCATCTTCTTCATCTTTCTCCGGCAGGGCCACCCAGGTCTGTATCATTTCCAGGTTACCTCCGGCCAGGGCACTTGGGTCTTCAAAACGTTCGGAATGCGCAATGCCGCTGCCAGCTGTCATCCAGTTCACTTCTCCGGGCCTGATGATCTGTTCCACGCCCAGGCTGTCGCGGTGCGTTACCTGCCCACCAAACAAATAGCTGACCGTAGATAAACCGATATGCGGATGGGGCAGTACATCCATCGAATGCGTCATTTCGGGAGCGATATCCACTGGTCCGGCATGATCCATAAAAATAAAAGGTCCCACCATTCTGCGCAGTCGGAACGGAAGAATACGGCGCACATCCATGCCCGGGGCAATGGCAGCTTTCCGGGCTTCTATCACTATATCCAGCATATCGGTTTTATTACGATGTTAATTCTTTTTTCTCGTAGAATGATGCCTGGTCCAGCAACTCCATATCCTCCTGGGTAAGGTTAACTTGAGTAGCTTCTGCGAAAGCCTGCAGGTGTTTGCTTTTAGTAGCACTGGCAATTGGTGCCGTTACCTCGGGTTTGTTTACCTGCCATGCAAGCGCTACACCAGCCTGAGAAATGTTGTGTTTATCGGCTATCGTATCCAGCGCTGCCAGTATGCGTTTCCCTCTTTCGTTCAGGTACTTTTGCATGCTGCCGCCTCGCACACTTTTACCAAAGTCATCTTCCGTTCTGTACTTGCCCGTCAGGAAACCGCTTGCCAATGCGAAATAAGTTATAACACCCAAGCCTTCTGTCTTACATATAGGCCCGATCCCTTCTTCAAAAGCCTGCCTGTTATAGAGGTTATATTCCGGTTGAAACACTTCGTATCGTGGCAACCCATGCTTTTTACTCGCTTCTAATGAAGCTTTTAAGCGCTCCGGAGAAAGATTGGAGGCACCAATGTATTTTACCTTACCAGCATCAATCAGTTTTTGATAAGCTCCCAGCGTTTCTTCCACAGGTGTTTTATCATCATCCCAATGCGTCAGGTAAAGGTCAATTTGCTCTACCTGCAGCCGCTTAAGGGAATCTTCAGCTGCTTTCAGAATATGCTTTTCAGAGATGTCCTTATGCCCCTGGCCCATATCTGAGCCTACTTTTGTTATAATGGTAACATCCTTCTGATTTCCCCTGGCCTTCATCCACTTCCCGATTATAGTTTCCGACTCACCACCCTGGTTACCTTCCGCCCATCTGGAGTAAGCATCAGCCGTGTCTATCGTATTAAAACCGAGGTCAACAAATTCGTCCAGTATCGCGAAGGACTCTTTTTCATTCAGGGTCCAGCCAAGTACGTTTCCCCCGAAAACGATCGGTGCGGTGTATAATGCAGTATTCCCTAATCTTCTTTTTTGCATAGTCGTTGGTTGATATTTGCTGGTTTTGATCTGTCTTTTTCTGATACGAAATTATAGTTGCAGTAGGTATATGGTGTTTTTGTTATGAAAAGTTAAGCCAGATATCACCATGCTAATAACCAACGGTTCCTTTTATAGTTTTGTCACCACTTCTGCTTTTGCTATAGTTGGGTTTATAGTTCGTAATAATCTGGCGCGAGTCTCCAGACTCGTGACTTGGGGTGAATGTTGCGTCTCCTGACTCAACTGGCCCGGCAGGGACAGGGATTGATAGTGGCTTTGGCTATAGTACTATAGTTGACGTTATCCAACCACCCCTAACCCCTCTCCCAAAACAAGTCCGGGATCTTGGACTTGTTTTGGGAGAGGGGATTCTTCTGCTTTCTGCATTTTACTTTGTCATTTCGAACAGCGTGAGAGATCTGGTACAGTTTAACATCCCCCTTCCCCCCCTTCAAAGGGGGACTTTCGGCCTTAGCAATAGTTGGATTTATAGTTCTATAGTTATAGCCTTCAAGCGGACAGGTCGCGACCTGTCCCTACGGAACTATAGCCATGATAAAAGTCGAAGCTTATCAGTTCAAACTATAGAAAAGCAGTTGCTATGCGAAACTTCTCAGTCTTTGGGTTGAGCGCCTTGTGAATATCTGGTGCCGTCAGGCATTGTGAGGAACGAACAAAAGGGATTCGCACAGCGCGATGCCCAAAGACGGGGCCCCGCGGCCGTGAGCGCACCAAAGCTGGATTGAAACGATAGGTAAGTAAAGCTCCCTGGATTAGAAGTAATTTGAAAGGATAGCTTGGCTCAGGTTGAGTGAGATCCTAACAATAAGACACATAAGATCCCTCGGCTGACACTCGGGATGACAACTAGTATCTATAGATTATACCTCAAAATCCATCATTGGCATCCCTGGCATCCAGGTCATAAGGCATCATGTAATCCTTCATCCCTATAAACTCCAACAAGTCTTAAAGCCATTATAAAGTAACGAACTATTCCCTTAGCCAGTAAACAGACGGAACATTATATGAAGGATTAAACTGACTATACCAGAATATTACATGGCGAAGGAAACAGCTAAAGCGTTGGGTAAAAACTTTACCGGCTTTGTAACAGTGAAGGGCGCGCGGGAGCATAACCTCAAAAACATAGACCTGACCATACCGCGCGATGCCATGGTGGTGTTCACGGGTGTGTCTGGTTCAGGAAAGTCTTCGCTGGCGTTTGGCACACTTTACGCCGAAGCCCAGCGCAGATACCTGGAATCTGTTTCGCCGTATGCCCGTCGACTGTTTCACCAGATGGCGGTGCCGGAAGTAGACTCTATTGAAGGACTGCCTCCTGCTGTGGCCTTGCAGCAACAGCGCGGTACCCCTACTACCCGTTCTTCGGTCGGCAGTGTAACCACGCTCTCTAACCTGGTACGCATGCTGTATTCCCGTGCCGGCGATTACCCTCCGGGCCAGTCGATTATCTATGCTGAGGCTTTCTCACCTAACACTGCCGAAGGTGCCTGCCCGGTCTGCCATGGTCTGGGGAGAATTTATGAAGTTACTGAAAAGTCAATGATACCGGATGACTCTTTAACGATAAGAGAGCGAGCCATAGCGGCCTGGCCAACCGCATGGGGCGGACAAAACCAGCGAGACATACTGGTAACCCTGGGAATTGATGTAGACAAACCCTGGCGTGAATTGCCAAAAAAAGAACGCGACTGGATCTTGTTCACAGACGAGCAGCCTGTCGTTCCGGTTTACCCTAGTTACACACCCGAGCAGACCCAACGTGCACTTAAACGCAAAGAAGAGCCAAACTATATGGGCACCTTTACCAGTGCCCGGCGGCATGTGTTCCATACGTTTGCCAATACCAACAGCCCGCTCATGAAAAAACGGGTCATGCAATACATGCTCAGCACCGATTGCCCCAACTGCCAGGGTAAAAGGCTTCGCCCGGAATCGTTATCGGTTAAGTTTGCTGGTTATGATATCACAGAACTATCCAGGTTACCACTAAAACGACTATCAACTATACTTTTACCTTACGCTGAAGGAACTGACACTACCCACAAAAAACAGGAAGCCGAACATCCCGAACAAACTATAGTTGCCCAGCGCATTGCTGCAGATTTGGTAGCCCGGATAAAAGTACTGCTCGATCTAGGCTTAGGGTATTTATCGCTGGAGCGCAGCACCCCAACTTTATCACCCGGCGAACTGCAACGCTTGCGTTTAGCTACACAACTTCACTCCCATCTTTTCGGGGTGGTATATGTACTCGACGAGCCTTCTGCCGGACTACACCCTTCTGATACATTGGCCTTACTTACTGCCCTGGAAGGGTTGAAAAAAGCCGGTAATTCCCTGTTTATAGTAGAGCATAATCTCGACGTGATCCGGCATGCAGACTGGCTGGTAGATGTAGGCCCCGATGCCGGGCAAAAGGGTGGTGAAATACTGTATAGCGGTCCTCCGGAAAATCTGCACCAGGTACAAACCTCTAAAACGGCAGCCTACCTTTCAGGAACAGCGGTAGTGCATGAGCAGAATCCGCGCACGCCTACAGGTTGGTTAAAACTTAGCGGCGTTACCCGAAACAACCTGCATAACCTCGACGCTGAATTTCCGCTGGGCGTGTTTACAACCGTAACAGGCGTTTCAGGTTCAGGTAAATCCAGTCTGGTGAGCCAGGTGCTAGTGGAGTTGGTGGCTGAGCACTTAGGTCATGTGATAACGATGGAGGAAGACGAAAGCGAAGAACTGGAAAGGACAGTGCAACACGAAACCGGCGGACAAATTACGGCTGGCATGGAAACTATAAAACGGCTGGTGCGGGTAGATCAGAAAGCAATTGGCCGCACGCCGCGCTCAAATCTGGCAACCTATACTGGTTTGTTTGATAATGTTCGTAAATTGTTCGCTGCAACGCCTATGGCCCGCGCCCGGAAGTATGATGCCGGAAGGTTTTCGTTTAATGTGGCGAAGGGCCGATGCGAGAATTGCCAGGGCGAAGGTTTTGTAATGGTGGAGCTTCTGTTTTTGCCAAGCGTGTATGCCCCCTGCCCTGTTTGCCATGGCGCCCGCTACAACGCTAAAACATTAGAGGTAACGTACCGCGAAAAAAACATAGCTGATGTGCTGGACATGACTGTAGATGCTGCCTCGGAGTTCTTTGATGAAGAACCGAATTTGCAACGCGCCTTAACAGTTTTGCGGGAAGTTGGCTTAGGTTATTTGCGGCTGGGTCAACCGGCAACAGAGCTATCTGGTGGTGAGGCGCAGCGTATAAAACTGGCGACCGAACTGCAGAAAGCACAGCGGGGTAACTCACTATACATTCTGGATGAACCAACCACCGGGCTGCATCCTGCAGATGTAGAAAAGCTACTGGTGCAACTCGATAACCTGGTAGAGGCCGGTAATACCGTTATAGTGGTGGAGCATACCATGCGTGTAGTAGCAGCCAGTGACTGGGTAATAGATATTGGTCCGGGAGCCGGTGAAGAAGGCGGTAAAATTGTAGCAGCAGGTACGCCTGCACAGGTGGCAAAGTCCAGGCAGAGCAAGACGGCGCCTTTCCTTAAAAAAGCATTGAACAGTTAACTATAAATTAAAGCTTAAAACTATAAAATGGCTTCAGGACTTCTTGCCTTATTAGATGACGTGGCTGCTCTTGTGAAAGTGAGTGCGGCAAGTTTGGATGACGTACCAACGCAGGTAGCAAAAACCACCAGCAAGGTTTCCGGTATTGTGATAGACGACACGGCCGTAACGCCAAAATATGTAGTCGGCCTGGACCCGTCCCGTGAGCTTTCTATCATCTACCAGATCGCTAAGAAATCACTCATTAACAAGCTGCTGTTGCTCAGCCCGGCTGCGCTCATTCTTGGTTTCTTTGCGCCATGGGCAATTCCGCCAATACTAATGGTGGGTGGTGCTTTCCTGTGTTTCGAGGGGTATGAAAAAGTGCACTCCATGTTCAGCAAACACAAAGAAGCCGGCGCACACCCGGAAGAGGAGATGGAAGTGATAACGCCACAGGAACTTGAAAAAGAAAGAGTGGCCGGCGCTGTCCGTACTGACCTGATTTTATCTGCAGAGATCGTGGCCATAACCTATGCCACCGTAGCAGATAAGCCGTTAGTTAACCAGATCGCAGTGATGCTGGCTGTGGGTATTTTTATAACGATAGCTGTGTATGGCTTTGTAGGCTTAATTGTAAAAGCCGATGACCTTGGCGTGCATATGGCGAAGGAAAAGAACAGTCCGCAGGTAAGGAAGTTCGGAGCAGGAATTGTAAAGTTTATGCCTACGTTCTTAAAGATATTGAGCTATGTTGGTACGGCAGCCATGCTGTGGGTTGGAGCCGAAATCATTGCACACGGTATTCCGTTTACGAGTCATGCGCTTGATAACCTCGAACATTCACTGTCTGATATTCCAGCGTTAGCCTGGTTTGTAAAAGCATTGGTTTGTGCCATCGGTGGTTTGATCCTGGGCTTTTTTATCGAAAAGTTGGTAACACTTTTCAAAAAGATCTTCAAAAAAACTCCTGCTGAGAAAAGCGTGTAAACGATAGCCAGACGATCATCTGAAAAGAGCAACCCTGCCTGATTAGTGCGGAGTTGCTCTTTTTGCTAACTATAGCTTCTGCCTTCGAAGCAGAATTATTACACTAAGTTTACAACTATAGTTATTGCTATAGTTAAATGTGTTGCAGAAAATGAACGAATGATGGCTGCTGTTGTTATTTTTGCCAAACTTTAGCCTTACACACAACAGTTTGTCACACCCGGTAGTCCACCCAAGTACTTTTTTCACTCCTTTTGATGATACATTAGCGGCTGAAACCTTACCTGAAAAGTTTACTTATCCTTTCAGCTATACGCCCCACCCTGTCAGTTTGCTTGCTGCCGAAAAGCTCCAGGTTCACCTGAAAAATCAAACCGACTGGCAGCATAACTTCGGATTAACAGAAGGCCAGAAAGGAACTGTTATCGGTAAAATGTTTGGCGTGCTGGTTGTCAGGACGGCACAAAACGAGTTGGGTTATCTGGCTGCTTTCTCCGGTAAGCTGGCTGGTGGTTATCATCATGAAGGGTTTGTACCTCCTGTTTTCGATAGCCTGACAGAAGGTAGTTTCTTAAACATTGGGATGCAGGAACTGACGCGAATAAATAAGCAAATAAAGAAACTTGAAGAAGAAACATCCGCTGAAAACAAAGCTGAGATCACACGTTTACAGGAATCACGCAGAGCAAACTCTGTAGCCTTGCAGGGCCAGCTTTTCGATCAGTTTCAGTTCCAGAACCAGGCTGGCGAAATCAAAAGTATACGGGATATCTTTCAGAAAGCAACGCATAACAACCCTCCTGCCGGAGCCGGAGAATGTGCTGCACCAAAACTTTTGCATTACGCTTTCCGGCATGGCATGACGCCCATTGCCATGGCCGAATTCTGGTGGGGCCTGTCCCCTAAATCTGATACCTGGAAACATGGCCATTACTACCCTGCCTGCCGCGAAAAGTGCGCTCCCATTCTAGCCCACATGCTGCAAGGTATAGTTATGGAAGAGAAGCCTCAGTAATTTCTGGCGTGGGAATCCATCCCGTGCCTGCCTGTGTGTGTGCGAGTCTCCAGACTCGCTGGTACGTTAAAGTGAGTCTGGAGACTCACACGCACTTCATGTCACGAATCTGGAGATTCGCGCCAGAAAAAGTAAATCTTAAGTGTTACTACTTGGCTGTATTAGCTTTTTAATTTCCCTCTCCCTTCATCTATTTTCAACTATAAATCTCCCCTACCGGTGTTATAACGTATCCTCTTTAACTGAAAACAGTATAGTTTGCATATCCTTTTTGTAACTATTGGCAGATGGCTTATAAAACACTGGTGGCGTTCACATATTTTCTTGCCTTTGCTACGGTCATCCCGTTGTGGCGCCATAGTGCGTGGTGGGTACGCGGGTTCGATTTTCCGAGGTTGCAGTTCATGATCATGGCTTTCGTGTTGCTGGTGGCTGAGATCATTTTTCTTGACTTTTCGCATTACGATACCTGGATCGTTACAATAATAGCCCTTGCTGCATTCTGTTTTCATGGCGGCTGGATTTTACCATTTACAAGGCTGTTTCCGGTAGAGGTAAAAATTTCGCGGCACAACGACCCCAAAAACAAGATCAGCATCCTGACGGCCAATGTACTAACCACCAACCAAAACTATAAAGGCCTCCTGGACCTGGTAGCCAAACACCAACCTGATGTGCTGGTAACACTGGAAACAGACCGCTGGTGGGAAGATAAGCTGCGTGTGCTCGAAACAGACTATACCTACACCATGAAGTGCCCGCTGGATAACAAGTACGGGATGCACGTGTACTCCAGGTTAGCTTTGGAAGACACTGCCATACAATACCTGGTAGAGCCGGATGTGCCCTCGATGCATGCGCTGGTAGTATTGCGGTCCGGGGTTCGGGTACGGGTACACTTTTTACATCCTGCCCCGCCTAGCCCCACCGAAAATCCTGCCTCGTCGGAGCGCGATGCCGAACTGCTGGTGGTTGCCAAAAGTGTTTCAGATGAGTTTTCCCCTATTATTGTTACCGGTGACCTGAATGATGTGGCCTGGTCTGAAACAACGCGGCTGTTCCGGAAAATAAGCGGCCTGCTGGACCCACGTATTGGAAGGGGCATGTTTAACACGTTTCATGCTGAGTTCTGGTTTGCCCGCTGGCCTTTGGACCACCTTTTCCATAGCGAGCATTTTACGCTGGCCCATATCGAAAGACTGCCTTATTTTGGGTCAGACCATTTCCCGATGCTGGTGGCACTGGTTTACGACGAACCACACGGCGCCGACCAGGAAGGTTTGGTAGCCGACGAAAAAGACCACGAATGGGCCGAACAAAAAATGGAAGAGCACGCCGTGGAGGAGGCGGATGTACACGAGCCCGGCAAAGAAAAGGAGTAAGTAAATCTTACTATAGCTATCGATGGCTCACAATATACAGCAATGGTCCCTACTTTTAGTAACCAGATAGATGTAGATGCCAGAAGCCATTTAAACAGCTTTTTTAACAGAAATAACTATATCTCGCTCCTTAAAATACAAAACCCCGCTAAAATGTAAGCGTTACTTAAAGCACGCTAAACTATAGGTTAATATGAGCCCTAAACTGAAAGAAGTACTGATCATAGACGATGACATGACTGCCAACTATCTGAACATACGGATTGTAACAGAAATGCAGATTGCGCAGCATGTAAAGGTACTTCACAACGGTAAAGAGGCACTCGAATATATTTCAAAAAACTGTGGTATTGATCATAATGCCTGCCCCGAGCTCATCATATTAGACCATTTTATGCCCGAGATGGATGGCATGCAATTCATGAAAAAACTGCACGAAAACGGCCTGATAGAAAAGATGCGAACCGTCTTTCTGCTACTCGCCGTGCATACAGATATTAAAGACCTGAAGCATTTCGAAGACCTGGGTGTTCAGGAATTTACTGATAAGCCACTTTCTAAAAAACGGTTGCAGGAGGCATACGATAAATACTGGGCTAACGACACAGCAAGAGACAATTCATAAAGCTATAGTTTGTTGCCGGCTGTTTTGCCTTGCTTTTTAGTGACAGCTACCAGTTTTGGCTGTTCCGGGTACAGAAACTTCTGGATCTCCTTTAACTGACCGAAGGTTCCGTTAGGTACATTGCTCAAAATGATAAGCGCGCTATGGTCTTTGGGGTTTCGGAGCAGGTAGGTGGCGTAGCCGTGCCATAAACCTCCGTGGTAAACAATGGTGTCGCCGCTTGTCACGGTGGTTATGCGCCAGCCAAAGCCATAGTCTTCAGCTTTTTTCTTTTTGCGCGAACCGGTAAAAGCTTCTTCCAGCGTCTCCTTTTTAACTAGTTTACGGGTGTAAAGTGCCTGGTCCCATTTATAAAGATCCTCTACAGTAGAGTAAATTCCTTTGTCGCCGAGCACGGTATCTAAATAGTCCGGGGATCGTTTGCGTCTGCCGCCAGTATGCCCGGTGGCCACTTTTCCGGTTAAGGTAGCCACATCTTTACTATAGGTAAAAGTATTCTTCATCTCCAGGGGGGCGAAGATCTGCTCCTGTAAAAATGTAGCGAACGGCATACCTGAAGCTTTTTCAACTACAGACGCCAGCACCATATAACCTGTATTGCTGTAATCGAAATGTGTGTCGGGCTGATAATAGACAGGTGGCTGATGTGTTGCCATCAGTTGCAGCACATCCTGGTTCGTGATCGGTTTGCTGCGGTCGGGCCATAGTTCGTCACTGAAATAGGTATAGTTGCCCAGCCCGGACCTGTGTGTTAGCAGCTGTCGTATGGTTATGCCATGGTACGGAAAATCTGGAATGTATTGCTGCACGCTGTCGTCGTAGGCAAGCTTGTCCTGTTCTTTCAGCATCATAATGGCCATAGCCGTAAATTGCTTTGATACCGATGCCAGTTGAAAAGCAGTTTGGGTGGTAAGCGTATCTTTGCTGGAAAAATCAGTGTAGCCAAAAGCGCCTTTATAAAGCACCTGGTCGTATTTGGTAACCAGCACGGTGCCGTTAAAGCCTCTTTTTTTGTGCAGCTTTTTAAAAATTGAGTCAAGGTGGGTACCCAGTTTTGCGGCACTATCAGCTGTAAAGTAAGCCGGCACTTCAATTTGCTCTCGCTCCTCTTCTTCTTTACTGAATTGCTTTTTCTGCTCTGTTTTCTCCGACTCACGGCATGACACCAGCGATACGATAAGTAGAACTATAGTTAGAAACCGGATAGAAAATAAATGTAATTTGAAAAAAGTCATACCTGAAACTACAAACGCCAAAAAACGCCTACTAAATGGTTACTTTAGAAAGTTAAAAAGCTGAAAACTGCATATCCCAACACGCTACACAAAACGCGACAGCATGTAAACTGGTATAGCCTCGCAGTTAAAAATTTACAAACCGCTACCCTGAATGCAGACCTGGGGTTGAGTTTAATTAAAGCCAAAGCGACGAACTATAGTTCCGGCAAATGCTATTCTTCTACACTAACTACCACTTTTCCAATGGTTTTGCCCTGCTGAAAAAGGCGGATGGCTTCATGCATTTTATGGAACGGAAAGACGTGGCCGACAAACTGGGACTTTAGCTGCAGAGCCTCTAATTCGCGGAGCAGCTGGTGCATCATGTCGGTTTGCTCGTAAAGGTAGATGAGGTTAAAGCCCATCAGCGATTTGTTTTCGGTGGGTAAGCGCAGCGGATCTATCTTTGGCCTCCGCAAAAATTTCCAGATCAGGCTTGGGTAGTTGGGCCGCGAACTATGGCTTGTAAAACTGGCATTGCCATAAACCACCATCCGACCCATAGGCGACAGTATTTTCCAGCCCTGTGATAAAATGGATCCGCCAATGCATTCCATGATCAGTTGCAACGGGCGGCCATCGAGTGTGCTTTTCAATTTATCTCCAAACGAGCTGTCTCTGACTATAACCGCATCATATCCTTCTTCTTTTAACAGGAAATCTACTTTGCTTCCCCGCCCTACCGTGCCAATGGTATAAGCGCCAAACTTTTTACAGATGCGGTTCGCTAAAATACCTACACCACCGGCAGCGCTGTGTATCAGCACGGTTGCCCCTTGCTGCAGGTTACCCAGCGTTGTAAGAGCATAGTATGCCGTCAGCCCCTGCACCAAAAACCCGGCTCCTTCCTCAAAGCTCCACGCATCCGGAAGCGGGATAACATACCGTTGGTTGATATTGATATGCGACACATAGCCACCAAACTTTGTAGCGCCCATCACCCTGTCGCCAACCTTCCATTCTTCAACACTTTCGCCTACAGCCACCACCTCACCCGAAAACTCTAAGCCAGGAATAAAAGAGCCTGCAGGGGTAGCACTATAGAGCCCCTGCATCGCGAAAATATCCGCAAAATTCAGCCCGATCGCTTTTACCTTAACGGTAACTTCACCGGGACTGGGAGCGCCTAATGCTTCCGTTTGCAGTTTAAGATCATTGATAGAGCCGGCTTTAGGCATGCGGTAAACCTTGCGATCAGGCATAAGCTATAGTTTAGGATTGAAAGCCAGTTACCAGAACTATAGTTGAACTATAGCTCCCGGAAATTATAATTTGATGAACAGAACTGTTTCAGTTAAGCAGTATATTCTTTCAGGTGCAGGATAAAAACAGTGCCTTTTCCTTCTTCACTTTCCACTGCAATGCTGCCGCCGTTATTTTCAACGATACGCTTTACAATATACAGCCCAACGCCGCTGCCCTCTACATGCGAATGCATCCGCTTGAACAACTGGAAAACACGTTCCCGCTTAGCTTCCGGTATGCCCAGCCCATTATCCTGCACTTCCAGACAAAAACACTCTTTGTCGCGCCAGGTTTTTATATTTATAATTGGTTTCCTGTCCGGGGACCTGTACTTAATGGCATTATTGATGAGATTATAAACGATGCTGGTCAGGTTCTTTTTATGAAACCTTACTGTTGAAAGGCCTTCGTTCTTAAAATCTATAGTTGCGCCGGCTTCTTTAATTTCACGGTCCAGCAACTGCATCACTTCCTCCACTATAGCTGCCAGGTCTATTAGGGTGGCATCCTGCTCAAAACTGCGTTGTATCCGGGATACTTCGGTCAGATCTTCCACAGTTTGCTTAAAACGACCTATAGACCGCTTAATATGATCCAGTTCCAGGGCAACAGCAGACCGGGCATCACCCAATTCATACTCCAGCGATGACACCAGGCCTTCTATGTTCAGGATAGGAGATTTCAGGTCGTGAGAGGCGGTATAAACAAAGGTATCGAGGTCGGTGTTCACACGCTCCAGGTTGGCATTCAGGCTTTCCAGTTCCTGCAGGTGGGCCTGCGTGCGTTGCTGAGCCAGTACCGATTCAGAAATATTGTTTACCAGCACCAGTTTATAGTTAGCGCTCGTTTCCAGGTTTATGGGCGCGACAGACAGTTCAAGGTATTTAACAGATTCTCCTTTAATTACCTCAAACACCTGCTTGCCATTGCTCAAGTAACCATCCAGTACAAACTGCTTTACAGCAAAAGAAACATGCTCTGGAAAAAGACTTGAAAACATTTGCCCCAGCACTTCTTTCTCAGATTTTCCGAAGATATTAAGCGCGTAATTATTTATACTGAATACTATTCCGGTTCCTGATACCAGAACAGCTCCGATTGGTGCCTCCTGTAGTACTTTTGTCGTAAAATCTGTCCGGACCCTATCGAGGGCATTAGGGGCAAACTGCTGCCCTGCGGCTAACTGCCCTTTTACTTTGGCAAAGCTCCTGCGCTGAGCGGTACGTTGCATCGCATCCTCTACAATAGGCGCCATGCGAGCCCCGGTCTCGTTGGAGATGCATAACACAGTAGGGCCAATGAACGGCGAAAACTGTAAGGCCTGTTTTATCTTTAAGTAATTGTTGCTGTCGTTTACCAGCAACACAGATATTGTTTTATCGTGCGTAAAGGCATCCTGGGCTAACCGGATCGGGTTAGCAACTTCTTCGCCGATCAACAGCGCGTGAGAAGCATGCAGGTTTTTACTGTCTTCCTTAAAACTTTCCAGTTCGCTTTTACAGAACTGTACATCTTTAAACGGCACAGCCTGCTGCAACAGGTCCAGGGTCTCAGGATGAAGTCCGATATGAACTATAGTTCGGGTCATAGGCGGTTAGCTGTCTAAAATAGGCTGTTCCAGCAGGCCGCGCCCAAGCCAGGTGTATAATATATCGGTTGTAGGCCCCATTACGTGTGCCGCTCTTGCATCGCGCAGCAAAACATCCATCCGGGATTGCTGACTGTAGGCGATTCCACCCATCAGCGTCATGGCATCATTCACCACATCTACACAACAATGAGCCACTTCGGCTTTAGAGGCTAATATAGGTAAAACTGCAGCCGGATTTCCATTATCTCCTTCGCGCGTGGCATGGTACAACAGTTGTCTTGTTCTTTCAATTTTAGCCCATAGCATGCCGAGCCTGTGTTGCAGGATACTGTTCTGGCTTAGGGTAGTGCCACTGTGGCTGTAGCTTCGCTCTATCAGGTGTTGTCTTGCTTCGTTAAATGCAGCCTGGGCAATTCCCAGATACGTACCCGACATGGCTGTGAGAAAATAAGGTGCTACAACCTGGAAAATATACCACAACTGATCGCCCACTTCGCCTAATAAACTATGGCTGGGTACTTTTATATCTTTTAACAGGAGTGTTCTGGATGAATTTCCGCGCATGCCTAATCCTTTCCAGTCAGGCCCCCACTCCAGGCCAGCCGTATCGTTACGCAGCACCAGGCACGAAAACTCATCGCGTGTCGCTTCGGGGTCTACACCGGCAGTTGAAACTACATAAGAATCAGCTTTGCTACCGTTGGTTACAAAACTCTTGCTGCCATTCAGCAGAAACTCGTTATCAGATAAGGCCAGTAACTGTGTTTGAGGATAATAGAAATGGGCACCTGTACCGGGCTCGCTTAGCGCAAGTGTTGTCAGGTGTTTGCCCTGGGCTATAGGTTTCAGAAATTCTTCTTTCTGCTGCTCGGTAGCTTTGGCCCCAATTACTGCAGAGCCGACACAATGCATGCCATAACACAGTGCCACTGAACCAGAATACTCGCCTAATATTTCGCAGGCACGGGCAATGGCATGTAAGCCCTGCCCATGGCCACCCAACTCTTCCGACACTACCAAACCACCCAGACCGGCCTGCTGCAGCTCGCGAATACTGTCTTCAGGCCATTTTCCCTGTGCATCCACGGCAAGGGCTTCTGACTTAACTGTGTTCTTTGCGATGTGTTCTATTTCAGATAGAATATCTTGTAACTGCATTGAATGGTATGTTGGTGAAAGGTACTTACATGGCCAATTACAGCAAATATAAGACGTAAGGTTTACAAATTCAGCGCTTTTGTACGCACATAAGCACTCTACAATAACTGTAAATAATAATTAAAAATGAAATGGGACAGCTTAGCAGCCCTCTTGAACTATAGTTTTGCCGCTTGATTTACTGGTTGCTCAACAACACAGTTAGTGCTTAACTGGTAAGGCTACAGGACAACTGTAATACTCATACTATAGCGTTATAGTTTATAACCTAATTTACAACAAGTCATACTTTAACAAGAATATAAGCTATTGTTTAAGGTATCAGGTAATTAATTGCACTTTAAAGTAAACTTTTACTATATCCAGATATAAGGCAAGATGTTGCGTAGACTTATAGTTTTAGCATTTATACAGTACCCTAACGGTAAAAATAGTATAAAACCTTCTTTCTTAGGTTCGCATTACTATATTTGCAAACTACCACATACCTTATATTTAGCATCTTACGAATGGTTTTATTTGAAAGCAGCATAGTAAAATTAGTATACGACCCGGCAACAGATATTATAGAAGTAGCTTACCCTGACCTACATACCTACCTGTTACCTGAAATAAAATATACCATTGATGTGATGGTAGATATCATTAAAAGCTATGATATTAAAAAGCTGATGCTTGATTCATCGAGGACCGCAATTGCCGTAAGCGATGAAGAAAGCCGCGAGGTGGCAACCTACCTCGCCAAAGGTATAGCTACCACCCGCGTACAGAAAGTGGCCCGTTTGCAATCGCCTACCCAGGAAGTTGAAACAGTGGCACAGAACAACATCAAAAGCCTGGAACAGACCCAGCTGTTACCCTTCCAGCTTCAAAACTTTTCTGATAGAACAGATGCTATTACCTGGTTAAAAGAGAACGCGTAACGCTACTTCCGCATAAAAGAAAAGGGTTTGAACTATAGTTCAAACCCTTTTCTTTTTATCTCAATTATATTCCAGAACTATAACATCACCAGCCTTCGGGTATCTGCATTGTAGCTCCTTTAAGTGTCAGGCAATCGTCGGGGTACTTGTACGGAGGTGCAGGGTACGTTATATCAGACCGGAGAATGGTAACCTGCTTTACACTCACACCTGACACATCAAAATAGCCCAATACCTGCTCTTTCTCATCAGCCGTGTTTTTTATGTTTCCCTTTACTTCTGCCGGAGGCGGATCGAACACAGTGCCCGTACTGTTCTTTTGCTGCTCCAGAATGCGGTAGAACTCATAGGCTTCGTTGGTAATGGAGTGCTGGTAAATTGTCAGCTTATTTTTTACGCCCAGGTACTTCTCGAACGGCATGAACAGCACAGCCTGGTTCTTTACATCTCTGCCATTTACCAGCCGGTCATCAGCAACTTTCAACAGCTCTAATTTTTCGTGAAGGAAGCACTGGATACAGCAATCTTTTGGTGCCGGCAACCCCGACCAGGGACTGATAAAGTCGTAGGGTTGTGTGTTTACCTCATACTGCGTTGAGAACGACCACCTTAAAAAGTTCTTGTACTCAGCCGGGTCCTTATAGTTTACCAGCACATTGTAACCCATGTAAAGTTGCTTTTCACGCACCCCCTCAAAGGCATAGCTCTGCTCATCAACTTCAAAATGTACAGAATCGATCGGCAATGGTTCCGGCATCTTTATCGATTCAGACTGGTATAGTTTATTACCTACCGAAACGTTAAGCCAATACGTATGACCCGGCACACCATAGGCCATCGCACCTGCTTCGGGGTAATAATAACCTGCCTTATCGTAGCTGAAACTATAGCGTTCCCCTTCATCACTGGAAACAAAAACGATAGCTTCTTCTTCGAACTCGTTATATGGCACCGAATGTGGCTGCGAGTAGCTTAAGCGGATATAGTTTAACTTGGCCTCATTTGTAAAGTAGCCTTCCACTACCAGGTGTTTTTGCTGTGTATCAAGGTCCACATCTACCGGATCGATGCATCCCATTAACAGAACAAGCGCAAAAATGAATATCCTCCTTAACATAGCTGGCTAAAATTTAACATTAAAGTTTATTGACGGAACCGGCGCACCCAACACAGAAAGTTTGTAGGCCGATGGTGACTCGCCGTAGTAGTGCTGGTACAACATAGAATAGGCATTTTTGCGACCATACACGTTGTAAACCGATAAACTGCCACTATACTCTGCCTTGTCTGTTTTAATGATCTCGCGGTTAAGCGACAGGTCCAGGCGGTGATAATCGGGCATTCGCTGCTGGTTGCGGCCAGCATAGTTAGAGTAGATCTGGCCCTGGTACCAGTACCACGAATCGGCGGCTGTTACCGGGCGGCCGGTGGTGTACGTAAAGTTGCCGGATACTTTCCAGTTCGGCCATAGGTGATAATCTACAAACACGTTCAGGTTAAGCGGTTTGTCAAAGTTCGATGGATAATACTCGCCATCGTTTATGGTTTCGGCTTTGGTGGCACCAGCTATTTTGCGAAGCGAGCGCGAATAGGTAAAGCTCACCCAGCCACGCATACGTCCCAGGTTCTTCTTAACAAGCCATTCCGAGCCATAGGCATAGCCATCGCCAAACAACAGGTCCGACTCCAGCGACGGGTTAAGCAGAATGGTAGCGCCGTCTTTGTAGTCTACCTGGTTGTACAGCTTTTTATAGTACACTTCCCAGCTATACTCATACATGCTTTCCGGCTCCATAAAGAAATACCCTACCGAAACCTGGTCCGATACCTGCGGCTCAATGTGCTTGTTCGATAGTTTCCAGACATCAACTGGCGTAATGGCTGCCGTGTTGGAGATAAGCTGTATATACTGCCGCGTTCTGCTGTAACCAACTTTAAACGACGATGCATCAGATAACGAATATTTAACAGAAGCGCGCGGCTCTAAACCCTGGTAAGTCTGCACCACATTGCCCGAACTATAGTATAGCGTGTCCACAATATTAAGGTCGCTGCGGGGCTGGCCTTCTGCATAAACATACGTAACAGACGGGCCTATTTTAGCGAAATGCGAATACCGGAGCCCTACCGAAACCGAGAACTTATCATTCAGCTTAAACTCATCATTTATAAAAGCGACCGACTCAACCCCTTTGTCATCCTGCAAGGTTCGCCGGTTCAGGCTCGAGGTGCCATACGGTACCAGGTCGCCGGGTTCAATAGCATACAACGATACCTCTCCGCCAAAATCTACCTGGTGGTTCTCTTTTCCGAAATACCCGAAATCTACTTTAAACTGGCTCAGGTCAATGCCAGATTTCAGCTCAAACTCCTCTCCTGTCGAGATGCCTTCTACTTTAT
Organism: Pontibacter populi; assembly: GCF_040278685.1. NCBI lineage: Bacteria > Pseudomonadati > Bacteroidota > Cytophagia > Cytophagales > Hymenobacteraceae > Pontibacter > Pontibacter populi. The sequence continues at coordinate 89,139 of NZ_JBEOKT010000003.1, forward strand.
TTTTGTAGATGCTTTTAACTACAGTAGCAGTACCTGTAAAATCGTTACTGAAAAGGTGATTCCACTTTAACGTGCCTAGTGTATTGGTCCATTGGTAGGTCGTATCGTTCGGGAATTTGAAGCCATCGCCACTATGGTACCCCGAGAAAGAGACGCTGTTCTTCTCATCCAGTTTATACTTTAGTTTCAGGTTGCCGTCATAAAAGTGACCAGAGCTATTTTTGATGTTCCTGCTCGGGAAAAGCTTCATGATATAGTTCGGGTAGGCACCTCTTACTCCCACCAGCATCGTCAGCTTTTCCGATATAGGCCCATCCATACTGAACTTTGCTGTAATCGGCGACAGACCAATCTCATATTGCATTTTGTCCTCGTTGCCATCACGCAGGCTTACATCTAAAATTGAGGAAATGCGGCTACCGTACCGTGCCGAAATACCACTGCGGTGCAGCGTAAAGCTTTTTAAAATATCGGGGTTGTAAACTGAAAAGAATCCAAATAAGTGGTTGGAGTTGAAGAGCGGGGCATCGTCCATCAATACCAGGTTCTGGTCGGCACTACCACCGCGCACAAAAAACCCGGACGTTCCTTCGCCAGCATTTACCACACCCGGCAGCGTCGATACGGTCCTGATCACATCGGCCTCCCCCATCAGCTTCGGCATACGGGTCATCAGTTTCTGGTCGATGTACGAGCTGCCCATGTTGGTAGAGTTTACGCCGGTTGTTGGCCGGGCTGTAACCTCCACTACTTTCAGATCGAAATTACGCGGCACCAGCGTCAGTACAATATCCTTGTCCTCGGTAACGGTAATGGTCTCTTTAAATGGAGCCATCCCGATGAACTGGCAGGTTACTTCGTAGGAGCCTTTGCTCAGGGAGATACTAAAGCGCCCCTGCTTATCGCTAAGAGCTGTTTTATCCTGCGAAAAAACCACGTACGCTCCTTCTAACCTTTCTCCCCAGGCACCTTTTACCGTACCGGTTACCTTATATTTCCTGCTATCAGGCTGTTGTGCGAAGCCTTGCTGAACAAGCAACACCAGAAATAATAGTAGAATTTTTTGTAGCATATAAATGAGTTGTAAAATCAAATATAAAATTTAATCTATGTTTAAACAAAGATTAGACGCCAAGCCGGAAAAACTCCATTAAAAAGACTGTAAGTTATTGACACACAATCAGGATTTTTTTACCAACTGGGGCACCAGCTTCACCAACAAATTTTAAACTGACTGCGCAAAAGAGAGATAAGCTCATGGTTAATTTCAGCAACGCAACTACAGATTTTAACAATACTATACCCTGTTCGGAAACAGAATGAGCTGTAAAACGGATGCTGAAAATTGGTCTAATATAGGCAGATTTACTTTATTCTTCACTATTTACTTACACATGATATCAAAATATTACATAACATATGCTGTAGTTATAACTCAAAAAGCCGCCCTATTTGCATAGAGCGGCTTCTATAACTGTAAAGTCTATAAATCTATAGTTTACTGCTTCACCAGAAAATCCGGGGTAAAATTCAGCATCATGTAGGCCCATTGGCCGTGGTCCTGTTTGGTTGTAGCCGGTGCTTTTAGCAGGTTTAGTTTATCTGTAGCAAAAATGGTAGCGTAACCGGCTTCTATGGTCATGTTCCTAAACAAATTATAGTTTACTACAAGGTCTATCTCAGTTGCCAGTCTTCTGCCTGAAGTAGTTGCTATAGTTGGGTTTATTTCGCTGTCAGCAAGTTTGTTAGCGGCATAAAATTCGTGCAGGTCCAGAATAACTATAAGCTTGTCGTTTGCCTTGTATTTGTTGCGGATAAAGTAGTCTACCAGGCCCGGTGAGCGGGTTAAGTTACCATCTATACCAAAAGGATCGGCTACATAAAAGTAATCCATAAAGCCCCAAAACTTGTGCGGCGTGCCGTACAAGGGATCGAAGCGGTGGTTTATTTTGCTTTGTTTGGTGGTGTTGTTGCCGGACAGATAATCGAAGCCAGGGTTTGTGGTGAATTTACCGGAACTATAGCTTGCGTCGGCGGTAAGGTTATAGGCATCTAAAGTGTTGCCGAGTTTGTCGTTGTTGCCCTGGTAATAAGCTGCGGCGTTAAAACCGATCTTATCTGTTATTTTAGAGAACAACGCGCCACCAACCGTAACTCTGCTGTTCACGCCTGCTACCGGGGTAACTACACCCTCGATCGTTTGGGTCTTCTGGAAATCGTCTTTAAACAGCAATGCACTTACTTTACCAAATTTCATAGTTCTGGCAGCGTACAGGTATTGCATGGATTTATACATCATGCCGATGCCATTGGTACCCGGAACTACCGGAGTTGTTGGTGTGCCGTTATAGATGTTGCCATTTTTGCCGGGCGTATCTTTACCGTGGTTCTGGTTAAAGGCAAAGCCCGCATCTGCTGCCCAGCCTTTGTGGCTGAACTTTACAACGATAGCATCGTGGCGGCGGGCCTGCTGCAGCCAATCCAGGTTACCCAGTAACCGTGAATCATCATACATGATTTCCTGGCGGCCGGCTTTTACAGAAAGGTTCTCTACGTTTATAGTGGCAGAATCGCTCAGGATCATTTCGCCCCAGGCCTGGTGCAGGAACAGTTTGCTGCCCTCCATGTTACTTATAGTTGACTGGTCGGAACCCCAGACACGTACATCTTGCGCCGAAACGAAAACACGATAGCGGCTTGCGCTGTAACCTAAATTCAGGCGGGTGCGCTGGCTGGTAAAAACACTGGCTTTGGCATCCTGGGCTGGTAAGGTTCCCTGTCCGTCGCGCAGTTCGGTTCTTGTTCGCAGTTGCCCTGTAACAGAGAGTTGCGCGCTGGCGGTGTGTTGCAACAGTATAAAGCCCGCTCCTGTGAAGAAGAGCGCTTTGAGTAGATTTCTTTTCATAAGAGAGTTTATTTTTGCGCCTGATCTTCCACTTAGCAACTATAGTTTAGATACTCCGGAGCAGCCCGTCAATAGTTTTCACGGTCTCATCGGGATCTTTGCCCAAGCCTTCCTGCTGGTGTATGATCTCGCCACCGGCGTTAAGCACGGTTATGATATTAGAGTGAGCGATCTCGCCTTTGCCACCGTTCTTATATTTCATGTTAAGCAGCACGGCAAGTTCCTGAATGTTCATTTCGTCGCTGGTCAGTAAGGTCCAGCGGTCCGGGTCAAGGTTATTATCTGTAGCAAACTGTTGTAGTTTTTCGGGCGTGTCGTTCTCCGGATCCATGGTTACCAGCACTATGCCTACATCTTCTTTTTTATAGTTGTCGAGCTTTGCCTCGATGCGTTTTAAATCGGCAACTATACGCGGACAAGCATAAGTACAATTGGTATACATCATAGCCACCAGCTGTACTTTCCCATTCAGTTGCACCAACTTTACAGTTTCATCATCCTCATTCTGCCACTCCGATTCCAGGTTGTAAAGCGACATCTCAGACAATTCTGTATTGCCAGCTATAGTTGCTTGTGCGCTCTGGTGTGCAGCAAGCGCATCAGTCGTGTTGGTTTCAGAACAAGAGCTAAGTGTTAGACCCAAAAGTATGCTAAGTGGTAAAAGGTATTTCATGGTGGCGTTTATTTTAAATTTGATTTCTGAGATTGCAAAGGACTAAATACTTTTGGCGCAACGGAAACCCAGGTTGGCAACCGTATAGTTAGCTTTAAGGCTAGAGCGGAAAGCGTAGCGCATAAAGGCCACATAATTCTTCACATCCTTTGCCCCGTCAGATCCAGATCCGCAGAACAGCTGTCTGTCCATCGTTACATCTGCCCGCGATTCGCCGACCACCATAGCTGAGTTAAAGTTCTGTGTCCATTCCCACACCAACCCGATCATGCCGTGCAAACCATAATAATTCCGGAAGCTTTCCTTAACCGGTGGCAGGTACGTTGGGTTTGGCTTGCTGTACCATTCAATGCTGCGCTGGTAAAACTTATCATCGTTGGCGGCATTGGCTTTAGTTTCGCTTGCAAGGGCGGCGTATTCCCACTCTTCTACAGTTGCCAGTCTTTTGCCCTGGCACTCGCAATAAGCTTTAGCAGAGAACCACGACACATTTACCACCGGGCTATTCTGTATTTTAGCAGCATTAGGCCCAATGTTCAGGTCAGCGGTCCAGTTTTTCAGGTAGCTCTCGTCGGCAAATATTTTCTTTACAGCAGATTTACGCCACTTCGGATATTTATTTACAAACGCCAGGTATTCGGTATTGGTAACCGGGTATACATCCATCAGAAAAGTCTTCACCTTTACCGGTATTGAATCGTTGCCGTAAAGGGGCACAAAAGTACCACCCTTAACATTAACCATGTTTTTAGGGAGAGACTTTTGTGCCTGCACATTACCGCAGACTCCGACCAACAGCACAAATAACAACAATCTGTGGAGCATCATCTTTTTAAATTTTAGTGCTTGTAGTTAGCCTTTGCTTTGCCAACCTGGGCTGGTGTAATTTCACCACCTTTGTTGCCCCACTTGTTCATCACGTAGGTCATCACGTTGGCAATCTCTTCATCAGATAGTTTAAGCTTTGGCATGGTACTGTTATATAGTTCGCCGTTCACTTTTATCTGACCTTCCAGGCCGTGTGCTACCACACCAATGGCTCTGTTCACATCAGCGTTCAGGTAATCAGATTTGGCAAGCGGAGGGAAAGCTCCTTTGATACCTTGTCCTTCGGCCTGGTGACAAGCCTGGCAGTTCTGGGCGTAAAGTGTTTTACCTAACTCCAGGCGCATGTCTTTGTTAGATGCCATGGCAGCAGCAGGAGCTTTAGACTTAGGCATTTCCTGTACTGTAGAACCTTCCGGCTGGTAAATCTTCTGTACAAGCTGGCCAGAGTAGATCTTCTTGTCTTCGTTGCCTTCTACTTTCAGCATACCCAGGGCACCTTTGTTAAACGCTCTGAAGATAGAGTGATCCACCAGTACATAGTTACCAGGTACATCAGCTTTAAACTCTGTGATGGCAGCACCACCGGCTGGTACTAAAGTTGTCTGGATATGTTCGTTCACGGTTGTTCCGCCTTCAGCATACACTCTGTCGAATATCTCACCGATCACGTGGAAGGAAGAGATCAGGTTAGGACCACCGTTACCAACAAACAGACGAACGTTGTCACCTACTTTAGCTGTAAGGGCATTGTCGCCGGTAAGTGAACCTACCGAACCGTTGAACACAACATAAGAAGGGTTCTCGTCCAGGGCTTTCTGCATATCGAATGGCTGAAGACCAGGTACTCCGAAATCTCCTTTTGTATAGAAGTCACCCTGCATTACATAGTATTCTTTATCTACTTTAGGTAAACCTTCTTCAGGCTCAACTAATATAAGGCCGTACATACCGTTTGCAATGTGCATACCTACAGGCGCAGTGGCGCAATGGTACACATACAACCCAGGGTTAAGTGCTTTAAAGTTGAAAACTGTTTCCTGGCCTGGAGCAGTAAATGTGGAAGCCGCGCCACCACCAGGGCCGGTAACGGCGTGCAGGTCAATGTTGTGTGGGTTTTTGCTGTCCGGGTGGTTCATCAGGTGAAACTCCACTTCATCGTTCTGACGGATACGGATAAATTTCCCCGGTACTGAACCGCCAAATGTCCAGAAAGTATAATCAACACCATCGGCCATCTTTTTCACTACTTCTGTTACTTCCAGCTTAACCACTACTTTGGCAGCGTGCTTACGGGTGATAGGTGCAGGTACATTGGGGGCGTCTGTCAGTTCTGCCATTACAGTTGGCAATGTTGCAGAGGCAGCTTCATTTGTCTGGGCAGCAGCTTCGGCCTGTGTGGTCTGAGAGCTGCAGGAGCTTAAAATACCGATGCTGTATATACCTATTGCCAGCAGCTGTACGATTTTTGTCATTGTAGAGGTTTTCATGAAGAATCGTTTAGTTGAATTCTGAACAAAGTAACTTCGTAAAATCTAATACTCTGATGACTGAGGTCATAAACCAAAGTGACATGCATCACTTACTAGAATTTTGTTTGGGTCAGATAAACTATAGTTTCAGGATTAAATTGAATGGGTAGGATATATTATAAAGTCCCCAGCTCATTACCGTTGGAAACATAAAAGCTCTGATCATTTGTATCCTAGTCTATTTCTAAATCATGACTATTTCGGATAAGGGTAGGTTCATTTCATTCTGTTATTCGCCCTCACTCGCGTCCCGCGAGTGTGAGTTAGTTGCGGACTCTGGCCGCTTTAAACTGTGCCTCAGGCACAAGTGGCGGGACGCCACTAGGTAGCTCACACTCGCGGGACGCGAGCTAGGGCATTATGATTCTTACAGGATGACAAAAAAAAGGAGAATGAAACGCCTTTGCCCTAAAGGGGACAATTGGGTAAAAAACAAAAAAGGCCTCCCCTGCCGGGAAAGCCTCCTCATATTTCTAAACTATAGTTTCTGTCTCAATTAAAATGTCGTTCGACTAGTAGTTCCAGGCTTTCTTTGGTGAGGGGCTTGCTTATAAATTCATTCACACCAAACTGTTTTACCCTCTCAATGTCACGTGGATCGAGGGAGGTAGTAAGTACTGCTATCACTACTGATTTTGTGCTAAAGCCCTCAATAGTCTGCAGCGTATCCAGGAACTTGAATCCATCCATAACCGGCATATTGATATCGAGCAGGATGAGGCAGGGCACCCGGTTTACTCCTTCGGCTTTTGTTGCTGCACATTTTGCTTTTAACAGGTCGATCGCTTCTTTGCCATTCAGTGCTATCAGGAGTTCATCGGTTAGTTCTGCCCTGTTTATGATCAGCTTGCTGATGTAGTTCGTGGTCTCGTCATCGTCAACGAGCAATATGGATGGAATCTTCTTCATTCAATTTTTTAGGGTAATTAGCAACTTGAAACTACAGTTGCCTGTTACACTTTCATTTAATCTATAGTTCGTATAGTCACTGTCTGTTATGTTCTGAAATAAAGTCTGAAAGTAGTACCTTCTCCTTCTTTACTCGTCACATCTATCGAACCATTCGCATTATCCATCAGGCGTTTTACAATATATAAGCCCATACCAGTACCATCAACATGCGAATGGAAACGTTTGAAGAGAATGAAAAGCTTTGCAATATTCTCTTTGCTTATGCCAAGCCCGTTATCCTTCACCGTCAGCACTACATAACCGTCCGCGCGTTCTGTTTTTAACACTACTTTTGGCGGTCTGTTCCTGGCTTTATATTTTATGGCGTTGCTGATCAGGTTATACAATACACTATGCAGGTTTTTCTTCGAGAAGTTTATCTGGGGAGCGTTATCGAAATTAACCTGTAACTCGGCATGTTCGCTTTCAATAAGCTCCTGCATGTTTTCCTTTACTTCTTCATACACCTCCTGCACATTTACAACTTCTACTTCGCCATCAATGTCGCGCTGTACTTTGGCAATGTCGGTCAGGTCTTTTATTACATTCTTAAACCTGGCAATAGCGCCTTTCATCATATCAAAAACCGGCTGCGTCGGTTCGCCAGGCAATGGTCCTGCCGAATCTATCTGGTCTTCGAGCAGCAGCATTAAGCCTTCTATATTACCGATCGGCGATTTAAGATCGTGTGATGCTGTGTATACAAACGTATCCAGGTCCTCGATCACGCGCAACAAGTGTTCGTTAGTCTGCTGCAATTCTTCCTGGGTGTTTTTCAGGTCGGTCAGGTCTATAAAAGAGCCCAGCACACGGTACGGCATCTGGTACTCGTTGTGCATAATGTACGCCCTGTTCGATACATACGCAAAAGAGCCATCGAATTTCTGTAACCTGTACTCGCCGGACCACTGGTCTTTGCCGGTATTAATGGCTTTGTTTATTCCGTTCAATACTGTATCACGTTCATCGGGGTGCACCAGCTTTAACCAGCCTTCCATGCCTTCGCCCATTTCCTTGTTCTCGTAACCCAGCAGTGTTTTCAGGTTATCGCTCCACCAGATCTCGTTATTTACCAGGTTCCAGTCCCAGACCACATCATTCGTAGCCATCGATACCATCCTGAAACGCTCTTCGCTGGAGGCAAGGGCTCGGGTTCGGTCGCTTACCCGTTTCTCGAGTTCGTTGTTCAGTTTTATAAGGTTCTCTTCTGCAATCTTAAGTTCCTCATAAGCCATCAGCACCTTATCCTCGCTTGATTTTTTCTCCGTAATATCAGCCATAGTTACGGTAATGCCATCGCCCATTTTAACAGCAGCTATCTCGTACCAAACCTTCTGGTCTTTTACTTCCAGTTGCTGTTCTGTATGAATAGGCTGGCCCGTTTCGACCACTTTTATAAACTTACGGAACAAGCCACTCTTCTTCAGGAATGGCATAACCTGCAGCACACTGGTATTCAGCAGATCAGCCTGCGAATAACCCAACATGCTTTCCGTTTTATTGTTCAGAATGCTCCAGCAAAAATCTGTTATCTGCTGTTTTTCATCTCTTTCAGCCTTAAACGCCATAATGCTGTTAAGTGAGCTGTTCAGCACGCCCTGCACCACATTGCTAAGCGTTTTAGATGTTGTTACATCCACAAAGCTCACCACCACGCCATCTTTATTACCGTCGTGCTTCAGGTAAGGGATAATACGCATCAGGTAAAACTTACCATCAGTGGTCTCAACTTCCTGTTCGATCTCAACCGATGTGTTGTTTACCTTTTTGATATCCTCAATTAAGCCGTTGTATTTAAGGTTGTGCGATAAGTGATGGATCGGCCTGCCCAGGTCGCTGTCTATGATATTTATAAGGCCCTCTATAGAAGGTGTGAACTTGCGGATAACGAGAAAATGGTCGACAAAGAGCTGCCCTACATTGGAGCTCCTGATATAGTTGTCCAGGTCTTCGTTCAGTTCCTGCAGTTCTTTGATTTTTAGCTGATGCTCGGAGTTTACGGTGTGCAGCTCTTCGTTCAGCGACTGCATTTCTTCATTAGAGCTCTGCAGTTCCTCATTCGACGACATCAGCTCCTCGTTGGTGCTCTGCAGTTCCTCGTTGGCGGTGCTCAGGTCCTGTACTGTGAGCTGCAGGCTTTCGCGGGCATCTTTCAGCTCTGTTTCCAGGGAGGTAAGCTGCTGGTAATAATCTGTATCTGAAACAAAGGTAAGGTCCGAAACCTTTGGCAAAGGTGCTACCTCTCCCATTTCCTGCAACAGGATAAGGATTACCTTAGGCTGCCCTTTATCCATAACTATAGGACGGATAGAGACATGCACCATCTGCTCTTTTTTGCCAAGCTTAACAGCTACCTGCCGGGCTATCACTTTGCGGTCCTGCCGTATAGCCTTCCGGATGCCAACGCTCAGAGTAACGGCCAGGTCTTCGGGCACCATTTTCAGCAAATTAAAGTGCAGGCGTTTATCCGGGAACTTCAGGTAACGGTTTATATCGCCGATGCCATGCAGCAACTGGTAATTCTCGTCTACATACAGGCCGGTTACTTTAAAATCCTCACCAACTGCATCCATAAAGCCGTTGTTATACTGCGCCATAGGCGAGTTTTTAGCCTTAGCCAGGTGATCTTGGTAACCGATGCTACTTGAATAGTCTGTGATGCCGTAGGTTTGTTTAATGCCTTTGCTTTCCTTTATTTTCCTGAACAGCTTCCATTTACGGTTCTCTTCCGAGAAAAAGGGTTTCATATCGCCGATGTGTTCACTTGGCCCAAGCATCAGGTAGCCGCCCAGGTTAAGCGCATAAGGGAAAAGCGACAGCACTTTGTTCTGCAGGCCAGTGTTTAGGTAGATGAGCATATTGCGGCACGTAATCAGGTCAACCTTGCTGTAAGGCGGGTCTTTCTGAAGGTCGTGCTGCGCAAAAACTACCATTTTCCGAACATCGTCATGGATGTAGTACCGGTTGGCTTTGCGTACAAAGAATTTCTCCAGGCGTTCGGCTGATACATGCTTCGCAATAGATACCGGGTAACTGCCTTTCGAGGCTTCAGTTATAGCCTGCTGATCGATATCAGTGGCAAAAAGTTTGACGTTTGGTACTCGTCCTAATTTATCGTAAGCCTCTTTGAAAAGTATGGCTAAGGAATATACTTCTTCGCCGGTGCTACAGGCGGCCACCCAAACTTTTATTCCTTCATTTGAGGCTTTGCCTGTAATTATTGTTGGTATAACGTCCTTCTCCAGTATCTCAAAGGCCTCGGGGTCCCGGAAAAAGCTGGTAACGTTTATAAAAAATTCCTGGCAAAGTTTTTTGATCTCAGCCGGATTGTCATGCAGAAAATCGAGATACGATTTCATGTCTTTCACCTTCAGGTGATCCATGCGCTTGCGTATCCGGCGGTTTATAGTTGCCTCTTTATAGTTGGTAAAGTCAGTATGGGTATGGGTACAGATAAGGTCAAGGATCTCTTTAAATATTTCCTCCTCTTCGCCCTGTAAGTCTTGTTCTATCAGATTTTTCACCAGCGGTATTTTACGGGTGTATTCTATTATTTCCTCGGGCATGTTTTCCGGGGCCAACACATAATCAACAAATCCGGCATCTATGGCACTACGTGGCATACCGTCGAATTTAGCTGTGGTCGGGTCCTGAACTACCACCATACCGCCAGCTTTTTTAATAGCCTTCGCTCCTTTGGTCCCATCGGTTCCGGTACCCGAAAGCACAATACCGATCGCAAGCTTTCCTCTTGCCTTAGCTATAGATTCAAAGAAAAGATCGATCGCAAAATTTGGTTCGCGGCTTCTTGTCTTCTCTGTCAGCCGAAGGCGGCCATGCTCTATAGTTAACTGTTTGCCACTTGGCAGCACATACACGCAGTTCGGCCTTGTAAACATGTTGTCTTCTGCCTCCTGTACCTGCATGCTGGTATGTTTGCTCAGGAGTTCAGCCATCAAACTTTTATGGTCCGGCGAAAGATGCTGTATGATTACAAAGGAAAAGCTGGAGTTATTCGGAAAATGATCAAACAGTTTATGAATAGCTTCTAACCCACCTGCAGAGGCACCTATACCAACCAGGTAATGATCGGCAGGTTTGGTGTCTTTCTTTTTAGGCGATGCGTTAGTTAATGTCATTTTTAGTTGATCAGATTGGTGCCGGAAGAGCGTGGCGCTATATTAACAGGAAACTTAAACGATAGTTAGTACCTTTCTTTCAGCAGCTTTTCAAGTAACGCATTGCGTAAAGTGTCGGCCGCCGAAATTTCCTCATGCTGCCATGCGGCAGCTGTGCTCTTAACTGTTTCCTTATAGATCTGGAAAGAATTGCGAGGATGGTACCCTTTCCCGTCCGGTTCCATCTGGATGGCACTGTTAGGATCGCCACCCCAGTTAACAGTTTGAATAAGCTCCGGCCTGAAACCAAGAACAAATTCACCCTGTTCGGCGTTGATCGGGATAACGATCAGGCCACTGGCCACTTCTTTATAATCTTTACTATGTGGGTAATCTATCGGTAACGAATTGGTAACATACATTCCGTTGGATTTGGTGCGACGCAGCCACGAAAGCAATTCTTTTATTTCCTGGTTGTCTGGTGTAGTTCCCTTTGTCCAGATGTTGCCTTCGTATGCCACCACAGCACCCGACAGGGATAACAGGTCAAGTAGGGTGATCTCGCCTTCCAGCAATCCTTCGGCAAAATTAGAGGAGGTATATAGTTGCTCCATCAGCTTAACGTGGATGCTGCGGAGCTGCACTCTCAGTTCCATATGCTCTTCTTTCTGCTTTCCCTCTAACTGTGCCGACAATATATCTGACAGCAGTTCCATAGCAGAACGAAGCTCGTAGCTCGGGTATTTTGCCGTTTTATGATGACAGGAAATCAGGCCCCAAAGTTTGTCTTCTATAATGATCGGCAGCGACATAGATGCCGTTATCTTCATATTACCTAAGTACTCTAAATGCACGTTTGCCACGCTGCGCAGGCTGGTTTCTGACAGATCGGTAAAACGCTGTGTGATGGGATTTATGACAGGGATAAGTCGCACAGGTGTATAGTCCCGGTTGGGTATCAAGCGGTACGGATTACGGAAATATAGCTCACGGGCTTGTTTTGGCACGTCGGATGCCGGGAAACGAAGCCCCATGTAGTCATCCATATCCGCCTCTTTCGCCTGCCCTACCACAATGCCATTCCATTGCGTATCGAACTTGTAAACGAGCACTCTGTCAAAACCGGTAAATTTCTTAAATTCTTCAGTAAAGCGCTGGGCAAGTTCCTGGCCTGTATGGGATTGCTTTAGTAACGTGGTGATATACTTCAGGTGCTGGTACAGACTTGTAAAGTGCTCTGCTTCTGCAGATTCATTTTCTTCCAGTTCAACCAGTATGTACTCTTCCTGCGGTAGAATTACGGCCGAAAACGTCTGTTTCTTATGCTGCGTTGCAAATGGTAAGGTTAAAGGGATTTTATCCAGACTGGCCTGACCTTCTATTTTTGATATGATTTCTGTGTATTTCTCCTGCGGCACATAATTGGCTAATGGTTGCCCCAGTAGATCGTTGGCAGCCATTGAAAGCAATTGCTCCGCATTTTCGCTGATCTGCAGGATCTGGTAATTTTTTTTATCTAATACCAGCAACACGCCGTGCGGCTGTATTAGGTTTACAAGATGCAGCGGTATACTTCCGCACATCTCCGAATCATAGTTCTTATCTACAGTAATATTTACAGGCGCAGTCTTTTTGTCCATAGTTGTTGTTAAAGGGTGATCTGCAAACGGATCAAACTGTAAACTAACCGATTAATTTCAAACACAGTTTAGAACGATTAATCATTGTATAGTTTACTTAGTTTACTCCAGTGCAACATATTGTCAGGTATGCCCCGACTTAAAGATATAGATAAAACATAAAAAAATCAGCGGTTTTCTAACCAATTCATTACATCAGCTCTTAAACCTACTCTCAAGAATTGCACCTGATCTGATAACATACTTTGCAGCCGTTCACCAATTCTGTCGCCAAAACTGCCCGGATTTGCAACATGAATAAAATTCTGCAGGCCAAGTTGTTTCATTTTTTGTACCCATATACGGGAAAACCATTCAATAGTATCGAACCAAACTGATTTGATATTACTACAATCATTTACCAACGTGGTGCAGGTATTCTTTTCGCACCATTCGGCAATCCAGTTCATTACCGGCTCTACCTGTGTTTTTGTAGAGTAGCCATGCCATTCTGCAACTATAACATGCGGTGCAGACAAGTACGAAACTTTGCAGTAGATCTTCCCAAATTCATTCCTGAACTCGTGCTCTGCAGCAGGTAGTTTGCTCGCGGTCGGTTTTAAATTTTCTGGTAAAATCAGGGGACTTTGATTTAGACTTTTCATAACAGAAATATGCTGCCATGTAACTATAGCTTCAGTCTTCAGATAAACTACATCAAAATGTGACCAGATACGCAAGGTCAGTCAGGATGTGGATATTTCAGGAAGCTGCTCTATACAAAGGTACCTATGCGTGTATTAACAAACGGAAAGGGCTAAACTAAACCTGTGTCAGTAAAAAAATCAAACTTGTGTCGTATTTTTTACGACACAAGTTTGAATAAGGAGAATATAAAAACGGGAAGGCTAACGTGCTATAGTTAAAAGCTCACTACGCCAGTTCGTTTTCAAGGCAATATCTGATCAGGTCTGTGTTAGACGCAAACCCCATCTTCTCGAAAATTCGGTTTCGATACGTATTTACGGTACTTAACGTAATACTCAGGTTATCAGCAATACTTTTAAGCGATTCGCCCTCACCTATCTTACACATGATCTGGAATTCACGATCAGATAATATTTCATGAGCTACTTCAGGTTTGCCGCTATTCACTACCGCTTCAGCCAGTAGTTCGGCCAGCGATTCAGAAATATACTTCCCTCCGCTCCATATCTTTTGTATGGCTGTCACTAATTCATCGGCTGCACTTTCCTTGGAAAGGTATCCGGCAGCACCTGCTTTCAGCGACCGCAAGGCGTAGGTCTTTTCGGGGTACATGCTCAGTATTAGGACAGGTATAGTTGGGTACAAACGTTTCATATCCAGCAATACATCCAACCCGCTTTTAACAGGCATATTAATATCCAGCACAACAAAATTAGCCTGGCTTTTTTTCAGTTTATTAAGTACTTCAGCTCCACTCTCAGCTTCGGCAACTACAGCAATATCTGCTTCCTCTTTCAGGACTTTTTTTAATCCTTCCCTGATCAGCACGTAGTCATCTGCGATCAACAATTTAATCATTCTCTAATAATCTAACTTCTATATTTAAACAGTAACAAGGGCAGTAAACGGCACTTTAAGTACAATTTTGGTTCCTTTTTCAGGCATTGAATCAAACGTTAAGGTGGCCCCTATCCGATCGGCTCTTTCCTGCATGCCAAGAAGCCCAAACGTTCTTAATTTCGTTAAGTTGTCTGCTTGCATCCCTTTTCCGTTATCTGTCACCGCAAACCGGAAATGGTTATCAGATTCATCTATTGTTATAGTTGCTTCGGTAGCCTCGGAATGTCGTGCGATATTGGTTATAGATTCCTGTATGATCCGGAACACTTCGATAGACGCTTCCTGCCCTAACGGGATATACTTTAGCGATGTGTTCAGCTCCATAGCAATGGCGGTGCGCTTCTGAAACTCCTGCGCCTGCGATTCTATCTCGGACAGTAACCCAAAATTATCAAGTATGGTCGGCCGCAGGGTAGCCACAATCTCACGAACTGATGTTATCGAAGTATTGATTGTTTTCATCATGGATTGCAGCTCGGCATAAAACAGGTCTTTTTCCATTTGCCCGGCAGTAAGCTTTTTCATGATAAGCGTCAGGTCGATTTTTAATGCGGTGAACGACTGCCCCAGTTCATCGTGCAGTTCCCGTGCAATGTACTTTCGCTCGTCTTCGCGCATTACCTGTAAGTGCTTTGTAAGGGCCTGCAATTTTGTGTGCGACTCTGAAAGCGATTCCTCTGCTTTTTTATTCTCCTTGATCTGTTTCTTTAACAGCTTATTAGCTTTTTGAAGCTCAGCGGTACGCGCTTGCACACGTGTTTCCAGTTCAAAATTATACTTGGCCAGGGTATCGTTCGCTAACTTTAGCTCCTGGTTTGTAGCAGCCAGCATTTCAGCAATGGCTTTGGCTTTATGCTCACTTTCCTCCAGGGCCTGCCGCACAACTACCTGTTCCGTTATATCGGTTACCAATGTATAAAACCCATACACTACCCCATCCCTTATATCCGGCACGTAGCAGCAGTGAATATATTTTACGAAGTCATTGCGATAAGGCATGCGCGATTCGAATACAACTGATTCGCCGGCAAGCCCCCGATCAATATATTCTTTAACATTTTGGTAAGGAACCTCACCAATTACTTCCCGAAGTTTTTTACCGATAAGGTCTTCTGACTTGTAGGGAAACCACTTTTCATAAGCCTTATTTGCAAAACCATAGCGTTCATCCCTATCTAAATAACCAATAAGCACCGGGAGCGAGTTAGTTACAAGCCGTAATTGCTGTACGCTTGCTTCTTCGGATTTGCGTGCCTTTACCTGTTCGGTAACTTCCAGGGCAAAAACTACCACACCATCTACCTGTTCCTGGTCGTTATAACGTGCCTGTTGTATAAACCGGAAATACCTGTCTTCCAGCACACCATCCTCAGGCCTGATAAACGGGATCAACAGTTCCTGTTCTTCATGAGTAATGCCTGTTTCGTAAACCTCCCGGAAAGTGCTGTACGCTTTATTATCCTTTAATTCAGGCAATGCATCCAGAATAGGTTTTCCTAAGAGCTCACGTTCCGGGAATAGTTCTGCATACCCAGGATTAACAAGTTCATACACCAGGTCGGGTCCATCCAGAATACAGATAGCAGCCGGTGCCTGCATAAACAGGCTGTTCAATCGTTTGCTTTGCCGTTCAGCTTCGCCCTGTACTACCCGAAGTTCCTGTGTTCGCTGTTCCACCCGTTGCTCTAACTCACGGCTCAGTTCCTGCAACGATGCAGCGCTTTTCTCTACCTGTTGGCGGGCCTTCACAAAGTCCGTTACATCCAGCGAAAAAATAAGGATACCACTTACCTGTCCATCCGCATCAAAAAGCGCCTGGTAAATAAAATTCCAGTATAAGTCCTCTACCGGCTGACCGTGGTAGCGAGCCATAGGTGCCAGAACTTCTTTGCCTTCAAACGTTTCTGCTGTGTTATATACATGCTGAATAATGTCGTACACAGGCTGTTCTTTCAGTTCGGGCAAAGCTTCAAATAAAGGCAACCCCATCAGTTTCCGGCCCGGGAAAAGCTGTTGATAGGTTTTGTTCAGCACCTTAAATACAAAATCAGGACCTTCGAGTAAGGCAAAGGCAGCGGGCGCCTGTTCAAACAATCGTTCGAGGCGTAGCCGTTGCTGTTCGGCCTGGGCCAGGGCAATTCGCTCACGTTCCTGGCTTTCCTTTAACTGGCGTTTTGCATTTTCCTCTTTCGTAATATTTTTTGCTTCGTGCAGGATGCATACCACCTCCCCCACACTGTTAAGTATAGGTACCGTGTTTGTATTCCAGTAATATTCTATAAAACAACCGGGGTTTTCAGGATCTGCAATATCATATCGTTGGGCATCTAACCGATGAGGTTTACCCTCCGACAACACATAGTCGAAAGTACTTTTCAGGTTTGCAGTTGATAAAGCATCCGGTGCGCCCGGGTTATCAGGGAAAACATCGAAAATATAATTCCCGACAACTTTTTCACGCAAAGTAAAGGTCTCTTTCAGCAACGCATCGGAAACGGCGAGTATATACAGATCCGGTGAAAGTATATACCCTACCTCGGACTGAGCTTCAAATATCTTCAGGAAAGGCAGGTTTGATATATTACTTATTTCCTGTAAAGTAGAAGATGAACTGTGAGACATAGTCGTGTCTTTATAGTTAAACTAATTACTACTGAACACAGTCATCAAGAGAGTTGAAGTGCTCACTGGTTAGCGCTGAACGCTACGGCTAAAAGTAAACAGGTGCTTGCCTAAGCAATGCGGTAAGAGGGAGAGCCAAACTGGCTCGGGATACTGTACTTCAGCAAATAGAATATCGGCAAAAGTTTATAATGAACAGCAGTTAGCTAAAACTAATTCAATTTAGTTCGACTGTTATTAGTGCTTTAAATAGTTTAAAGCCTGTTTTCAAGGGAGACTACCCAATAAAATCCACTTCGTTTAAGTTCTTTTTTTAAGCTGCAGGCAGTTTTTTAAAAGCTGTTCTAATAGATGATCCATCAACATAAACCTCATTATCAGCGTACTAAATCTACTGTTGCTTTTGCCTTCTTATCTGCAGCAACCACAAAATTAACTATGGAAAATAACTCTTGAAAAAATGGTAGAAATAAACATTGAAAAAAAGAAAAAACCTGTGTGGCCCTGGATACTTCTGCTCATAATAGTTGGGCTAATTATCTGGGCGATCATTGAATTTACGAACGACAGGACTGATACCGAAACAGCTGTTTTACCTGCTACATCAGGTAGCCTTTTTATGGCCAGCGTGCAGCCAGAATGTATATACCGGACAGTATCTTAACGACACATAACACACATAAACTATAGCTATGAAAGACAACGATTTCAGAAACGAGCGCCTGGTTGAACTGAGCGCCATGAAAGACTATAAAATTGCTAAGGACAACCCCGATGTGCTGGGCTGGCGAGTGGTAGGTGCTGACGGAGAAAGCCTGGGTATAGTACGTGACCTGATCGTGGACCCGAAGGTGATGAAAGCCCGTTACTTATCGGTAGTGGCCGACCGTAAATTCTTTAACACGGACAACGACCAGCACATGCTGGTGCCCATTGGTGTGGCCGCGCTCGACAGAAGCAGTAAAAAAGTATTCCTGTCTTCTATCGACTCAAATACTATAGGCGAGTACCCGGTGTACCAGGGCGGCCCGATTCCTGAGGATTATGAGTATGCCGTACGCGACACTTTCCACCGATCTCAACGAGACATTCTTCCGGGAACTACCGAAAGGCACAGCACAGAGTTTGAGGAAGCACTGCATCATGACAAGGACACTACCCGGCACATATCAGATGATTTTTATAACGATGAAACGTTTAACGAAGACAGGTTTTATACATCAAACCAGGAAGTGCACCGCGACAGAACCTACCCTGCTTACAGCCATACCGACACCGACTTAAATGATGTACGCAACGAAGATATAAAACCGAAATCCGTAGAAGATTCTATCGCAACTATAGAACGCCTGGAGCAATTACGTGAGAGAGGATCTCTGACAGAAGAAGAATTTATACTACTAAAAAAACGTGCTCTTAACCTGTAAGCAACTATAACTTATACTACTTTAAACTTTAAAACCATGCGGCTTTTGTGTTGCATGGCTTTATAGTTTACAGCTGCGCGCTAAGCATAAAATACACCTGCAGCCTGATCTCTTCCCAGTTGTTTTTCAGCCTGCGCCATGTTCTCCATCCCCCTGAAAAAGGCATCAGGGTTAAAGGAAATACTGTCAATTCCGTGGTTAACCAAAAAGGCGGCATAACTTGGGTAATCGCTGGGAGCCTGGCCACAAAGCCCTACTTTAGTACCGGTACTTTTAGCTTTCTGTAAGGTCATCACGATCAGTTGCTGCACGGCCGGGTCGAAGGGCGAAAAGATATCGCTAAGCAAACCAGAGTCGCGGTCTGCGCCCAGGGTAAGCTGTGTAAGGTCGTTAGATCCTATCGAAAAGCCATCAAAAATTTCAGCAAACTCCTCGGCTAAAAGGGCGTTGCTTGGTATCTCTACCATCACGTATAGTTCCAGTCCGTGTTCACCGCGGCGCAGTCCATTCTGTGCCATAAGGTCTATTACTTTGTTGCCTTCTTCTATAGTTCTGCAAAAAGGAATCATGAGCTTTACGTTTGTCAGTCCCATCGCTTCGCGTACCTTTTTCATGGCGCGGCATTCGAGTTCAAAGCCATCCTGGTACATGGGGTGATAATAACGGGAGGCTCCTCTGAGTCCGATCATCGGGTTCGATTCATCAGGTTCAAACTGTTTGCCGCCAACCAGGTTTGCATACTCATTCGATTTAAAGTCGCTCATCCTGACGATTACATCCTTCGGGTAAAATGCTGCTGCCACTACAGCCGTAGCTTCAGCCAGCCGGTCAACAAAATAAGTTTCTTTATCGGGGTAATGGTGTGTGAGCTGCTCTATCTTTTCACGGGCTTCCTGGTCCTTTACTTTATCAAAATGCTTCAGCGCCATCGGGTGTATCTGTATCGCGTTGTTTATGATAAATTCCATGCGCATCAGTCCCACCCCATCGTTCGGGAGAAAAGAATATTTAAATGCCTGCTCCGGGTCGCCGAGGATAAGCATGGCTTTGGTCTGCGGCCTTTCCAGTTTGCTCATGTCGGTTTGCTTTTCGGTCCACTTTAGTTTGCCTTCATACACATAGCCGGTTTCGCCACCTGCCGTTGATACCGTTACCAATTGCCCGTCTTGTATAGTTTGGGTAGCGTTTTGGGTTCCCAGCACAGCTACGGCACCTACTTCGCGGGCAACTATGGCAGCGTGACTGGTGCGCCCACCCTGTTCAGTTATGATTGCTATAGCTTTACGGAGTATAGGGTCCCAGTCGGGGTCAGTTTTGCGGGTAACCAACACCTCTCCTTCCTGCAGTTTATCTATCTCTTTGGGGGATTGAAGTATACGCGCAACGCCTGATACGATCTTATTACTGAGTCCAATTCCTGAGCAGAGCACGTTTCCTTTTTCTTTAAGCGTATAGTCTGTAAAAAATGCCTGATTCTTGTGCTGGCTTTGCACTGTTTCGGGGCGTGCCTGAACTATAAAAAACTCACCGGTTACACCGTCCTGTGCCCACTCAATATCCATGGGTTGGTTATAGTGTTCCTCTATCCGTTTTCCCCATTTAGCTAGTTGCGCAACTTCCTCATCTTTCAACACAAATTGTTCCTGCCTGTCGGGTGGTGTATCCAGATTGATGATCGCATCGGTGGGCAATTGCAGTTCATTAGCGCCAGGGTCAGCATATACCATGGTCTTTGCTTTACTGCCAAGCCTGCGCGACAGGATCGGTTGTTCTGCCTTGCCCAGCATTGGCTTAAAAACGACAAACTCATCGGTATTTACGGCGCCCTGCACCACGTTCTCACCCAGTCCCCAGGAGCCAGAAATAACGACAACATTCTCAAATCCAGTATCCGGATCAAGGGTGAACATGACACCCGAACTTGCCTTATCCGAGCGAACCATTACCTGCACACCTACTGATAATGCGACCTGCATATGTTCAAATCCATTATCAACCCGGTATTTTATAGCTCGATCAGTGAAAAGGGAAGCGTAACTATGATGGCAGGCTTTCAGGAGATTGGGCAAACCTCTCACGTTCAGGTAGGTTTCCAGTTGCCCGGCAAAGCTGGCAGTGGGCAGGTCTTCAGCTGTGGCACTGCTCCGAACGGCCACCGAAATCCCGTCTCCGTAAGTAGCGGTGAGGTAACTATAGCCTTTCGTAATCTCTTCCTGCAGTGGCTGTGGTAAGGTGGCGCCCAGTATAAGTTCGCGGGCTTTGCTGCCAACTTCAGCTAAATTCCCGAATTGTGCAGTATCCAGGCTATTAAGCACCTCTTGCAACTGCTGTTTCAGGTTATTCTGTTCCAGGAAAAACCAGTAGGCATCGGCTGTAGTGGCGTACCCATCCGGCACTTTTATTCCTTCCGGCACCAGTTGATTATACATCTCCCCGAGCGAAGCATTTTTGCCGCCAACTTTACCCAGGTCTTTGTAACTGATGTCTTTAAAATACTTGATAAATGGCTCCATAGAAGTAAATATTTTGTACCTGATATGCGGTTAAAATCTATGTTATAGTGATTCCTCCTGTTCAGTTATTTCTTATAATCCTCCGGCTATAGTTTTTTCACCAGCACTCCAGGCTTAGCTCCTGCCTTGTTTAAGATATTGGTGTTCTGCCCGCTGTTTTATGCCCAGCAGCATGCCGCGCTCCATCACAAAATGTATAGGATCTAAAAGCAGGTACGCCAGTAATTTATTCATCCAGCTTAGCTTTCTTCCATGCGACCGGATCAGAAGGCGGGTACGCTCCTCGTCTAAAGGCTTCAATACAAAAGCGCCCCATCTTTCCAGCACTATAAAATGATTTTCTTCGAGGGCAGCCACGCGCAGTAGTGTTGTATCGCCGTATACTTTTTTAGAGCCAAGCCGGATCGTATCGCCCGCTTTCAGGTGCTGCCATTCCGGCATAATACGGTCGGCGTTATGGATATCGGCGCGCACCAGGTTTTCAAGGAAAGAGTAACTATAAAAACCGGCTTTGTCCTGACCGATCTGTACCAGCCATTGCCAGACTATAGTTACCGGGGCATTTATGGTGATGGCATGATTCGCAGAAGCATAGTGCATCAGTTCGTCGCCGGGCAAAGGCTGCAGTTGTTCATCTATAGTTGTTCCCCAGTTAATGTACCGCTGCCTTAAGGCTGCTACCACAGCCACATAACCAAGCATTGCTGCTATAGTTAACTTCCCTAAACCAATTGACCTTTTATTCACCATAACCAACTGATGTTCAAGCGTTAAATTATAGTATAAGCCATAAAATTTCAGCTTACTTTTATTTGCTTACGTATTATTTATCAAACAATAGTTATAAAATACCACAAAAAATTAAAGTTTACAGTTTCGTGTAAACTACCTATTCACCCTTCCTGCTGATCAGTGTGTTAACTATAGTTACCTGTAAGCAGCAATGCAGGTATTAATCATTTAAAGGGTGTAAAATGGAATTACCATTCAAGGATAAAGTTGCCATCGTTACCGGAGGAAGTTTCGGAATTGGCAGGGCTACGGCCATTTTGTTTGCCCGGCGCGGTGCTAAAGTAGCTGTAGTTGACTGGATAGAAGACCGGGAAACCGTTGATTCCATAACGTCAGCCGGCGGGGAGGCTATTTTTATTAAATGCGATGTGTCTAAAGATGCTGATGTAAGCAGCATGGTAGAGCAAACTATAAACAAGTTCGGCCGTCTGGATTACGCTTTTAATAACGCAGGTATCGAGGGCGAATCGGCCCCGACTCACGAGGTTACTGAAGAAAACTTTGACAAAGTGATCGGTATTAACCTGAAAGGTGTGTGGCTTTGCATGAAATACCAAATCCCGCAAATGCTAAAGCAGGGCAAAGGCGCTATCGTTAATTGTTCTTCCATAGCCGGCGTGATTGGTTTTCCGGGCATCCCTATTTATACCGCCTCAAAGCATGCGGTTATCGGCATTACCAAAACAGCGGCTTTAGAATATGCTACTCAGGGAATCCGGGTAAATGCCGTTTGCCCCGGCGTAATTCAGACCCCCATGATAGACCGTTTTATAGAGAAGAATAACACCACCCGGGAAGCAATGGCCAGCGGAGAGCCCATCGGCAGGTTTGGAGAGCCCGAAGAAATTGCAGAAGCCGCGATCTGGCTTTGTTCTGATGCCTCCTCGTTTACCACAGGTCATGCACTGGTAGTAGACGGCGGTTGGGTAGCGAGGTAATTAATAATGAGTAATTATTCTTTATCCTACGCCATTAATCATTAGTCATTAATAATCAGACATTAAAATGGTTGCACCAAACTTACCGGATTATACTTCCTTCACCTCCGCTTTTAGCTGGGAGAAGGAGAAGTCTGGTCTGAGCGGATTGCCTGATGGACAAGGATTAAACATTGCTTACGAGGCAATTGACAGACACGCGACCGGGGAATTGCGAAACCACACGGCCTTTCGCTTTATAAAAAAGGATTTGTCGGTGATGCAATGCTCTTACCATGATTTTATGGAGCTGACCAATCGTTTTGCCAACGTGCTAAGTGAGTTAAGCATAACTAAAGGTGACCGCGTTTTCTCTTTTTTGGGCCGTATGCCAGAGTTATACTTTTCAGCGCTCGGCACGCTTAAGAAAGCAGCAGTTTTTTGCCCTCTGTTCAACGTATTTGGCCCTGAACCTATATTTCAACGCCTGAGCCGTGGCGATGCCAAAGTGCTGATTACAACCAAAGACCTGTTTGAGAAAAAAGTACGCCAGTTGCTGGAACGATTACCGGGGCTAAAGTTTGTGTTGCTGACTGATATTGACAAGGATGAAAATGAAAAGATCCGTTCGCTTCCCCGCATGATGGAACAGGCTTCGGACGAATTCTCCATACCTCCTACCAACCCCGAAGATCCGGCTTTGCTGCACTTTACCAGTGGCACGACTGGCATGCCAAAAGGTGCTTTGCACGTACATAAAGCTGTGCTGGTGCATTACGTTACCGGTAAATATGTGCTCGATTTTCACCCCGATGATATTTACTGGTGCACTGCCGACCCCGGCTGGGTAACAGGTACTTCCTATGGCATCATCGCCCCGTTGGTAAATGGCGTAACCAATGTGGTCGATGAAGAGGAATTTGATGCCACCCGCTGGTATTCTATACTTGAAAAACAGAAGGTAAATATCTGGTATACTGCCCCGACAGCCATCCGGCGATTAATGCGCATGAACATCAAACCAGGAGAACAATACAAACTGGAAAACCTCCGCCTGATGCTGAGTGTGGGGGAACCCCTGCACGCGGATGCAGTGATCTGGAGCGAAAAGATGTTCGGAATGCCATTCTTGGATAACTGGTGGCAAACCGAGACAGGCGGCATTATGATCGCAAACTATAGAGCAATGCAGGTAAAACCTGGATCGATGGGTAAGCCTTTGCCGGGCGTGGAAGCTGCCATTGCCGAGGTTACAGATGAGAGTTTAACAATCATTGATGAACCAAATAGAGACGGACACCTGGTTCTGAAACGTGGCTGGCCTTCGATGTTCCGCACCTACCTGCACGAAGAAGAACGCTATAACAAATGTTTCCGTGGAGACTGGTACATAACCGGCGACCTGGCCAAAAAGGATGCTGATGGCTATTACTGGTTCGTGGGCAGAGCTGATGACATCATTAAAACTTCCGGCCACATGGTAGGTCCTTTTGAAGTGGAAAGCGCTTTGATGGAACACCCTGCCGTAGCCGAAGCCGCCGTGATCGGGAAGCCAGATCAACTGATCGGAGAAGTAGTGAAAGCCTTTATCGTGCTTAAGCCGGATCAGAAAGCAGATGATAATTTGAAAATGGATATAACGGCTCACGCCAGACGAAGACTGGGTCCTGCTGTGGCACCAAAAGAGATCGCTTTTATTGATAATCTACCTAAAACACGCAGCGGAAAGATATTGCGCCGGTTGCTGAAGGCCAGGGAGTTGGGTTTACCGGAAGGTGATCTTTCGACCTTAGAGCAGCCGTAAAACTCTCCCCTTGAGGGGAGCAAGAGGGGTGTTAATGTACATTGGGAAGTATAGCCGTCGAATAATTTGTTATTGTATTAAACACCCCTGTAGTCCCCTCAAAGGGACACTAAAAAATATTGCATGGAACAGCAAGCAAACCAAAGTATAAATCTCACTGTTGAGCAGGTCAAAAAACTGCTTTACCAGATGATACTGATCCGGAGGTTTGAGGAAAAATCTGCCGAGATGTATACCAAGGAAAAGATCCGTGGATTTTTGCATCTATACGTCGGTGAAGAAGCTGTTGCCGTGGGTGTGATGCAGGCGCTGCGTCCGGAAGACAATGTGCTCTGTACGTACCGGGAGCATGGCCATGCACTGGTGCGTGGGCTAGCACCGGGTGTAATCATGGCTGAAATGTATGGCAAGCAGGAAGGCTGTAGCCGGGGCCGCGGAGGTTCTATGCACCTCTTCGACGCTAAAACAAAATTCTACGGCGGCAACGCGATTGTGGCGGGTCACCTGGCGATGGCCGTGGGATTGGCTCTCGCGGATAAAAAGATGAAACGAGACCAACTGACCTGTTGTTTTTTTGGTGAAGGAGCCATGGCGGAAGGTGCTTTTCATGAAGCCTTAAACCTGGCTGCGCTATGGCAGGTGCCGGTTCTGTTTGTATGTGAAAATAACCTCTATGCCATGGGAACAGCTTTGCGCTATACCCACGCCCAGACAAACCTCGAACTGAAAGGTGCCGCTTATGGTATCTCATCCTCTACAGTGAACGGCATGGATTTACTTAAAGTGATGGCAGCTGCCAACACAGCTACTGAAACTGTGCGTAAAACTGGTCAGCCATACTTCCTGGTATGCAATACGTATCGTTTCCGGGCGCATTCCATGTTTGATGCCGAGCTTTACCGCGAAAAAAGTGAGGTGGAAGAATGGAAGACACGCGACCCGATTCCTGCCTTTACCAATTATCTGATGCAGCAGCAACTCCTAACAGATGAAGATTTCAAAATAATAGGAGCCCAGGTAGACAATGAAGTTCAGCAAGCCGTGGACTATGCCGAGACCTGCAGTTTTGAGCCGGTGGAAGAACTCCTGAAGTATACATACAGCGAAAGAAAAAGCTGATGGCAGGCAACCTGGTCACATACCGCGAATGTATAAAACAGGCCATACGGGAGGTCCTGCTTGGTGATGAGCGTGTATTTATGATGGGCGAAGATGTGGGCCATTATGGCGGCGCATTTGCCGTAAGCAAGAACCTGCTGCAGGAATTCGGTCCTGAACGGATTATGGATACACCTTTGTCCGAAGCTGGTTTTGTAGGCGCAGGTATAGGCGCAGCCCTGGGCGGCATGCGACCAATTGTGGAGATCATGACCGTGAATTTCAGCCTTTTGGCCCTGGACCAGATCGCTAATAATGCCGCTACGCTGCTGCACATGTCTGGTGGGCAGTTTAATGTGCCGCTTGTTATCCGGATGAGCGCCGGTATAGGCAGGCAACTGGCAGCGCAACACTCGCATAGCTGGGAACCGCTGTTTGCACACCTGCCCGGTTTGCGTATACTTTCTGCCGGAACCCACGAAGACGCCCGTTACATGCTCGCTCCTGCCCTGCTCGATCCTGACCCGGTCATCATCTTTGAGTATACCTCCTTATTGAATGTAGAAAAAGAGCTGCCCGTACACGCTGGAAGTATAGACATCAGCAAAGCCAGAGTACGGCGTGAGGGCAAGGATATTTCCATTATTACGTATGGCACCGGCGTTTACAAAGCCTTAACAGCTGCAGAGGAATTGGCGCAGGCAGGTATGGAAGCCGAGGTAGTGGACCTGCGTATACTTCGCCCGTTGGATGATGAAACCATTATGGCTTCCGTGGCGAAAACCAATCGTGCCCTGCTAGTGGAAGACGCCAGCAGATCGGTTAGCGTGTCTTCTGAAGTAAGTGCCAGGATCATGGAAAAATGCTTTTATGAACTTGACGCGCCGGTGCAGCGGCTCTGTGGTGCTGAAGTGCCGATTCCCTACCCCAAACACCTTGAAGACGCAGCCGTGCCACAGCCTGCCCAGATTGTATCAATGGTAAAAAGTATACTGCAGCATGATCGAGTATAAAATGCCCAGCCTCGGAGCCGATATGGAGAGCGGCTTTCTGCGTGAGTGGCGCGTGCAGCCCGGCGACCATATCCATAAAGGCGACATCATTGCCGAAGTGGAAACACAGAAAGGCATTATCGAGATAGAGGTTTTTGAAGAAGGTATAATTGGTGAACTGCTTGTTAAGATAAATGAACAGGTACCAGTAGGTACAGCTATGGCAACTATACTTTCGGAGGAGGAAGCCCGGTCGGGTATTAAAGCGGTACCAACTGAAGCACAAAAGGAAACTATTGTTGCCCCGCCGGTTACTGCAACTATAGTTCAACCGGAAACTATACCGCACCCTCATCATATCCGGGCTTCGCCGCTGGCTAAGAGAATTGCAGCTGAAAAAGGGATTGACATAGCTACCATACATGGTACAGGACCAGATGGCGCCGTAACACGGGACGATGTAGAGCATGCCATTGCGGCACAGGTAGCCCCTATGGCAGAAGCACCTAAAGTAGCACCTGCAGAAAAACCTGTTATGCCTGAAATAAAGGCCGAAGCCAAACCAAAAATTGAAATCCCCGAAATACCTAAGCCCACAGCTACACCCACCACTGCTGCAGAAAGTATAAGAATGGCCGTGGCCGCCGCCATGAGCAAGTCGAACCGGGAAGTGCCGCATTATTACCTCGAAACTAAAATAGACATGAGCAAGGCGCTGGCCTGGCTGTCGGAAACGAACAAACAGCGCCCTGTAAAAGAACGCTTGTTACCGTCGGTGTTGCTGATCAAAGCTGTGGCGAAAGCACTGATAGATGTACCCGACCTGAACGCCTGGTGGGAAAACGGACTGCAGCGGAAAGAAAGTATAAATGTGGGTTATGTAGTAGCCTTGCGCACAGGCGGTATCATGGTGCCTGCTATTCACGATGCCGATACCAAATCGCTGGATGAGCTGATGCAGGCCCTGAACGACCTGATTCCCCGTGCCCGTGCCCTTCGACTGCGCAGCTCTGAACTTGCCGACTCCACTATTACCGTAACAAGCCTGGGTGAAGGAGGAGTTGAAACTGTGTATGGCGTTATCTACCCGCCACAAGTGGCCCTGGTG
Organism: Pontibacter populi; assembly: GCF_040278685.1. Classification (NCBI taxonomy): domain Bacteria; kingdom Pseudomonadati; phylum Bacteroidota; class Cytophagia; order Cytophagales; family Hymenobacteraceae; genus Pontibacter; species Pontibacter populi. Next base: position 116,643 of record NZ_JBEOKT010000003.1, read on the forward strand.
GGTTTTGGAGGCATTACCGAGCAACCCTGGACAGAGAACGGTATGCTGGCAGTACGGCCTATACTTACTGCTACACTTGCCGCAGATCACCGGGCCTCCGATGGCAGCACTGGCAGCAGATTCCTCACATCCATCAAAAACTACTTACAGCAACCCGACAAACTATGACAGCAGAAGAGATAAAACAGACCCTGGTTCAGCGCCTAAAAAGTATAGCTCCCGATACGGAGCCGTCACAACTGCAACCTGATGATAATATCCGGCAAAGTTTAGGTATTGATTCCTTTGATTATCTGCAGTTTATAGTTGCGATCGATGAACAGTTTAGTATTGAAACACCAGAAGAGGATTACGGCAAGATCCAGACATTGCGGGAGCTGACTGAGTATGTAGCAGCGCGGGTGAAAGGGTGAATTAAAGTATACCTCAATAAATACTACTTCTATCGATTGGTTTATATTCTGCATAACTACCTAAAACATAGAGGATTATTTAGGTTATTTTAGTAGCTCACACGTAAAACTATACTTATAATAGTTTATACTTATTTAACCCGATTACAAGTGTCCATGCTTATACTTCCCATACTTTTGTTCACACTGATTTGGTCCGAAGCGCCTCTTCATAAACAGCCCAGCGCCCAGGAAATTGTGCAGCGTGCCGATGATAAAGTGCGGGGCAAATCGAACCAGGGCGAAATGGTGATGCGGATCGTACGACCAACCTGGAAGCGGGAAATCGGGTTGAAAAGCTGGGCCAAAGGCACTGAACAGGCCATGATCGTAGTTACCTCCCCTGCCCGCGACAAAGGCACCGCCTTCCTGAAACGAAAGCGCGAAGTATGGAACTGGCAACCTTCCATAGACCGAACTATAAAACTCCCTCCTTCCATGATGCTGCAATCCTGGATGGGCTCCGACTTTACAAACGACGACCTGGTAAAGGAATCTTCGGTGGTGCAGGACTATACCCATACCCTGGCCGGCGATACCATCATCGACAATCGACCCTGTTATAAGATCATCATGATTCCGAAGGAAGAAGCGGCGGTGGTCTGGGGCAAGGTCATCACGTACATCGACAAGAAAGATTACCTGCAACTGCTTGTCCTTTTTTATGACGAAGACGGAGAACTGGTAAACACCATGAAGGCTTCGAACATTAAAATGCTGGGAGGCCGTTTATTGCCGGCCCGCATGGACATGACACCAGCCGATAATCCGCAGAACCATACGATCATAGAGTATCGCTCTTTAAAATTTGATGTGCCGCTGGAGGATAGTTTCTTTTCCATTCAAAACCTGAAACGGGTAAAATAAGCGATGTACCTGCTCCTGGCCTGGCGAAATATCTGGCGCAACCGCCGCCGCACGCTCATCACGCTGGCCTCAGTGGCATTTGCTGTTTTCTTCTCCTGCATGATGCAGTCTATGCACACAGCCGCCTGGGGAAACCTGATAGATAATGCGGTACGCTTTTATACCGGCTACATACAAGTACACCAGCAAGGCTACTGGAACGACAAGACCCTCGATAACAGCTTCGAAAACAAGCCAGCGCTGCAGAAGAGAATAGCCTCAAACCCGCATATAGTTACTGTTGTTCCCCGGCTCGAAAGTTTTGCGCTGGCTTCCGGCACCGACCGCACCAAGGGCACGCTCGTGATTGGCATTGAACCTGAAAAAGAAGACGGACTGACCAACCTGCGTAACAAAATGCGGGGAGGCAGCTATTTAAAGACAGGTGAAAAGAAGGTATTACTGGCCGAAGGCCTGGCCCATTTCCTGAAACTCGCTCCAAAAGATACGGTTGTGCTTATCAGCCAGGGCTACCATGGGGCAAATGCTGCGGGCAAGTATGAAGTTGCCGGCATCGTTAAATTCCCGTCACCCCAACTAAACGACCAGGTAGTTTACCTGTCGCTGGCAGAAGCGCAATGGCTTTACGATACTGGTAACCGCATTACCTCGCTTTCGCTGCTGGTAGATGATCCGGAGAAAGTGGAAACTATTACCGGGTCGCTGGAGCAAGAGCTGAACGCAACGCAATTTGAGGTGATGAGCTGGCAGGAAATGATGCCGGAACTGGTGCAGAGCTTCGAGATCGATCGCCTGGGTGGTGAGATCATTCTATATATACTATATGCCGTTATCGGGTTTGGTATTTTCGGTACGTTCCTGATGATGACCGCCGAGCGTCGCTACGAAATGGGTGTGATGATCGCGATTGGTATGAGCCGACTGAAGTTGCAGGCAGTTATGTTCCTGGAGATAATTATGCTGGCCCTGGGTGGTACGTTACTGGGTTTGTTGCTGAGCCTGCCAGTAATTTTTTACCTGCATCATAACCCCATACCTGTTACCGGTAACCTAGCAGAACTGTACCAGAACTATGGCATGGAGCCTGTCATTCCGTTCTCGCGCAAAGCTGCAATTTTTTTGCGGCAGGCCTACATCGTGGCCATTATCACCTCGGTACTGGGCATTTACCCGCTCTGGTTCATACAACGGCTTATACCTGTAACTGCACTCCGAAACTAACGCCTTATGCCTATGCTCCTCCTGATAGCCTGGCGCAACATCTGGCGCAACCCCACCCGAAGTATAGTGGTGATTGCGGCCATTGCCGTTGGTATCTGGGCTATTGCAATTACGGTGGGCTTCATCAACAGCTTGTCCGACAGCTATATCCGAAACTCCATCAACTACGATTATTCGCACCTGCAGGTACACCATCCGCAATTTCTGCAGGAACCAGAAGCACGGTACAGCATACGCAACAGCCAAAGTATAACCGACTACCTGCAACACAACCCTGACGTGAAGGCCTATAGCCAGCGCGTGCTGATAAACGGGATGATCGCTTCCACCAGGGCAAGTGCCGGCGTGCAGATCTACGGCATTAACCTACCCCAGGAAAAAGCGGTTACCTCTATCGATTCGTTGCTAACAGAAGGAAATTACTTTACCGAAAAACCACGGAACGCTATACTTATCAGCCGAAAACTGGCCGACAAACTGAAAGCTGAACTACGAACAAAACTGGTACTTACTTTCCAGGATATAGAGGGCAACGTTACGGCAGGAGCTTTTCGGGTGCAGGGTATTTTCGATTCGCCTTCGCCCCGCTTAAACGAAGGAGGCGTGTATGTGCGACAACAGGACCTGAACCAGTTACTCGGCACCGATACCCTTACACACGAAATAGCGGTTTTGCTGCACACCAACGCAAAAGTGCCGGCAGTTGCGAAAGAGCTCCGACGTAGAAACCTAACTACAGAAATAAAAACCTGGGAAGAACTGTCGCCGGAGCTGGAACTGATACAGGAACAATCTAACCTGACGATGGCTATACTTCTGGTAATTCTGATGGTAGCACTGGCTTTTGGCATTGTGAACACCATGCTGATGGCAGTGCTGGAACGTGAGCGGGAACTGGGCATGCTCATGGCCATCGGTATGAACCGGCAGCGCATTTTTAGTATGATCCTGATGGAGACTATTTTTCTATCGCTGGTGGGTGGGCCCGTCGGGTGTTTGTTGGGCTATGCCACCGTTACGTGGCTCGGCGATACGGGTATAGATCTCTCAGCCTGGACCAAAGGCTTGCAGCAATACGGTTACAGCACTAAGTTCTTCCCGTTTCTATCCCTTAAAGAATACATCCTGATGGTAGCCAGCGTAGTGCTGACAGCTATACTTGCCGCCATGTATCCCTCGTACAAAGCCGTAAAACTAAACCCGGTAGAGGCAATGAGAAGCTGATGGAAATTAAGAATTAGGAATGGGAATTATAAAGTATGAATCTATTAAATAAACCCACCCCTAGCCCCTCCAAGGGGGGAATTATACAGGAATAACCCATGCCGCAAGTTTGCAACTTGTGGTTAAGTAGGTTATCAAGTATATAACTCAACTGGGCCGGAGGCGCAACTATAGCAAGTCACGAGCGAGGACGCTCGCGCCATAGTTACTTGAGGTAAAGTTCCCCTTTGAAGGGGGCGGCAATCGTGCACAAATATTAAAACCAAAGTATAAACCAAACACAAACCACCATGCCAGAAGTTGTGATCAGGACAAGCGGGTTAACCAAAGTATACCAGGAAACGAAAGTACCCGTAAATGCGCTGGGCGGAGTAGACCTGGAGATACGGGAAGGTGAGTTTACAGCTGTGGTCGGGCCATCCGGCTCTGGCAAATCTACGTTACTGCACATTATCGGCGGTCTTGATTATCCTACGGAAGGTCAGGTAGAAGTGGGTGGCCACCACCTGAACGAACTCAACGATCGCGAACTCATCGACTTCCGGCTGGAGCATATTGGCTTCGTGTTCCAGGCATTTAACCTTATACCAGTGCTCACGGCTAAAGAGAATGTAGAGTTTATCATGCTGCTGCAAAAACTCTCTGCCAAAGAGCGGGAAGCACGGGCCATAAAGTTGCTACAGGAAGTTGGCCTCGGCGACCGCATACACAACCGGCCATCAGAACTTTCGGGTGGGCAGCAGCAGCGTGTAGCGGTGGCCCGGGCGTTGGCTTCGAGGCCGCAGTTTATACTGGCCGACGAGCCCACCGCCAACCTCGACTCCAAAGCTGCCGGAAACCTGCTGAACATGATGGCCGAGATGAACCAGCGCGAAAAAGCCACTTTCATCTTCTCGACCCACGACCAGCGCGTGATCGAGAAAGCCCGACGCGTGATTACCCTGGAAGATGGCGTGATCGTTTCGGACGTAACCAAATCCTGATATGCGTGCCCGGGCCTGGATAGCGGTATTTATACTTTGGCTGAGCGCCTGCAATGCCCTGGCACAAACGGATTCAGTAAGTATAGATTCCGATACAGTTACCCAAACCAAACCACGTAAAGCTATACTTCAGAACCTGCAGCTAAAGGGTTATGTAAAGCAACTGCAGACATTTATACTTGTCCGTGGCCTCGATTCCCTCCTCACTGAAAACCTGCTGCACAACCGCCTCAACTTTAACTACACCATTGATACCTCGCTGCATGTGATGGCAGAAGTGCGCACCCGCATTTTCTACGGCGACCTGCTGCGCCAGGTACCCATTTACCCGCAACTTATCGACTCCGGAAACGATGTATGGGACCTCTCGGCGATGCCTGTTAAAAGCCGCTCGTTACTGGTGCATACCATGCTTGACCGCGCGTACCTGGAGTATACCAAAAACCAGCTGGAAGTGCGCCTGGGCCGGCAGCGCATTAACTGGGGCCTGAACCTTGTCTGGAACCCCAACGATATTTTCAACGCCTACTCTTACCTGGATTTTGACTATGAAGAGCGCCCTGGCAGCGACGCCGTGCGGGTACGCTACTTCAGTGGTTTTGCCGGGGGAGCCGAGTTTGCCGCCCGCCTCACCACCGACCCGGAAAAACGCACCATAGCCGGCCTGTATAAGTTTAACCGCAGCGAGTACGACATTCAGTTTCTGGGAGGTGTAGTTGGACGGGAAGCGGTACTGGGCCTGGGCTGGGCCGGAAGTATACAGGATGCCGGCTTTAAGGGAGAGTTTACCTACTTCCACCCCTACCGGGACCCGCTGGATGCAAGTGGCCAATTGCTCGCTTCCGTTTCGGCAGACTATTCTTTTGCCAGTTCGCTATACCTGCATGGCTCGGTGCTATACAACAGCAAGGGAGAGAAAAACCCGCAGACACTTCTGCTTCAGGCCTTTCAGCCGGGACGCCTGTCGGTCAAGGAGCTATCGCCCTACCGGTACAATGTATTCGGGCAGGTGAGCTATACCTTTCATCCGCTGCTCACCGGCAGACTCGCCACCATCTACTTCCCCGAAGACCAGGCCTTCTTCCTCAACCCCGTCCTCACCTACTCCGCCTTCCCCAACCTGGACCTTGACGCTATAGGGCAGTTGTTTATGGATTCTGAACAGGGCGAGTTTAAGGCAACAACCAAGGTTATTTATGCGCGGGTGAAATGGAGTTTTTGAGGGAAGGATTAAGTATAAATTAATTTCTATATTTGATAAGTTAAAAGTACTATAATTGCTAAAACAGATAAGTACTCCATACATAGTGCAGATAGTGGGAGTAGCTACTCCTGCTATACGCTAGTTGGTAGTAATAACAGTTATGAATTGGAAAAAGAATTTATAAAAGGTGGCCTGAGAGCAGCAGCATATTATGTTATTGGGTTTGCGATAGCATGGGCAGCCTATCTAATCTTTGGTTGGGAATATATACATGCCCCTGGTATCCACCACTTGATTGGTCTTCTTGTTTTGATTATTGGTGTCTTTCTGCTAATCCGCAGGTTAGTTGAATTTTTTAAAAACTCTGCGAATAGTTCAAATAAAGGCGCACTACTTATTCACTTTGTTGTGATAGGTGGCTTTGGTATCTACTTCTTGATTATCTTGAATGAAGTTAGAAAACCTTATGAACCTAGTGAAGAAGCACTTGCAGAAGCTGAATACTTAATCACTGATGATAAAACAGAGTCAATCATAATTCAAAATGGATTAGGAGACACTGTATTTCTTCAAGTTGCTGATTCAGTTCTTATTGATAAAAAGAATTATAAAGAATAACTTCCACCAACACAGCTCATAAGTTATGCTTCGGCTGATAGCCTTGCACACCTTCTGCACGAGCACGTCAGACTGTCTAAATACTTGCTGTTTGCTGCAACTTTCATGAAGGGAAAGGACTAAACATTAGTTTACCATTTCCTTACGGCCATGAAGTTCATACACGCCTGCCGCCGCGACCAGCCTCCCTGTGGGGGTGCCAGTTTGGAGGCGCTAATCGCCCCGGACAATGAGGTGCGGTTGATCGACGCTTTTGTTGATTCGCTCTCACTTGAGAAATTAGGCTTCCGTACCGATTTCCCCGAGAACGGGCGCCCGGCTTACCACCCGACCATCCTGCTCAAGCTCCTGGTCTATGGCTACCTGAACCGCATCCGCTCGTCGCGCTGCCTGGAGCGGGAGTGCCACCGTAACCTGGAAGTGATGTGGCTCTTGGGCCAGCTCACACCCGACCACAACACCATCGCTAATTTCCGCAAACATAACAGCAAAGCTATCACGAACGTATTCCGCAACGCCGTCCGAATGGCCCGGCAGCTCCAGTTGATCGGCGGGGAGCTATTGGCTGGCGACTCCACTAAACTTCGCGCCCAGAACTCTAAGAAAAACAACTACAACCGGGCCAAGATAGCCCGCCACCTTCTCTACATCGAGCAGAAGCTCTCGGAGAGCAACCAAGCACTTGCCCAGGCAAGAGACGCTGTTCAGGTTGCGCAGCTGGCCGACAACATGGCTCGGCATGCCCGGCGCAGGGAATACTACCTGCAGCTCTTGCAACAGCTTCAGGAGTTTGGTGAAGATCAGGTCTCTACTTCCGATCCCGAAAGCCGGCAAATGATCATTCGTAATACCATCACCGAAGTAGCTTATAACGTACAGGCTACGGTCGATGCCCGGCACTGCCTTTTGATCGACTACCAGGTGACCAACCACAACGACTGCAAAGCGATGGGCAATATGCTCAGAAGGGCTAAGAGCATACTTAGAAAGCACTCCTTCACGGCCCTTTTCGACAAAGGCTACTACACTGGAACTGAACTAGAGATTGCCCAGCAGCTGGGCATCCGAACGCTGGTAGCCATCCCGGCACCGGCAGCGGTGGCTCCGGACCAGGCTTACAACCTGGAGCACTTTATCTACGACAGGGCTAAAAATACCTACACCTGTCCCGAAGGCCACACGCTTACGACCAATGGGCATGTCTACACCAAGAACCTGAACCGGTCTAACCCGACCAGCTTTCACCAGTACCGTACCAAAGCCTGCAAGACATGCCCGGCACGAACGCGCTGTACCACGGCCAAAAACGGAAAGCTCATCGAACGCAACCTTTACTCGCCTCTGTTTGAGAAGAACCGACAAAATGTAGCAGCCAACCCGGAGCTCTATAAGCGGCGGCAGGCCATTGTCGAGCATCCTTTCGGCACCATCAAGCGGCAATGAGGCTACAGCTATGTGCTTACCAAAAAAGGAATGGATAGGGCTTCAGCTGATGTAGGCCTGATGCTGGTGGCCTACAACCTGCGCCGCATCTTCCACATCATCGGCTGGGAGCGACTGCTGGCCTATTTCAGGGCCTATATGACTTGCGAATCCCTCCTAGGCACCTTTCGGGCCTGCTGGCAGCACTTGGGCTTACTTATAAAGTTGACATATAACCATTCATTATATCTGCAAATTGCTATCTTTAAACAGCCAACATGCAGAGGTTATTAGACAAACTGGCGTTGGCTTTAATTGAAATGATGAATAGACTCGCTCTTTTACTGTTAACCATCCTTTTAGCTTCTTGTGGAGACAAACCAAAGGAGTCAGAAAAGATATACTATGTGGTGAAGGAAGGGGAAAACTATATCACGAGTGAAAAATATAAAAATGACCCGCCACCGCCAACTGACCTGACCTATGGCGAGTACAACTTCATATTTGTTGGCAGCGATAAAGTATATCTACATACGGTTTCCCACAGGCATCTTTGCGGTTTCGGCATGAGTGAATCAGATTACATCAAAGTACCTTTCATAGAGCTTACGCCTAAACAAGTTAAGGAGCTAAGAACTGAAGATGTAGCTCCTTTCCTTGATTCTGCCATGAGAATTAACTGGCAGATGTACCAGCCTAACTGGGTCGTTACCCTCTCAAGTTCAACTGACACGATAACAAATCCTGCTTTTGAACAGATTAGCAACTACCTAACGAATGGCTTACATATAAGATACAACATTAGAAAGTGGACAAAGGAAGAAAGCTATGCGATAAGAGCTAAAATGGAAGGGAAAACTTATACTCCTTTAGAATCTTTTAATGCATTAGGAATTGACTCGAGTGTAGTGTGCAAAAAGTATTAGTGAAACAACATAAGCCAACAAAGCACATGAGCAAAGCTACGGCTACGCCTTACTCACCTCATGTACCAACACGTTAAATCTACTTCCAACAAACCCCAAAAACTATGGTAACCCAGATCTTTGTCAACCTTCCTGTTTCAGACCTGAAAAAGTCTAAGGACTTTTTCACAAAGCTAGGGTTCTCTATAAACGAGCAGTTCACGGACGAAACAGCGGCGTGTGTAGTTATTTCAGAGACTATTTATGCCATGCTGCTGACACACGACAAGTTTAAAATGTTCACCCCAAAAGGCATTTCTGACGCTACTAAAACAACCGAAGTGTTAACGGCACTATCGGTTAACAGTAAAGATGAAGTGAACAAACTGGTGGACGAAGCGCTAGCGGCAGGTGGTACCGAGGCACGTCCAACAGATGATCAGGGCTTTATGTATGGCAGAGCTTTCAACGACCCGGACGGGCACATCTGGGAAGTGTTCTTTATGGATATGAGTCAAATACCGCAAGCCTAAAATACCGTATTTCAGCTATACATACAAAGACACAAAGTATAAAAGCCACGCACCCTAACTGCTGCGTGGCTTTTATACATTAAGGACATCCAATGTACAGATTTACCTGTTTGGTAATATAATTGGTTGCTTGTATTAGGGCTTCATACCTATCAGTGACCTGATAATGGTTTAGGTATGTAAAGGTATCTTCAACCTCCTAATGCGGTCTTATTCTTCTTTCTGCTTGATGGCACTATAAAACACAGGACTGAAATAACGCAGGTTCTCGACGACACAGGCCAAACTATAGAATTTCTCAGGTTTTACCTCTGAGCTGTTGGCAAGTGCTTCTAAGATCGTATCAAGGGTTTGCGTAAAGTTTGTTTCAAATTCTTCGGAGGTCATAAGTATGTGGCTAAAAGTTTATCTACCAAAAGATACAAACTATAAACTATAATAATTCGATTTAGGCAAAAAAAAGCGCGGAACAGTTTCCTGCCCCGCGCTTTTCGGTTAGTGTCAACTATAGACTATAGTTTCTTCAGGCCTTTCATATCCTGCTTGCTGCCTTCTTTAATGCTTACCGCAACACCACCACCCGGGGCAATTGGCTGCTTCAGCACGCTTTTAGAATTTACAAGCACCTTACGGATCGTATATTTCTGTGGATTCTTGTTCCAGCTGGCATCTTTTGCATCGGCATAAATAGTGGCGATGTAGTTTTTGCCTTTTGGCAGGTAATCGAAACGAACAGTTGCTGTGCGGGCATTCTCGTCGGTGATACCACCAACATACCATTCGTTCTTGCCTTTTGCTTTACGGGCTATTGTTACATAGTCCCCTGGCTCTGCTTCCTGCACCCAGGTGTTATCCCAATCCACGGCTACATCTTTAATAAACTGGAATGCATCCGGGAAACGCTCATAGTTCTCAGGCAGGTCGGCAGCCATTTGCAGCGGGCTGTACATGGTTACATAGTAAGCCAGTTGCTTCACCAGGGTTGTATTCACACGCTGGTTACCGCCTGTGTTGTAGTAAGAAAGATCAGTCTGGAAAATACCTGGCGTATAGTCCATCGGGCCACCCATCAGTCTTGTAAACGGTAAAATAGTGGCATGCTCCGGCGCAAGTCCGCCCATGGCTTCAAACTCAGTACCGCGTGCAGATTCCTGCGAAAACCAGTTCGGATAGGTACGGTGCACACCAGTTGGCCTTACAGCTTCGTGGCTGTTTACCATTATCTTATAGTCTGCTGCAGTTTCGGCCACGTGTATGTAGTGGTTCACCATCCACTGGCTGTCGTGGTGCTCCCCTCGTGGTATAATCTTGCCTACATAGCCTGTCTTCACAGAGTTGTAACCATTTTCCTGCATAAACTCAAACGCATCTTTAAGACGGCGCTCATAGTTGGTAGCGGAAGCCGATGTTTCGTGGTGCATCATGATCCTTACACCCTTCGACTTGGCATACGCATTAAGTTCTTTCACATCAAAATCAGGATATGGCGTTACAAAGTCGAACACTTCTTCTTTCCAGTTACCGAACCAGTCTTCCCAGCCAATGTTCCAGCCTTCCACCAATACGGCATCAAAACCATGCTTGGCAGCAAAGTCGATGTGCTTTTTCACGTTTTCGTTAGTAGCGCCATGGCGACCGTTCGGAGTCAGCTTCGAGAAATCGTCTGTCAGTTTAACGTTTGTTTCGGTGCCATAAGCCCAGGTGCTTTTACCGGCTACAAAGTACTCCCACCAAACACCAATGTATTTTACCGGCTTAATCCACGAAACGTCCTTGTATTTTGTAGGCTCGTTCAGGTTCAGTATCAGCTTAGATTCCAGGATATCCGTAGCGTCGTCGCTTACAACTATAGTTCTCCAGGGTGTGTTAAAGTCGGTCTGGATGTAGCCTTTGTTGCCCATCGCATCCGGGGTAAGGTGCGAGCTGAATTTGAAGGTTTTCGGATCTACGTTCAGGTTCATGGCCGGGTAGTTGATCAGGGCTGCTTCGTGAATGTTGATGTAAATACCATCCGAAGATTTCATCATAGAAGGCGTTTGCACAGCTGTAGTTTTGATTGGCCACTGCGCGTGCACATCTATCGTTGCCTTCTTCATCAAACCTGGAATTTCAGATATCTTAGAAGTGGTGTAAGCATATTCGTTGGTATCGTAGTCGCCCGGTATCCACCAGATCTTGTGGTCACCTGCCAGGTTAAACTCCGTGTTTTCTTCTTTAATGATAAAGTAGTTCAGCTCTTTCTGCTCCGGAAACTCATAACGGAAACCCAGACCATCGTTAAACAAACGAAAACGGATGCGGATGTGGCGGTCCTTCTGGTCTTTTTGGTTAAGGGTTACCAGCAATTCGTTATAGTTATTACGGATGGTTTTCTGCTCTCCTAAGATCGGCTCCCAAGTGTTGTTCACACTGTTCTGCTCTGTTTTTGAGACTGTAAAAACATTCATCATCGACGGGGCATCCTTTAGTTCCAGGCCCAGTTTACTTTCTTTGATGACAGGCTTTTTTTTGTACGTCAGCTGGTAAGTAGGTACGCCACCATCTGCCAGTTCAAACTTCAAGGTAAAGTTCTTGTCCGGAGAGGTTATTACCTGCGCATTTACCAGGAAGGTAAAGGTACAAAGGAGCAGTATTAAGGTCAGCCTGCGCAACATACTGCGCGAAGCCTCAGCTGTTTTTGCTGCAACGTGTAAATTCATAGTGTACTTATAATTCATTGGTTAACTGTTTTACAAAGCATAAACTATAGTCTGCCATAAGGTGGCATTTCGGAGAGGCAAATTACATTAAAAGTTCGTTTTTACCTTCTAAATATTGTTGATAATCTAAAGTATATCCTGTGTTTATTACTCCGCTGCAGCATTCATCATGCCCGAGATAGCCTGATACGGTACACTCCTTATAAAATCTGGCAAAATAAGAGGATAAAGCATTAATGTAAACCGAGCCAACGTGGCCTCTTCCCTGATTTTCAATGTCAGGCAAATATTTTCAGGTGACTTATATCATACTTTAAGATAAAAATAAATTAGATATTTACTAACTGATTTCGGATTTGGGAGTTTAATATTCATACTACCGACCCACAAATATTGCTATCAGAAACAGGGTAAAGGCCACCATTAACGAGAAGTATAATGCTTAACAGAATTATAGCCTTTTCAATACAGAATAAGCTCATCATCGGCCTTTTTGTGATCGCTTTAATTATAATTGGTGCCTACAACGTCTCCCGCCTTCCAATTGATGCAGTACCCGATATCACCAACAACCAGGTTCAGGTAATAACAGTTGCCCCATCGTTGGGTGCCCCCGATATTGAGCGTTTGGTCACCTTTCCGGTAGAGCAGGCCAACAGCAACATCCCAGGCATTAAAGAGATCCGCAGTTTTTCACGGTTTGGCCTTTCGCTGGTAACTATAGTTTTTGAGGATAATGTAGATGTATACTGGGCCCGGCAACAAGTGGCAGAGCGGCTGCAGACGGTAGCTTCACAAATTCCGGAAGGCATCGGCAACCCTGAACTTGGCCCTGTAACCACAGGACTGGGCGAAATTTACCAGTACATGGTCCGGCCAAAACCCGGCTACGAAGGGAAGTACGATGCCATGGAACTGCGCACCATACAGGACTGGATCGTGCGCCGGCAACTGCTGGGCGTGCCCGGCGTGGCCGATGTGAGCAGTTTTGGCGGTTACCTGAAACAGTATGAAATAGCAGTAGACCCTTCCCGGCTAAAATCCTATGGCCTGACTATAACCGATATTTTTACAGCGCTTGAAAACAATAACCAGAACACCGGCGGCTCATACATCCACAAAGGCGATGCCGTGCTTTTTATCCGAAGTGAAGGCCTGCTGGGCACCCTGGATGACATCCGGAGTATAGCTGTTAAAAGCACGGAAAACGGCTCTCCTGTGTACCTGCGCGATGTAGCCGAAGTAGATTATGGCCACGCCACCCGTTTTGGCGCCATGACCTATAACGACCAGGGCGAAGTAGCCGGCGCTGTTGTGATGATGCTGAAAGGTGCCAACAGCAACCAGGTCATTAAAGAAGTGAAAGCGCGCATCGAACAGATCAGCGAATCGCTGCCTGAAGGCGTTGTGATAGAGCCTTTCCTGGACCGTACCAAAATGGTAAATAACGCCATCAGTACCGTAGAAAAAAACCTGCTGGAAGGTGCCCTGATCGTGGTGTTTGTGCTGGTACTTTTCCTGGGCAACCTGCGGGCCGGGCTTATAGTTGCATCCGTTATTCCGCTGGCCATGCTGTTTGCCATAACCATGATGAACACCTTCGGTGTGAGCGGTAACCTGATGAGCCTGGGTGCCCTGGACTTTGGTTTGATAGTGGATGGTGCGGTAATTATAGTTGAGGCGGTTCTCCACACCTTTCATTTTAACAAGCGCTTTGCCACCACCGACCGCATCGATCAGGCACAGATGGATGATACGGTACAACAATCGGCGAGCCGCATGATGAACAGCGCCATTTTTGGACAGATCATCATCCTCATTGTTTACCTGCCTATACTTACCCTGCAAGGTATAGAAGGAAAGATGTTCAAGCCCATGGCCCAGACCGTAACATTTGCCCTGATAGGCGCTGCCATACTTTCGCTGACCTATGTACCGATGATGAGTGCGCTTTTCCTGAGTAAAAAAATTAACCACAAAGACACTTTCTCAGATAGAATGATGGGCCGTATTGAGAATTTTTACCAGAAATACCTCCGTCGCGTCATCGAATTCCCTAAAATGGTTATTGCTGGTGCTGTTCTGTTGTTTTCTGGCGCTGTACTGGTACTCTTATCTTTAGGTGGAGAGTTTATCCCTGCCCTGGAAGAAGGCGATTTTGCCGTTGATACCCGCGTACTGACCGGAAGTAATCTCAACACAACTATAAGATCGACACAACAGGCCGCAGGCATACTCTTAGACCGCTTTCCGGAAGTAGAGAAAGTGGTGACAAAGATCGGCTCCGGTGAGATACCAACCGACCCTATGCCCATCGAAGCCAGCGATATGATGGTGATCCTGAAACCGAAAAAAGAATGGACCTCCGCTAAAACATTTGATGAACTAGCCGAAAAAATGGGAAATGCCCTGCAGGATGTGCCCGGTATTACGGCTGGTTTCCAGTACCCGGTGCAGATGCGTTTTAACGAACTGATGACAGGTGCCCGGCAGGATGTGGTTTGCAAGATATTTGGGGAAGACCTGGATACACTGGCCCATTATGCCCAACGCCTCGGCCAGATAGCAACTACCGTGGAAGGCGCCACAGACCTGTATGTAGAGACGGTTACCGGCATGCCGCAGATCGTGATCAACTATAATCACGCTGCCATTGCCCAGCACGGCACCAACGTAGCCGACATAAACCAGACGGTTAATGCTGCTTTTGCAGGCGTAAGCAGTGGCCTGGTATTTGAAGGCGAACGGCGCTTTGACCTGGTAGTACGCTTAAAAGGAGAACTGCGGCAGAACCTCCCTGATGTGCAGAATCTGCTTATCCCGACACCATCGGGGCAACAGGTACCGTTGTACGTTTTAGCTGATGTTAAACTGGAAGAAGGCCCCTACCAGATACAGCGCGAAGATGCCAAACGCCGCATTATGGTTGGCTTTAACGTGCGTGGCCGGGATGTGCAGAGTATTGTGGATGAACTGCAGCAAAAGGTACAGCAACAGCTAGATCTTCCGCCCGCCTATTATGTGGTTTATGGCGGTGCATTCGAGAACCTGGAGGCCGCACGCCAACGCCTGACCGTAGCCGTTCCTGTTTCGCTGGGGCTTATATTCCTGCTGCTGTATTTTGCGTTCCGGTCGGTGCGTTACGGTTTGCTTATTTACTCGGCTATTCCCTTGTCGGCTATCGGGGGTATTTTTGCGTTGTGGTTGCGGGGTATGCCTTTCAGTATTTCGGCGGGTGTTGGGTTTATCGCTTTGTTTGGTGTAGCTGTCCTGAACGGCATTGTAATGATCGCGGAGTTTAACCGGTTGCGGCTGGCTGGTGGCTTAAGTTTAAAAGAAATCGTACTGGAAGGTACCAAAACACGCCTTCGCCCGGTTCTGATGACGGCCAGCGTGGCAAGTCTGGGCTTTTTACCTATGGCGCTTAGCTCCGGAGCCGGCGCAGAGGTGCAGCGTCCGCTGGCAACTGTAGTGATCGGGGGATTGATCGTTGCAACCTTGCTTACCTTATTCGTGCTGCCATCGCTTTACATCCTTTTCGAGAAAGCTGCGCACCATGATGACAAACCTATTACACCAGTAACGAAAGCGGTCGGAATTCTACTGCTGCTATTGCTCCCTAACCTGGCATCGGCACAGCAAACTATAACCCTGGAGCAGGCCATTGACAAAGCACAAAAACAGAACTCCCAACTACAGAACGAAAGACTACAGGCAGGAGCCGCACAAAAACTACAGGGTACTGCCTTAGATATTCCGCAAACTATAGTTGCCGGAGAGTATGGTCAGATAAACAGCACGTACAAGGATACCCGCTTAAACATATCGCAAAGCCTGAAATTCCCGACAGTATATGCCAGGCAAAAACAGTTATTGAAACAGGAATGGCAACAAGCTGTGCTTGCATCTGAGTTGAGTGTATTTGAACTGGAATGGCAGGTAACGCAACTATACTATGAGATGCTGTATGCCCGTGAAAAACAGAATCTGTTGCTTCGCACCGACAGCCTGTACAAAGAATTTCTGCGCACCGCCGAGCTCCGATTCAAACTCGGGTCCAGCAACATCCTTGAAAAAAATACTGCCCAGACACAGCGCGGCCAGGTAAGCCTGCAACTCCGGCAGCTCCAACAGGAAATAACAGACCTTCAGCAGCAGTTCCAGTTTGTGCTCAATACCGATACCGTTTATGTGCCTGCTGAACGCCCGTTAAAAATAGAATTGGCTATACAGAACGACTCAGCAACTATAGCTGCCCATCCGTATTTAAAACTGCTGCAGCAGCAACAGCAAGTCAGCCGGGCCAGCACAAAAGCAGAGCAGGCTCACCTCCTCCCCGATCTGCAAATTGGCTACAACAACCAAAGCATAAAAGGCATACAGAATGTGGATGGCGTAGAGCGGAATTTTACATCCTCCGACCGTTTTACCTCTGTAGAAGTGGGCATGGGTATTCCGTTGTTTTATGGGGCGCAAAAAGCACGGATACAGGCCGCCAGAATACAGGAACAAATCACCCGTAACAGCTACGATGCCGGAAAACTATCGCTTGAACTGCAGTTACAAAAAGCTGCGGCACAGTACCGGGTGGCTGCTGAAAACCTTGATTACTATGAAAAGACTGCCTTACCAAATGCTGCATCTATTATTAAAATTGCAGATGAGCAGTTCCGGGGCGGCGAAATTGATTACCTGGAATGGGTGCTGCTCACGAACCAGGCTATCGACCTGCAAACCAGTTACCTGGATGCTGTGCGCAACTATAACCTGACCATACTAGAAATAAAAGCCTTAACCGGAAGCAGATAAAGCCATGAAAAAGTTAAGCTATATATGTTTTATAACTGCCTTACTGGTAAGCTGCAGTTCGGAGCAACCAACAGAATCTTCGGTAGCTGAAAAGCCACAGGAAACCAACTTGGTGCAACTTACCCCGGCGCAAATGAAAAATGCAGGCGTGGCAACCGGAAAGGCCGAACTGAAAAAGGTAGCGTCGGTGCTGCAGGTAAATGGGGTAATGGAAGCGCCGCCTCAAAGTATGGTTTCGGTGAGCGTGCCGCTGGGCGGATACCTGAAAAAGACCACCCTGCTGCCAGGCATGCACCTTAAAAAAGGCCAGCTAATGGCAGAACTGGAAGACCAGGCCTACATACAACTGCAACAGGACTACCTTATAACCAAAGCCCGACTTGGCTACCTGAACAAGGAATATAACCGCCAGCGCGAACTGAACCAAAGTAAAGCTACCAGCGACAAAGTATACCAGCAAACCCAGTCCGAATACCAGAGCCAGCAGGTAATGCTGAAGGCACTGGCAGAAAAACTGCGCATGGTAGGCATTAACCCGAACCGGCTTACTAAGAATAACCTGACACGCACCTTAAGACTGTATTCGCCTATTGACGGCTATGTTACCAAAGTGAATGTAAACACCGGCAAGTATGTGGTACCAACCGATATACTTTTTGAACTGGTAGACCCGCGCGACCTGCACCTGATGCTTACCGTGTTCGAGAAAGACCTGGACAAACTGGAGATCGGACAGGAGGTGCTGGCTTACCGCGCTAACCAACCGGAAAAAAAGTATCCTGGTAAGATCATTTACATTGGCAAAGATGTAACCGACGACCGTGCCGTAGAAGTGCATTGCCACCTGGAAAAAGAAGATCCTGCACTGGTGCCCGGTATGTTTATGAATGCGGAGATTGAAGTTCAAAGCAGGGAAGCCTATACCTTGCCTGAGGATGCTATAGTGCGGTATGGTAATAAGCAATATGTGTTCGCAGCCAAAGACAATGGCGTTTTCGAGATGGTAGAGGCGCAGACAAGAAACTCCGAACATGGTTTTACGGCCCTGATGCCCGGCCCGGCTTTAAACCCGGAAACCCAGACCTATGTTACCGATGGTGCCTATGCCCTGCTTATGAAAATGAAGAACAAAGAAGAGGAATAGGTTAATTGTTATAACTCGATCTGGGGTAAAGTTTAAAATACGAAATGAAATTCTGTAAAAGTTTTTCTTAATTGTGTAAGTTTACCTGCGCATTAGGTTGTAACTTTGCTTATAAGTATAAACCGGAATATGAAACTATACCGCCAGATAGTACTGCTTGCTTTAACACTGCTGGTGTTCGTCTCCTCGACGGGCATTTCGGTGGGCATGCATTTGTGCGCTGGTGAGTTGCAGGATATTGCGTTGTTTGGCTCGGAAGCAGACTGCCCGATGGAGGAGCAGAAAGATAAGCAGCCAGCCTGCCACAAAGTACCTGCTACCGATGAAGCGGAATGCTGCGACGACCACACACTGGTTTTCGAGCACGATGACGCCGCATCAGATTCAAAATCACTTATACTTACCAAAACCTTAGACCTGAAATTTGTAGCTGCTTTTAAAGCCGTTATTCTTCAGTTCTTCGCTCTTGAGGCTGACCCTAAGCCTGCTTACGCTTTTTACGAAGCTCCCCCACTGGCCCGCGACATACCGGTGCTGGTGCAATCTTTCCTACTTTAATTTTATAGTTTCCGGATGCCATAGTTTGGCTGGCGTAGCTGTGTCTTTTTAAGCACGACAGGCGCTTTCCCTAGCTATAGTTCATAGTTGGCATCTCCCCGATTAAGCTGCTTTTCAGCAGTTCCTCAACTTCCTGTTAAGGTTAATCTTATACTTACATGATTGCGAAATTAATTTCCTTTTCGCTCCGTAACCGGTTTATCGTGCTGCTCATTTCAGCGGCGCTGTTCGGTTGGGGCTTATACTCGGTACAGACAAATAAGGTGGATGCCATTCCCGATCTGTCTGAAAATCAGGTGATCGTTTTTACCGAATGGATGGGCCGCAGCCCGCAGATCATCGAAGACCAGATCACGTATCCGCTTGTTACCAACCTGCAGGGCCTGCCCGAGGTAAAATATGTGCGCGGCAGCTCTATGTTCGGCATGAGCTTTATCTATGTCATTTTCGAGGATGAGACGGACGTGTACTGGGCCCGCGAACGGGTTTTAGAGCGCCTGAGCTCGGTTGGTAATATGCTGCCTGAAGGTGTCGCTCCTACTCTTGGTCCTGATGGTACGGGTGTAGGTCACATTCTCTGGTACACCTTAGATGCGCCCGGCATGGACCTTGGCGAGCAACGTGCCATCCAGGACTGGTATGTAAAATTCGGGTTGCAGAACGTGAAGGGCGTAAGTGAAGTGGCTTCGTTCGGAGGTTTTCAAAAGCAGTACCAGATAACGCTGGACCCGAATAAACTCACCTACTATAAGCTCTCCGTTCCGAAGGTTATCCAGTCAATCCGGTCAAATAACAACGAAGCTGGTGGCCGCAAATTCGAGCTTTCTGATATCGGTTACATCATTAAAACCACCGGTTATTTACAATCGGCTGAAGAGATCCAGAATATTGCGATTGCTACTAACAATACCATTCCGGTACGGGTGCGCGATGTGGCCACTGTGCAGATGACAGGCGAAAGCCGCCTGGGAATTTTTGACCTGAACGGCGAAGGCGAAGCAGTAGGTGGCATCGTGGTGATGCGCTATGGCGAGAACGCTGACGAAGTGATCGATAACGTGAAACTGAAGATGGAGGAAGTAGCAAAAGGCTTACCGGAAGGCGTGAAGTTCAACATTGTGTACGACCGCAGCGGCCTTATCAATGAATCCATCGACTCCATCAAGAAAACGCTGATCGAGGAAATGCTTGTTGCTTCCGTGATCGTGTTCCTGTTCCTGTTTCACTGGCGCAGTGCCCTGGTCATACTTATTCAGTTGCCGCTTTCAGTTGCCATCGGGTTTATACTTCTCAATGCATTCGGCATCTCTTCCAACATCATGTCGCTGACTGGTATTGCCCTTTCTATAGGTGTGATCGTGGACGATGCTATTGTGATGGTTGAGAACGCTTACCGGCATTTGGCAGATGCACAGAAAGGCAAAGAATGGATGGAAGAGGAATAGAATTTTGAAGGTGCTTCACTGTCATTTAGTGCTTAGCGAGAAATCTGTTTAGAATTCCAGATAGATCTCTCCTCACGTCGAGATGACAAAAAAAGAACAGTTAGTTATTCAAAATTCAATTATTCAAAATTGAATCAAAATGAAATTATCAAAAGAAGATAGAATCCGGATCATAGAGAAGGCCGCCAAACAGGTGGGGCCGAGTGTGTTCTGGAGTACCATTATAGTTATTACGTCGTTCCTGCCGGTGTTTTTGCTTACAGGCCAGGAAGGCAAACTGTTCGGTCCGCTGGCCTGGACAAAAACCTTTATACTTATAGTTGATGCCATTGTAGCCATTACACTTACACCGGTACTCATCTCCTTTTTCCTTAAAGGGAAGTTTAAAGAGGATAATGCTAACCCGATTAACAGGGCGCTGGAGCGGGTGTATGGTCCTTTGCTGCGGTGGTGCCTGAACTGGCGAAAAACAACTATTGGGGTAAACATACTTGCCCTGCTGGTTGCCATACCGATGCTGTTCAGTTTGGGTACAGAATTTATGCCGCCGCTGGATGAAGGCTCTATCCTGTTCATGCCTGTAACGCTACCGGATATTTCCAACGCCGAAGCCAAGCGCATTCTGCAGGTGCAGGACAAGATCATCAAATCGGTGCCGGAAGTGGAAAGTGTGCTGGGGAAAGCTGGCCGGGCAAGTACCGCCACCGACAACTCCCCTATCAGCATGATCGAAACTATTATTATGCTGAAACCGCAGTCGGAATGGCGCGAGGGCATTACCAAACAGGATATTATCCGGGAGCTCGACACAAAACTGCAGATACCGGGTGTGGTGAACGGCTGGACCCAACCTATCATCAACCGCATTAACATGCTGGCAACCGGTATCCGTACCGATGTGGGCGTAAAAGTGTATGGCCAGAACCTTGATTCTATAGCCTCTGTGTCGGAAAGAGTGCGAACAGCTTTGCGCGATGTGCCGGGTGTGAACGACCTGTATGTGGAGCCGATTACAGGTGGTAAATACCTCGAGATAGATATTAACCGCGAAGCACTTGGCCGCTATGGGTTGACGGTAGATGATGTGAACATGATCGTGGAATCTGCGTTGGGCGGAACTTCTATTGGCAACACCATCGAAGGTCGTCAGCGCTTTTCTATCAATGTTCGCCTGGCCCAGGAATACCGCAACAGCGTAGAGCGCATCCAGAGAATCCCGATCCAGACGGCTGCCTCCGGAACTATACCTTTATCCTCCGTAGCAACTATACGTTTTACAGATGGTCCGCCGATGATCAACTCTGAAAATGCGCAGCTGCGTGGGGCCGTGCTCTTTAATGTGCGCGACCGCGACCTGGGCAGCACCGTGAAAGAGGCCATGGAAAAGATCAGCAATGAAGTAACTGGTATACCAAGCGGCTATTACCTGGAGTGGAGCGGACAGTGGGAAAACCAGGTGCGTGCTACCCAGACATTGCAACTCATTATCCCGCTGGTAGTGCTCATCATCTTCTTCATCCTTTACTTCTCCTTCAACTCTCTGAAGGAAGCCTTTTTTAGTTTGATAACCATTCCGTTTGCGCTGATCGGGGGTGTATTTATAGTATACTTCTATGGCGTAAACCTGTCGGTGGCGGTAGCAGTGGGTTTTATTGCGCTGTTTGGTATGGCCATAGAAACGGGTATGCTAATGGTGGTGTACCTGAACGAAGCCATGAAAGAACTGGTGGAGCTGAAAGGAAATTCCCACGAAACTATAACTAAACAGGATATCCGTGACTTTGTATTCAAAGGCGCTGTAAAACGCCTCCGCCCGAAGATCATGACAGTATCTGTATCGCTGTTTGGCCTGATCCCGGTTCTTTGGGCAACTGGCGTGGGCACAGATGTAATGAAACCTATTGTACTTCCGCTGATCGGGGGTGTGTTTACCTCATCCATTCACATATTACTGGTAACACCTGTTGTGTTTGAGATGATAAAAGAATACGAATTAAGAAAACACGGCAAACTGGATATCTACGATGTTAAGCACTAAGAAATATACACTTTTAATTAGCTCTTTGAAGGGGGTTGTGGGATGTTTAGCATTTGCTCTCCTGCTTACTCTACTAACTATAGTTCCGGCCCGGGCACAACAACTACCGCAAACTATAACCCTGGACAGCGTGCTGCAACGCATCAGCAAAAATAACCCGATGCTGCAGCAGTACGACTACCGCGCCAAAGCCATGGATGCTTACGCCGAAGGAGCAAAAAGCTGGATGGCTCCTATGGTGGGCGGTGGTGTTTTTATGATTCCATACCCGGGCGCCGAAGTGATGAACGAAAGCGACAAAGGCTCTTTTATGATCTCTGCAGAACAAAGTATACCTAACCCGGCCAAGCAACGCGCCAAGCAAAAGTATATGCAGTCCAAAGCAGGTATTGAGCAGGCTTCTAAAGAAGTACAGTATAACGATCTGCGTGCACAGGCTAAAACCGCATACTATAACTGGGTGGTGCTGGAAAAGCAGTTGGATGTTTTAAAGGACAATGAGCGCATCATGGAATTTATGCTGAAAGTTGCCCGCATCCGCTACCCATACAGCCAGGGCAAACTGGGTAGTATCTATAAGGCCGAAGCCCGCCTGCACGAAGTACAGAACATGCAGGATATGGTGACAGCTCAGATAGCTCAGCAGAACACACAGCTGAATATGCTGATGGACCTGCCGCAGAACACGAACTATAAGATCGACACAACTATAGCTGTAACGCTACCGGCGGTACCACAGGGGACAGTAGATTCCACCTATTTGGCCAGTGCCCGAAGCGATATTCGCCAGCTCGACAGAACGATAGAATCGATGCAGTTGGGTGTTGAAATGGAAAAAAAAGAGCGTTTACCGGAGTTCAGCCTGCGTTTCGACCACATGTACCCGCGCGACAACATGATGCCGCAGCAGTATACCGCCATGGGCATGATCTCGATTCCGATCGCGCCATGGTCGTCGAAGATGTATAAGGCGAATACCAAAGCCATGAACCTGGAAATACAGGCCATGCAGCGGGAGCGCAAAGCCATGCTGAACGAAGCGGAAGGTATGGCCAAAAGTATGGCCCTGGAGCTAGGCAGTCTGCATCATCACCTGGAGAACTATACTACCAAGATCATCCCGGCACTGAAGAAGAACTACGATGTAACAATGCTGGCTTATGAGCAGAACAATGCGCAACTGCCAGAGGTGATCGATGCCTGGGAAGCCCTGAACATGGCGCAAATGGAGTATCTGCGTAACCTGCAGCAGCTCTACCAAATGACCGTGAACTACGAGAAAGAGATTGAGAGATAAATTGTGAATGAGCGAAGGTGTGCATGAGTGAATTAAAACTCTTACGCACACATTCACTCAATCACTCATTCAACATTAGACCATGAAACGATATTTGAACATACTTTTGCTGGTGCTGGCTATAGTTGTGGCTGCCTGTTCCGGGGATGACCATAACCATGCAGAAGGCGATACGGAATATACCTGCCCTATGCACCCTCAGATCGTGCAGAAAGAGCCCGGCACCTGCCCCATCTGTGGCATGGACCTGGTACCTAAAGCGGTGCACGGCGATGGCGTAGAAATTACAGAAGACCTGGCCTTTTTGCTGAAACCAACCAACAGCACTGTGGTTGCCAACATCTCCACTACTAAACCTGAGCAAAAAGCTATGGAAGCAACTGTACAGATGGATGGCATTATCACCTATGACCCGCGCCGTGTATTCTCGGTACCTGCAAAAGTTGGCGGACGCATTGAGAAGCTGTTTGTGAAGTATAATTTCCAGCCGATACGCAAAGGTCAGAAGCTGATGGAAATCTATAGTCCGGACCTGATTACGGCACAAAAAGAACTATTGTACCTAGTGCAATCGGCCCCTGAAGATAAGCAACTGATACAGGCAGCTAAACAGAAACTACAGTACCTGGGCGCTACGAACGAGCAGATAAACCGGCTGATCCGGAATGGGGAAGAAAGCTATACATTTGCTGTTTACAGCCCTTACGACGGCTATGTGGTTGACCTGAATGCATCGGCCCCGACAGCAACACCCGGCATGGCTCCGGCACCTGCTGCAAGCGCTGGAGGAGGAATGGATGCTATGGGCGGAGGAAGCAGCGCAGCTTCTACAACTCCAACACCAACAACCCCGGCCGGACAAACCATACAGCTTCGAGAAGGCATATACGTAACTGTTGGTCAACCACTGTTACGGGTGGTAAATGCGGAGCAACTATGGGCAGAGTTTAATGTGCCTGCCGGTGAAATGAGCTCGTTAGCCAAAGGCTCTCCTATCGTGATATCGTTCCCGCAACTGCCCGGCGAAAAGCTGGAGGGAAAAGTAGATTTCTTTCAACCATTTTTTGATGAAGGCGAGAATTTTGCAAAGGTGCGGGTATACCTGCCGGGCAGTAATAAGCTGGTTATGGTAGGCCAGTTAGTGACAGGTGAGGCCACTTTCGAAACAGATTCAGCATTATGGGTGCCGAAGGAAGCGGTTCTTAATATCGGCACTAAAAATGTAGCTTTCAGAAAGGT
Source organism: Pontibacter populi (assembly GCF_040278685.1). Classification (NCBI taxonomy): domain Bacteria; kingdom Pseudomonadati; phylum Bacteroidota; class Cytophagia; order Cytophagales; family Hymenobacteraceae; genus Pontibacter; species Pontibacter populi. The sequence goes on from NZ_JBEOKT010000003.1 coordinate 141,301, forward strand.
AAATGGAGTTTTTGAGCCTGTAAATGTAACTATAGGAACCGATGCCGGCAAAGAAGTACAGATCATTTCCGGGTTAAAAGAGACAGATACGATCGCTGCAAATGCGCAGTTCCTGGTTGATAGCGAAAGCTTTATAAAAGTAGGTAAATAAAATTGTGAATGAGCGCATGTGTGCAGAAGTGAATATCAAAACTTACTCACACATTCACTCATCCACTCATTCAAAATTAAACATGAGACGATATCTGAACATACTTTTCCTGCTGGTGGCTATAGTTGTAGCGGCCTGCTCCACGGAAGAAAAATCGCATGCAGAAGGTGAATCGGCTACCTATACCTGCCCGATGCACCCCCAGATCGTGCAGGATAAGCCCGGCACCTGCCCTATCTGTTTTATGGACCTGGTACCTGTTTCACAATCCGGGAAAGAGAACGGGGAACTGATGCTGAGCGAAAGCCAGATCGCGTTAGGAAACATTAAAACCAAACGCGTGAAATCAGGATCAGTGGGTGGCGAGGCTATACTTACCGGCAAACTAGTTCTTGATGAAACACAGACCGATGTAATAAGCAGCCGCGTTGCCGGCCGGGTGGAGAAACTATACCTGAAAGAGAACGGACAAACTATAAAAAAAGGCCAGCCGCTTTACGAACTATACTCCGAAGAACTCCTGACCCTACAACGCGAATACCTGCTGGCCCTGGCACAGAACCGTGAGCTTGGCAAAGAGAATCCGAGGTTTGCCTCGTTCCTGGAGGCTGCTAAAAAGAAGCTATTACTCTATGGTTTAACCGAAGGCCAGATCCGTACGCTTGCCCGAACCGAGCAGCTTAGTCCGCGCATTACGTTTGTGGCTCCTGCTGGTGGTGTAGTTACCGAAGTAGCAGCCGCCGAAGGCCAGTATGTTGCAGAAGGCAGTGTACTTTACAGGCTGGGTAAACTGGGTAAGATCTGGGTTGAAGCCGAACTATACCCACAGGAAGTAGCCAATGTAAAAGAAGGCGATCCGATCGGTGTGTCTGTAGAAGGATTCGGGCAGGAGCCTGTTACAGCCAAAGTTACGTTTATCAGTCCGGAGTTCAGGGCGGGCAGCCAGGTCGCTATACTTCGTGCCGAGCTGCCAAACCCGGACGACGAGTATTTACCGGGCATGCAGGCCAATGTAATTATCCCGAATACGGAAACAAAAGGAACGCCCCTTATCCTGCCGACAGATGCCGTGATACGGGATGAAAAAGGCGCGCATGTATGGGTGCAATCAGGCAAAAACACCTTCCGGGCCCGAATGGTAACCTTAGGCGAGACGAGCGCAGACAACGTGGCAATTCTGTCCGGGCTGAAAGAAAATGAAAAAGTAGTGGTATCGGGGGCTTACCTGCTTTACAGTGAGTTTGTGCTTAAAAAAGGCGCTGACCCGATGGCCGGTCATCAACATTAAACTATACCTGCTATGAGAGATTGCTGCAAAACCGGAGACGAGCAGGAACCTAATAAGAACAACTGGCCAAAACGGCTTCTTTACCTTGCAATTCTACTGGCCTTAGGGCTGGTAATTTTTGAACAGATCAATTTTTAACCTATAGTTTAACCCATGAAAAAGAACCTGAATTATATCGTTGTAGTTGCTGCTGTACTGTTTGTTTCGTGCTCTTCAGAAAAAGCACCTCAGACACAGGCTGCTACCACTTCCGAAACATCAACAGAAATGTCCTCTGCCAGCCATGCCGGCCATATGGCTTCCACAGCTGCTACAGCCCAACAAGCAACTGAACTGATGACTGCAGACGGATTACCGAAAGACCTGGTTTGCATGGTGAACAATGCGTACATGGGCGGCAAAACTCAGTTCCCGGTTCCTTTTGACGATAAGATGTATTACGGCTGCTGCGAGATGTGTGTAAAAACTATAAAAAATGATCGCGGAGTACGTTTTGCAAAAGATCCGGTAACAGGCCAGGAAGTAGACAAGTCTGAAGCATTTATTGCTCTTAAACCCGGTGGTGCCAATGGCGATGTATTATACTTTGCATCCGAGGAGAACTATAAAAAGTACGTACAGTAACTCTTGTTGTCGGCAGCGATCATCAACACATAACAGAGATACTACTTTAAAAATGAATTCTTAACTTTAAACTTTATATCAACCAAGTAAACGATCATGAAAAAAACGTTTGTAGCAGCTGCGCTTGCAGCATTTGTATTTGCATCTTGTTCTGATACCAAGCAGGAAACTGTTGCAGAAACTGATAACATGGAACACCACGAAGGCATGGCGCACGGCGATGAGATGCCTGCTGAAAGCAAAGTAGTGGTAGAAACTCCGGATTACACCGCAGTGGCTGCACCGGTAAAAGAACAGTTAACAGTTGTAGTGGATAATTACCTGAAACTGAAAGATAACCTGGTAGCCTCTGACGCACAAAAAGCGCAGGCAGATGCCAAAGCTATAGTTGAAGCCGCCAATAAAGTAGAAGTTGCAGGCCTGGAAGGTGAACAGAAAACCTTTGCTGAAGAAAAACTAAGCGAAGTAAAACAGGCCGCTTCTGCTATGGCAGAGTCTGCTGACCTGGCGCTGCAGCGTGCACAGCTGGAGTTACTTTCTGAGGCTACGTTTGCATTAACCAAAGCTTTTGGCGCAGCCAACCAGACACTTTACTACCAGCATTGCCCAATGGCCAACAACGACCAGGGCGCTTACTGGTTAAGCTCTAATGAGGAGATCCGTAACCCATATTTCGGCGACCAGATGCTGAAGTGCGGAAGCAACGAAGAGGTTTACAAAAAGTAAATTTATAGTTACAGCAATAAGAAGAGGCGCCCATAAGGTGCCTCTTTTTCTTTACAGGGTTAAGGTTTAACTATAGTTACCACATTTCCCGCAGTATACTATAGTTGCCCACAAACCATAGACCTATAGTTACCAAACAGCCATCCGGAAAAATTGCAGAAAAAAATGCTAACTTACAGGTTACAACCCCGACCCTATTACACCTGATGAAGACCACCCTGCACCTCCTGACTCTTGCACTGTTTCTATTCCTGGGCTTTGCCTGCAACACACCTGCCGCCGAAACAAGTACCCAATTATTGGCAAAAGGCCGCCAGCCACAACTTGCTGTTGATGCAAAGGGCATAACCCGTATAGTTTATGGCCTGGAGGAAAATATTTACTGCGCCACCTCTACCGACAACGGGCAAAACTTTACGGAACCTGAACTGGTAGGCACCATTCCGGGGCTTTTGCTGGGCATGTCGATGGGGCCACAGATCGCGAGCTCGGTTAACTATACACTTGTTACTGCTATTGATAAAAAAGGAAATATCCACTCGTTCAGCCTGAACCATGCCACCGGTAAATGGGATAAAGCTGCCGGTGTGAATGACGTTCCCCAGGTTGCTGCCGAAGGCCTGATGAGTATTGCCTGCGATAAGAATGATACTTTTTATGCCCTGTGGCTGGATGTGCGGCATGACAAGCAAAACAAGATCGCGCTGGCTACTGCTACCGGTCCTGCCAACACCTGGTCGGCAAACCGCATCATATATGAGTCGCCGGACAGCACCGTTTGTGAATGCTGCAAACCAAGTATCGTCGTGAAAGGCAAAGAAGTAAACCTGATGTTCCGTAACTGGCTGAACGGGTCGCGCGATTTCTATTTCACAACCTCCGCTAATGGTGGCAAAACCTTTACAGCCCCTCAGAAGTTAGGCTACGACACCTGGAAAGTGGAAGGCTGCCCGATGGACGGCGGTGGTTTGGTGTTAGATGAAACCGACAGCGTACACACCGCCTGGCAGCGCGATGGTAGCATTTACTACGCACAGCCCGGCAAAGCCGAAGTAGAAGTTGGCAAAGGCCGAAACTGCCGCATCAGTGGTGGTACCAACCCTGCTATTACCTGGAAAGACGGCAATAATCTGAAACTAAAATTCCTGCATTCTGCAGCCATACAAACTATAGGCGAAGGCAGCTACATCGAAACTATAGAAATGCCGGACAAACGTACACTTTGTGTCTGGGAAGATGACAAAGAATTGTACTTTAAAAGAATCTGAGTCTAACTATAAAACCCGTGTAAAGAGGTGCGTATACTATAGCTAAAACATCAGCACATGCATTTTGATATAAGCGATTTTATTAAAAACCTGCCAGACCAGATTACCCGACAGGAACTTGGCACTTTGATCTATAAGGAGATACGTGCTGCTGAGAACATGAAAGTCGCCTACCTGGACCAGGCTACTGAGAACCCGGAGTTTTACGTTAACATTTCAAGACAGCTCGATGGTTATATCCATCTCCTGAAGGTCTTTCATAACAAGGTGGCTCCTACGCCTATTGCTCCAGACCAGGAACTATATAAAAACGAACAGCCCGAACTGGACCTGATCACTGAATTAATGGAGCGCATCGAAGAATCAGAAAGAAACCGACACACCGACTGATTCAGTCACTATAAACTATAGTTTTTCATTTCTATGCTGCTTTATAGTACATCCTGCCACCATATTTTAAGCTATCTTTAGGCTTTAAAACACACCAACTATAGCGGCTTTTCTTTGGTAAAAACCGCGCTTGCTTATGGAGAATTTAGGGATGGATCCGCAGCTGCTCGTGGACCTGGTAAAAATGAAAATGCCGTTCGGCAAGTATAAAGATTATTTTATCAGCGACCTGCCGGTTTCTTACCTGGAGTGGTTTCAGCGAAAAGGCTTTCCGGAGGGCAAACTGGGCATGTTGCTGGCCACTGCCTACGAGATAAAACTAAACGGCCTCGAATTTTTGTTAACACCTATCAAGCGAAATGTAAGGCGGGTAAGGTAAACTATAGTTTATAACATTTTACATACCTGCCTGTTCTGGAGTTATAAATCACAGAATTATGAGTAAACAAAAGATCAAGATTGATATAGTTTCGGATATTAACTGCCCGTGGTGTTATGTGGGTGAGCAACGTCTGAACAGTGCCCTTGCAACAGCAAAGGAGAAGTACGACTTCGACGTTAGCTTTAAGCCTTTTGAGCTAAACGCCGCTATTGCCCCGGAAGGCATGGACAAGGTGGAGTATTTCAAAATGAACTATGGCCCGCAGATCGTATCGCAGATAGGTGCCATGAACCAGCGCCTGACAGATACAGGCAAAGAAGTTGGCATTGAATTTAATTTCGACAAACAGCCCAGGATAAACAATACTTTTAACGGGCACAGGCTTATCTGGCTTGCAGGCGAGTGTGGCGTGCAGGAAAAAGTAGCAAATGCCCTGTTCTATAGTTACTTTACCGAAGGCAAAAACATGAACGACACTACCCTGCTCGAAAAGATCGGGATTGAAAACGGAATACCTGCCGAAAAACTGGAGAACTTTTTTGAAAGTGAAGAAGGGAAACAGGAAGTCCGGGAAATGGAGCAATGGGCACAGGCCTCTGGTATAACCGGCGTTCCGGCTTTTATCATAAACGACCAGTACCTGGTTAGCGGAGCCCAACCTACCGAGGTGTTCCACCAGGTATTTGACCAGGTAGCTCCTACCCTGCAGCAAATTAACACCGATGGCGAAAGCTGCAGCATAGACGGTACTTGCTAAACTATAGCATCCCCTTAAACTATAAAAGCACCCACTAATGGGTGCTTTTATAGTTTACTTGTAATAAATTCTTTAACAGAACTGATCAAAACTGAAATTTACTGGATGTTAGCTGCCGCTATAGCCTGCTACTTTTACGAGCTGCTTGCCAATGTTTTCGCCTGAGAACAAACCTAAGAATGCGTGCGGCAACTGGTCAAAACCTTCTGCAATTGTTTCTTCATATTTCAGTTTCCCTTCCTGTATCCAACCTGCCAGGCCTGCGGCGGCTTCTCCAAACCTGTCTGCGTAGTCGCTCACTATAAATCCTTTCATCAGTGACTTTGTTTTGAGCAGAATAGGTTCAACCCTTGGCCCCATAGGCTGCGACGTAGCATTGTATAACGAGATCTGGCCACACACAGCAATGCGGGCAAAGTTATTGAGCAAACTATAAACGGCATCAGATATCTCCCCGCCCACATTATCGAAATACACATCTACCCCATCCGGGCAGGCAGCGCTTAGTGCACCACGCATATCAGAAGTACTTTTATAGTTGATAGCCTCGTCGAAACCCAGCTCCTCTTTCAGGTAATTGATCTTATCATCAGAACCAGCAATACCAATCACACGGCATCCTTTAATTTTGGCTATCTGCCCTACAACAGTGCCAACCGCTCCAGCCGCTCCCGACACCACTACTGTCTCGCCAGGTTTAGGATCACCGATGAAGAGCAGTCCGCAATACGCCGTAAGGCCAGGCATGCCCAGTATACCCAGGTAGTAGCTCAGCGGTGCAATGTTCGGGTCGACAGGCGTCAGGCCTCTGCCATCGGAGATGCTATAGGTTTGCCAGGGAAGGTTGCCCAATACTACACTACCTTTTGGCAGTTTTGAATTGCGGCTCTCTGTTACTTCGGCAACTATACCACCCATAATAGGTTCGTGCAACTTGTAAGGTGGCACATACGATTTTGCATCGCTCATGCGTCCCCGCATATACGGGTCTACGGAAATGTAAAATGCTTTCAGAAGCACCTGTCCGTCCTGCAGTTCAGGCAACTCTTCTTCCGTAAATTTAAAGGTACTTTCGGTGGGCAGGCCTTTAGGACGCTCGTTCAGTAATATGCTTCTTGTTTTCATAGTTTGTCCTGATCAGGTAGAACTAGTTACACGCAGAAGCGGCGGCTGTAGTTATCGTTTCTGAGGTGGAAACCGAACCATTGTTGGTGATTCCAACAACAATTCCATGGCCTGGCTTTTACTCTTGCTGATGAGAACACGCAGCAAGGGTAATAAACCAGCTATTATACTTACAATCGGTTGTTAGACTTTGCTAACAGATAATCCTTTTTATCAAAAATCTTGATGCCAAAGTAATCAGGCTGTATATAACTAAAAAATCGTATCACATAGTTGTCATCCGCATAATCAGTATAAGAATCTACATAATCTGCTGAATTTCTGCCTGAATCGATAATACTCATTTTCCGCTGTAACCGCTTTCTGATTTTTTTTATCTGCTTTAAATCCGTCGTGTTATATAAAATCCTGTTTGGAGTAGTGTCACTATAGTAAAGTACCAGCCAGGCATTAGCATTAATACCAATGGGTTTATAAGACCAAACAACCTTACCCAGCATATCTGTGGTTGGTTTTTTATCCTCATTAAACGACCAACCATTTCTGATCAGCTTGTTTTGAATGTACTCTTGGTTCTTAGCTTGAAACTTGATGAGCTTGTTAAATCTCAGACTTTGAGCTGATGCTGTATAGGCAAGTAAAAATGCTAGTAGTAGCAGTATAGATTGCTTCATTTTGTTATTTTAAGGCAGAACTATTACAGAAAACAATATAGGTATTTCCGGTATCAATGCCTGATAATTCTGCCATCTTCCATTTCGATAATCCGGCCGCTGCGCTCGGCAAAGCTTTGGTCGTGGGTAACTATAAGCAGGGTCTGGTTGTGCACGCCGGCCAGCTCTTTAAATATTTCGAAAACGTGTTCGCTGTTTTTTGTGTCCAGGTTACCGGTTGGTTCGTCGCCCATTACAATGTGCGGGTCGTTTATAAGGGCACGGGCAATGGCTACGCGCTGCTTTTCTCCACCTGATATACGGTAAGCCTCTTTAGTTGCCAGGTGGTCTATGCCCAGCATTTTCAGCTTTTCAAGGGCCCGGTGCTCTACTTCCTGCTCACTGTATTTTCCTAACTTTAAGCCGGGCAGCATTACGTTCCGGATCACAGAAAACTCATTAAGCAGGTAATGAAACTGGAAAACAAAACCGATCTTCTCGTTACGGATGCGCGCCAGTTCCACATCGCTCCTGCCAGTCATCAGTTCCTGGTCAATCAGCAGCTCACCTTTATAGTCCGTATCCATTGTAGACAGAATATAGAGCAGCGTAGACTTACCGCAACCTGACTTGCCTATAACCGATACAAACTCGCCTTTGTTAATGGAAAACGTAATGTCATGCAGCACCTGCACCGTTACCGGGTCATGAAACTCTTTTGTAATGTGTCTAGCTTCCAGTATCGTTTCCTGCATGTTATTTACCTCTTATAATTTCCACAGGGTCAACTCTGCTGGCTTTGCGCGCCGGGAAAAAACCTGCCAGGTAGGTGGTGATCAGTGAAAAGAAGCCGCCGATAAAGTAGAAGACCGGGCTATAGTTTACCGGGTAGGTTGTTATAGTTGGCAGCGCGGCCGTAATAAACGGAATGTTGTCGATGATAACCGAAAAGATGAACCCAAACACTAACCCGACCATCCCTCCGAAGAAACCGATGCTCAGCGCGATCACCAGGAACACCAGGTTCACATCCCTTCCCGAAAAACCGGTGGCTTTTAGTATGGCAATAGAATCCATCTTTTCATAGATCATCATGTTGAGGATATTGAAAATGCCGAAGCCCGCCACTATAAGCAGTGTAATACCAACGGCATACGAAATGATCGAACGCACATCGCTACCCGTTTCGAACTGTGAATTGGCTGTCTGAATGTCTTCGGCGTCGATGTTAAACTTTTGCCTGTATTCTTGTGCAACTGCCGGGGCTAGTTCCAGGTCGTATAGTTTCACCTGAATATCCGTCATATAGTTGGCAGGTTTGGCCATCAGCTTTTGGGTGGTAACTATAGACGCATAACTCTGCACTTTATCTATCTCCTGAATACCCGACTGAAAATACCCGACTACTTTTAGTGGAAAACGCTCGCCCTGCACGGTAGTTACCTGCACCACATCGCCAATATCGGCAGCAAGAATATCGGCGAGGCCTTTGCCTAAAATAATGCTGTTGGCTATATTCTTCGCATCTATGGCATTTCCTGCCGTAACATAATCCCGGAACTTGAAAAGGCGCATTTCCTCCTCCACATCCACCCCGTTTATCACGCCGGTAATATCTATAGTTCCTTCGTTAAAGAACACCTGGGCCGTAAGTTTTGGAGTAGCACCCAGCACGCGTGGGTCGGTTTTTACCGCCTCTAATATAGGCCCGCTGTTATAGATCTCCTGCCGGCTGATGCCGGACTTTACTGAGCTTATAAAATTATAGGAGTCTTTGAAGGCTGCTGCTGAATTGATGGGCTGGTTCTCGCTTGGTTTGATCTCGTTGTAAAGCCGCACATGGGGGGTACGGTTCACGATCAGGCCATCCAGCATATCGTTCAGGCCATTCATAAAACTTAGTAACGTAATAAACATCGCAATACTGAACGAGACACCCACTGCGGCAACCAGCGTTTGCCCCAATCGCGCCAGCATCATCGACCTGGCAATCCCGAAGATCAGTTTTGAGTTCATTGCACCGGCTTTACGATCACGTCTTCTTTGGTCAACCCTTCCAGTATCTCCACTTTCTGATAATCTTTCAGGCCTGTTTTTACCTGCACTTTTTTATCATCCTCCATCATCACATAGTTGCCATCCACCAGGTACTCCCTGGGGATGATCAGGGCATTCTCTTTGCGCTGGATAACAATGTTGGCTTCGGTGGTAAGGTTGGGGTACAGGGCGGGTGGCACGGTTACAAAACTAGCCTCGACGGTAAACGAGCGCGTGCGTTCGTTCATGGCCGGGTTTACTTTATACACTTCCGCTTCAAACACCTGCCCTTTGTAACTATCTAAGTTCAGCAGCACTTTTTGGCCGGGTTTTATGCGGGCAATATCATATTCGTCTACCTGCAGCTCCAGAATAAATTCGTCGGCAGCACCAATTACAGCAACCGGCATCTGCGGGCTAACCATCTCTCCTTTTTCTTTCAGCACACTATACACCTTGCCATCAGTTTCACTTCTTACAGTGTAATCATCCGACATGGTCTCGCTTATCTGCAGGGATTTCTGAGATTGTTTGGCCGCAAAGTTTAGTTGTTTTTTAAGATCGTTGTAGCGCAGCTGTGCCGAACGCAAAGCGGTAACCGCATTTTTATAGTTCAACTCCCGTTGTTCCAACTCTACACGGGTGCCTATTTTATTTGCCCACAGGTTGCGCTGTCTTACCAGCAGCATCGAGTCGTTTTGCTTTTTGCTTCTGGCCAGGTCTATGGTTTCCTGTAGTTCACTCAGTTTGGCTGCGTTGGCACTTACACTGGAATATTCGGCTGCAATGCGCGCATTTTCGGTGCTTAACCGGGCGGCATCGTTATCTACTTTCAGCAGCGGATCTCCCTTCTTCACTACATCTCCTTCGGTAACCAGTATCTGCTGTATAATGCCACTCACCATCGGGAAAACCTGGTGCTGGTTTCGGCTTTTCACAACTCCAGAGGCGTACACCGATTCCGTTATATCTTCTATAGTTGGCTGTGTGGTTTCCTGTTTGCCGGTGCAGGCAGCCAGCAAAAGCAAGAGAGCAAATGAGAAGTATAGTTTCATGGTGGGATCTACGTAATTCCGGCACACTTCAGTGTTACTTATATACAAACAAACAGCCCGTAGAACTATAAGTTTTGTGTTGCCAAGTTAGGGTTATAGTTTGTGAAATCTATAGTTTATGAAAAGGAAAATAGCCAAGGTATAGTTTGTCGGTTTGAGTAGTGTTTACGGGACTGATTTCTAAACTATAGAGTGCCTTCAGATCCGGGGCAAGAATATCCTTTACCTGGTAAAGATCATCCACATCCACCCCGAATTTATCATCTATGTGCGCCGGTGCTTCCTTAAAGCCTGTATGCTTGTAAAAAGCTGACTGCTTTGCTGCCCGCAGCGCTTCTTTTTTGTCCTGGGCAACTACCAGCAACTTGTAATGAAACTCATCAAACTCGCCCTGCTTATAACCGCCCAGGTTCAGGAAAAATAAACTATAGTTCTGCTTTACTTCCGTTGCTTCCTGCCTTGGCAGTACCTCTATTTTGTAGCTATCAACTATAGTTACTTCGCGCCAGGCATCTACATGCATTGTTCCGGCTCCGGGCCAGAACTTCTTAAGCTGAGGCACCAGGTCTTTTATAGTTTCTCCTATCCCGAAGAACACGTCGTGTTGCTCTGTATTTCTGCCCGGCGGCCGGCAACCTACCATCACCATAAATAGTTTTTGTTCTGCCATGTTAAAAAAAACGCTGAGCTGATTTTATTGTTCTTAAACTGTTTTATCAAAAAAGTGCACAACTATATAATATCCTATTTATTTAATATTATAAATTTTTATTTAAATTTTAGTAAATAAAACAGTGCAATTTAATCCACTTGATCTATCAACTATAAATTACACTTTAGCATGACCAACGCATGAATACATACACATTTTATTGTATATCAACATTTTATAATTTATTTTTTTGATAAACAACATCGTCCAATTAACACCACCAAAAAATTGGATTTTATTAAACATATTTATATAAAATTTGCATTTAATTAATTTTTAATAATAGATTTGCCACCGTTTAGCATATTTTTTTAATCATTAATATTAGTATTGTTATATATTACTCAACTTTACAATTGCACTATGGTACTAAGAAATGTGTACTCCAGAACAGTTTCGAATTTCATTTTTCACATCCTGCCAGTTCTGATCCTGGCCCTCTTTCTCTTCCCAACTTATTCAAATGCCCAGACCTACAGCGGCCCTATTACTATCACAAAAGGCGGCACTTACACAGGTAACTGGGAGTCAACCAACTCAGATATACCGGCAGTTGACATCCGTACAACAGAGCCTGTTATCATTATCAACTCCAATATTCGGGGTGCTGGTTTCCTGATAAAGAGCTGGTATTACGCTGCCGATATTACTGTTAAGCATACGAACGGTTACGGTATTACACCTACCCCTACCACCGATTACCCCAAGACCCGCCGCTTTGTTACCCTGAACGACTTCAGAAACCTGGTGGTAGAGAACTGCTACATGGAAAGTACGACCGGCATTGTGTTAGGAGATGATTACCGGGGCGACGGATCTACAAATCAGACCATCAAGATCCGCTATAACAAGGTAAAGAACGTTGATGGCCGGGTACATGGCGGTAAGATGCACTCGCAGTTTGTGCAGTTCAATTACAGAGGCCAGATCCCTCATGTTGAGATCGCCTGGAACGAGGTGATAAATGAGCCAAACAAATCCGTGAAGGAAGATAATATCAATATCTACAACTCGCGTGGCACGCCATCATCACCAATCAGGATACACAACAACTACATACAGGGCGCCTACCCGGTTAATGCAACAGACCATAGTTTTTCGGGGGGCGGCATACTTACAGACAGTGATGGAAATGCAGACAGATGCCCGGCATTTATAGAGGCTTATGATAACCAACTGGTGAACCTGGGCAATTATTCCATGGGTATCGCTGCGGGCCATAACATCCGCTATCATCATAACCGCATCATAAACTCTGCTACTTTTGATGACGGTACGCGCTTCAACATGTATACTTCCGGTGTATGGAGCAAGGACTATGAAAAAACCGGCATAACCTATTCCAACTCCATCGACAATAACACACTTGGCGTAATGGCCTGGAACTGGCCAAACGACAGAAGAGATATATCTGATATGACGGGCGCTACCGCAGAAAATAACATCTCACTGCCGGGTACTATAACCAAACAGCACGAGCGCGACGAATATACCAGGTGGCAGCAGAAACTGAGCAGCAATGGTGTTGTGTTAGGCCCGAACGGAAACGGAACAACTATACCAACCACAACAGAGCCAGCTCCGGAACAGGAAGAGCCGGAACCTGATACCACAACTACAGCAACCGGCACTGGTATGATCATCAGTGAGCTTTGGGCTGATATCTATACAGAGAATGTAAGTGAAATACCTGTAAACCAAACTCCGACAACTACAAAAGAACTGAAGCTATTTGAGTCGCATAGTGATGTAGCTGACCATTATGGCCAGCGAATTAGAGGCTACGTTACTGCACCAGCAAGCGGGCAATACACTTTTTGGGTAGCAGGCGATAATAATGCTGAACTATCCCTGAGCACATCGGAAGACCCTGCTTTAAAGAAAAGAATTGCATATGTAAATGGCTATACCGGCAGCCGTGAATGGACCAAGCAATCATCACAGAAATCAGAACCCATTACGTTGGAGGCTGGTAAACGCTATTATATTGAGGTACTGCATGTAGAAGGTAAAGGCGAGGATAACGTAGCCGTTGGCTGGCAATTACCGGACGGAACACTGGAAAGACCGATTGCAGGAAACAGGCTGTCGACGATGGGAACAACCGCTACTCCTCCGCCAACCACCACTACCCCACCAACCGAATCTGTGGAGCCTACTACCTATCCGAATCCGTTTACCAATGTATTGGTTCTGGATATGGGCACTCAGAAAATAACGTTGAAGAAGGTAGTGATCCTGACGCCGGAAGGTGTGATGAAATACAATGTCCCGAATGTAACTCTGGTTGAGAACAAACTGGAAATAGACCTGACAAAAGCACGGCTAAACGCCGGTATGTATTTCCTGAGATACACCGACAGCACCGGCCTGAGTAAAACCATCCGGATTGTAAAAGAATAAAACTACAGAACAGGCACTTCTTAACCGGGGTGCCTGTTTTCGTTTTCCCAGGTCCGGCTTATGCAGCTTACCTTTTCAGGGCTAACTATAGTATAAGGTAAAAAACACGGACCGTATATGGAAGACAACTATAAAGTACCCGCTAAAACCAGCATCGGGCATGTGCATTTAAAAGTAACTGACCTGCAACGCGCCATCGATTTTTATACCGGCACCTTAGGCTTTGAACTGACACAGATGTATGGCGAAGATGCAGCTTTTGTCTCAGCGGGTGGCTATCATCATCATATCGGGTTAAACACCTGGTTCAGCAAAGGCGCAGAACCGGCTCCTAAGCATGCCGCGGGGCTTTTCCATGCAGCTATCCTTTACCCAACCCGCAAAGACCTTGCAGCTATACTTAAACGCCTGCTAGATGCAAATTACCCCATCACAGGAGCGTCGGACCATGGGGTTTCGGAGGCTATTTACCTGAACGATCCCGACCATAACGGCCTAGAACTATACTGGGACAAACCGAAAGCCCATTGGCCAACTCATGCCGATGGCTCTCTTTACATGTATACCCGCCACCTGGACCTGGAAGACCTGCTGAAAGAACTGGAATAATTAACGGTACTATAGTTTGCTTTTCAAAAATCAGTAAGTTCGTGTACGCATGCAAAATAATACGCCACAACCCATGACTTACGACCTGCTGATAACCGGAGCTACTCTATACGACGGAACTGGAAAAACCCCTTACGTTGCTGATGTATGGGTGAAAGACGATGAAGTTAAGCTGATCGGTACGCAACCTTCGGCTTCGGCAGCTAAAACTATAGACGGAAGCGGACTTATACTTACACCCGGTTTTATTGATGCCCATGCCCATGGCGAACCGTTTAAAACACCTGCGTTCGAGAACTTCCTGGCGATGGGCGTAACCACTATTTGCCTGGGTCAGGATGGTTTCAGCCCCGATTTGAGCGAAGACAGTCATACTTCAGGTGAGACATTGGAAAGCTGGATGTACCGCGTGGATGAACTGCAGCCGGGCGTGAATATTGTGATGTTTGTGGGCCATAATACAATTCGCATGCAGACCGGGGCAAAGTATAAAGTAGAGCCTACCGAAACAGACTTTGACGAAATGGAACAACTACTGCACGAAGGCATGGATCTGGGCTGTTTTGGCATGACGACCGGCCTGGAATATAACCCCGGATTTAACTGCAAAACCCCGGAACTCAACAGACTGGCAAAAGTTGTAGGCGAACGTGGCGGTATGATCATGAGCCACATGCGCAGCGAGAATGATGCAACTATAATTCCGGCTATAGAAGAACTACTTTCACAAGGAAAATACTGCCCGGTACAGATATCACACATAAAAGTAGTTTATGGAAAAGGCACCAGCCGCGCCGAAGAGATCTGTGAACTACTGAACGATGCCCGCGCAAAAGGAATAAAAGCCACTGCCGATTTCTACCCCTACACCGCCAGCTATACTTCCATCGAGATCCTGTTCCCGGACTGGGCTAAAAAGCCTTATGATTATGAGGAAGTTAAAGCCACGAGAGGCGAAGAGCTGACCCAATACCTGAAAGAAAAGATCATCTCCCGCAATGGTCCCGAAGCTACGTTACTCGGAACAGGCCCATTTGCAGGAAAAACCTTAGGCCAGGTAGCAACAGAGCTGAACAAGCCTTTTGAAGAAGTGCTACGCGATGACATTGGTCCTTACGGCGCCTTTGGAGCTTATTTTATTATGGATGAAGCCCTGCAGGATACGCTTTTGAAGTACCCCTACACGATGCTTTGTACCGATGGCAGCCCATTCATGAACCACCCGCGCAGCTTCGGTTCGTTCGCCAAAATGATTGAGACATTTGTGCTGGATAAAAAGCTGTTCCCGCTGGAGGAAGGTATCCGTAAAATGACTGGCCTGACTGCTGAAACAATTGGCATATCGGATCGTGGTTTTATAAAGCCGGGCTACAAGGCAGACCTGCTGCTCTTCGACCCAACTGAAATAAAAGCAAACGCCACTTACGAAAACCCAATGCAACTAAGTACTGGTTTCCGGTATGTTATAGTTAATGGCAAGGTGGTAAAGGAACAGGAAACGTTTACAGGAGCGCGGACAGGGCGTGTGCTGCGAAAGCCACAACTATAAATTGCTTAACTTGCGCCTTTATAGTACCCGTTTATGACACACCGCCATTTTATAGTACATAAGCCGTATGGTTACCTGAGCCAGTTTGTTTGCGAGCTTAAAAAGAAAAAACTCCTCGGCGAACTACACGACTTTCCTGAAGGAACAATGTCCATTGGCAGACTCGACCAGGATAGCGAAGGCCTGTTGCTACTAACTACCGATGGTAAAGTAAGCGAGCAGGTTCGCAGGAAAAGCGTAGAAAAAGAATATTATGCCCAAGTAGATGGTCTGATAACTGACGAAGCTGTAAAACTGCTGCAAGAAGGCGTAGAAATTGGCATTGATGGCGACAAGTATCAAACCTTACCATGCGCTGCTTTCAGGTTAGAGCAAGACCCAAGTTTTCCGCAACGCAGCCGCAAGATACGCGACGATCGCCATGGCCCTACCAGTTGGGTCTCGATTACCTTAACAGAGGGCAAAAACCGCCAGGTCCGTAAAATGACCGCCGCGGCAGGTTTCCCTACGTTGCGTTTGGTAAGGGTTAGAATTGGTGATATTCAGCTAGGGGACTTGCTGTCTGGCGAAGTGGTGGAAGTGGAAGATCTGTCGCTGGCTATGGCGGCTGAACAAATTTTGTCTGAATCAGGATTTTCAAGAGTAATTTATAACTCGTAGTTTGCACAGTTCCTATGAGAGTCTGGCTGGCCATAGTTTTATAGTTTCTGTTTATCATCCCCCTTCGCCCCCTTCAAAGGGGGACTTTCTGTCCTTGCCAATTTTCAAACTATAGTTCTATAGTTACAGGCAAAGAGCGGACAGGTCGCGACCTGTCCCTACGGAACTATGACCACGATAAATATCGAAGCTTACTGGTTCAAACTATAGATTGGTGGTTGCTATGAGAAACGTATCAGTCTTTGGGTTGAGCGCCTTGTGAATATCTGGTGCCGTTAGGCATTGCGAGTGTGCGAGCAAAAGAGATTCGCACAGCGCGATGCCCGAAGACGGGGCCTCCCGGCCGCGAGGGAGCCAGGTTACCTATAAAACGATAGGTGAGTAAAGCTCCCAGGATTAAGAGTGGTTTGAAAGGATAGCTTGGTTCGAACAGTATAATCGTATATTAACAACTAAATCCCCGGCTTCACCAACTGCCACCAAACCCCATTATACTTCTCCTGTTTTATAGTATAAGCGACCAGTAAATCTTTATCATCTATAGTTGCGATGACCGGGTACACTGCACTTCCATTTGCTTCAGTTAGCTGTATTGTTTTTAAGTGTGCACCGTTATCGCTCCTGATCTGTAAGCCTATGTAGTTGTTTGATTTGCTGCTGTCGTTACCGCGTTCATCCCAGACTACAGCCAGTTTGCCATTGCCAAAAGTAGCTAATTGCGGGTGCCTTGCTGCCGGTGCATTACTTATAGTTTCGCGTGGTGTAAAGGCCTTTCCGGATTCTTTCTGGCTATAGTATACACCGCTGCCGCCACCCATTGTAAACCAGGCATAATGCATCCCGAATTTATTTGAGATCATCGCCGGGCCTGTATGAGGACAACCATCAATTACCCAGTTATCAGCACTAATGCGTTCCGGCTTCACAAAAGTTTTTCCGCCATCTACAGAAACCAGGTGCATCATGTCTCGGATGCTGTCGTTTAGGATGCCACGGTAAGCTACGTGCAGTTCCTGTTTTTCATCTAAGTACAAGTCGGTTCGGCAGCACTGGCATAGTTGCGTATCTATCACCTTCTCACCTGCAAAGCCATTGCGGCCGCTGGTGCTGGCAAAGTATAAACTGGAGCCTTCCCTGTCTGTGTTTTTCCTGGAGTCGAGCCAGATAGCGCCTACTTCTCCGTTTGGCAATACTTCCATATCAAAATAACGCTCGTCAATGCTGTTTATAGTGTCTTCAGCCAGTTGCTTTGCTTCGGTCCAGTTCTTACCACCATCAAACGACTGCGTATAAAAAACCAATCCGGCATAGCTGTTCTTTGGGTTCGGGTTACTGACCGGGAACATCGCTATAATATCTCCATTCTTCCGGAAAAGTATTTTGGGCAGGTTCTCGTCGTGCGGGTGCACACCTTTGGTTGTGGGTATAGTTTGTGCTTTGCCAAAGGTCTTACCAGCGTCATCCGAAACAGCATAAGCCATCAGGTAATTACCGGTCGTATCTATAGCCTGTACCCAACTCAGCACCATATTGCCTTTGTTATCTTTCGTCAGGTAAGGGCAGGATGCGGATAGGCCTTCTTCAGAGATTTTTACAGCTGGTGCGGATACTTCATTAGCTGATGCCTTTGTTTCTGGTTTTCCGGATTGACTACAAGCGGTACCAAAAAGCAGTGCCCCCAGGATTAAAGTATAAAGTATGTTAAATGAACGTGTCATGATCGTGCGGTTTATTTTTTATTTAGTTCTGGCTCCGAAAGTGTAGCCAAGCCCTAGGTGCAGGGTTCTCGGTGCGCCTTGTCGGTAGCTTTTGCCCCAGGCATTCTTGTCGGCAGTAGTGGCGTATAGTTCGTTAGTCACGTTCAGTAGGTTTATCCATAGTTCCAGTCCGCTTAGCGTGTAACCTACACGTGCATTCAGCAGGTTGTAGCCGGCATATTTTTCAGAATTGGCAGCATCAAGATAATAATTGCTCATGTGTTGCCACTCCAGGCCCAGGCGCAGCCCTTTTATAGTTGTCGGCTTAAAGTTTACCTCAGTATTGCTGATAAAGCGCGGAGCCGTAGCCATTTCCTTGCCTCCAAATTCGGCACCTTTCTCTGTATATTCTATGTAAGTATGTTTGGCATTGGTACCACTAAACCGGAAAGTCAGGCTCTCGACAGGGGCATATTTCAAAGTATATTCTACACCACGGTGACGGGTTTTCCCTGCGTTCTGATTCTCATAAGAGCCATCTTCCAGCTTCACAGATACGATCTCGTTACGGCCATCCAGTTGGTACACACTTACATCCAGGTAGCCTTTGGTATCGGCAAAACTGATCCAGCCGCCAAGTTCGTAGTTGTTATAGTTCGCTGGTTTCAGGGTTGGTACCTGCACGCCTCGGTATAGTTCTGTTATCTGGGGTGGTGTAAAACCTACACTATAATTGCTGTATGCGCCCATGTCTCTGCCCAGGTCATAAGTAAGACCGAGTTTTGGAGTAAGGCTTTTGAAACCGTTCTTCTCATCAGGGGTACCTGTAAAAGCGCCCGGCTCCAGGTGGTTATCAAATGTAAAATCAAGGCGGTCGTAGCGCAGGGCGGCCACAGCTTTCAGTCTTTCCAGTGGGTTGATCTCAAACTGGCTATAGGCAGCAGTGTTCAGCAGGTCTACCTTATAGTTGGTCAGCAATGTGCCGGTCTGGCTATAGTTGGTGTACTTGCCGGTTTCGCTACGGTCAATGTCGATCAGTTCCGCTTTGTAAGTGGCCGGGCTATAGTCTGCGCTTAAGCCACTTATTAGTTGCGCATTCAGGAACGGAAAACGTATTTTGTGCTGCGCAATCAACCCGAAACTCTGGAAAGCGTCTTCGTTTATCTCCCCTTTCGCTTTAAGCGGGTTATCTTTTATGTTTTTGATAGCATAAAAAGGATTCTGGCCGATGGCATTGTTGCGGTAGAAGGCAGTTACCTGTGTGCTTTGCTGCTCGTTCCAGTTCTGTTCTAAGGTCGTTCTCAGGCGCAGGGCATTTACTTTGCGGTAAGTAAACGTATGCAGACTGCTGTATTCTTTGCTGTAAAAACGGGTGCTGTCAAGTCCACCTGTCTGGTCGGTCTGGTAATCAATAAAACTAGCTGAGGAGATAAGTTTTGTGCTTGGATTGAAGGTATAATCTGCCCGAAGAGTAAGCGCCAGCTTATCGAAATCGCTGTGCTCTATAATGCCATTGCGCTGGGCTGCATAGTATCCTGACACATATATCCCCATTTTACCAATTGTGTTTGATGCACTGAAATCGGTGCGGCGGTAGCCCTTGTCGCTGCCCTCGGCCTGTAGTCTGGCCGTAAAAATCCGGGCCGGAGCCTGGGTTATAAAGTTGATGGCGCCACCTATAGCTTCGCTGCCATACAGCGACGATGCCGGCCCACGTATCACTTCAATGTTGCGCAGCGCCCCCATGTTTATCTCGATCAGGGCGTTGTGGTTAAAATTACCGGTTGTGCGTATCGGGATGCCATCTTCTAAATACAAAAACAGGCTTTTGTACCCGATCGGCTGGCGAATGGCCATGGTGTGCTGCTCGTTGCCCAGGTTTACCATATACACCCCACTCACCTTGTTCAGCACCTGTTCCAGCGACACTACCTTGGTTTCCAGCAATACTTCTTTCGAGATGGCACTGATGGCAACAGGCGTTTCGGTACGCAAAGCAGCATCACGACTCGCAGAAACTACTACCTGACCTAGTTGGTTAGCAGATGGTTGTAATTGCACCAACAATCCATCTTTTTTCAGGGGCTTTTTCTGGGCATCATACCCAATGTAGGAGAACACCAATGAGTCGGAAACTACAGTTGCTGGCAGGTTAAAGGTACCATCGGCTCCGGTTATAGTTCCGGTCTTTGATTGGGTGGTGCGTATAGTTACACCGTAAAGCGGCTCTTTTGTTAAGGCATCAATTACCTGGCCTTTGGTTATAGTTTGGCCAAAAGCCGGTTGGCATAGAACCAGCAGGCTCATAGCATATAGCAATAAACTTCTCATGGAAGCAGAATTTATAGTTTAATCAAAACTTTTAGCGTGCGCAAAGAGAAGGGCAACAGGAATAAACTGTGCTCAGAAGTAATAGCGGCGCACACGCCGGAAGATTAAACTATAGTTTTGGGCGGATGAAAGATGCTATGGTAAGCTACGGAAGTATGGCTGAAACTATAGTTTGAGAGAAAGGAAACTATAGCTATCGGAGAATAGGACGTAAATACAGGCAAGCTTTGGCAATACAGGTTTACCTGCACTTCCTGTTTCTGTCCGCGTTCATTGGCCTGCTTATCTGTATCGTGCTGGGCTTTCAGCTTTTTGGTGAGCTGGCATTTCCCTTCGCACTCCAGTTCGGGCTTATCGCGGTTTATACACAGAAACTCCATGATATACTCCTTGTTCGCCTGGAAATCCACGAGCACTACAACCTTACTGAAGGTTTGCAGCAACATAATGGCCATCAGCGTTAAAACAAAAAAGTTTTTCATGGTTTACCTGGGTTGTAATGTAAGCACTGGCTCTTATGCCAATACTTCCTTCACGGTACAAAAGTAGACCACAAAGCTTACCCAAATAATGACCTGTGTCAACTATAGCATTGACCTTTATCAATCATAGCCAGCCTTTGCGCCGGAACCAGAGATAAACCACCAGCGTGATCAGGGCCATCGCCAGAATTACAGTTGGGTAACCATAAACAGAATGCAGCTCGGGCATAAATTCGAAGTTCATGCCATAGATACCAACTATAAACGTGAGCGGCATAAAGAACACCGAGAAGATGGTAAGTACCCGCATCACTTCGTTTGTTTTCTGGGATGAGAGCGATATATAGGTATTGACCAGGTGATTCGTGCTGTCATTCAGCTCGTCGTAGAGCGTTACCATGTGCACGTGCAGATCCTGCATATCCTGCATTTCGGTGGGTGTCAGGTTCAGCAGTTTCAGGTTATCCAGTATCACTTCAGATAATTTCAGCACCCTTTTAGACACCCCTACTTTGCGTTTTAAGTGGTATAGGCCTTTCGTAAGCGAGACAGGTTTTGACTGCAGAAACGTTTTGGTCTCGTAGTAATCCAGGTCGTTTGCCAGCTTATCTGCCGGGTCATCAAAGGTCCGGAACGCAGAGCGAACCAGGCGTGTAAGCAAGCCCGACGAGGTTTTGATCAGCCCTGTATCAATGTATTTTTCTTTTACTTCCGCAATAAAATCAACCGGGTGGCGGTGTATGGTAAATACAAAGTTCTCGTGGTAAAAGATGGATACTTTATTTGTAAGCTCCTGAATAGTGTCTGCTTCCCGGTGGGCTTTGGTATCAAAAATACGGGTGATGATGAACACAATGTTGTTCGCGACCTCATACTTAGGAAGGTGTTCCGGCTGCAGACAGTCGCGTACTGATGCCGGGTGCAGGCCATATTTCTGGGCCAGTTCCTGCATCTCTTCTGCATTCGGGTTTTCTATATCGATCCATTCCCAGCCATGTTCAGCAGCAGATACTAAGGTTTGTTGCACAGGTCTATAGTTATAGGTTTGCTTAAAAACAATCTGTTTACGCGCACTATAGTTTGGTGTTAGTTAGCAACTATAAGTTACATCTGCAAAAGAAAAAATCGCCCGGATGAATGTCCGAGCGATCTCAAACTATAGTTCAGTAATGTTAGCTTTTGCCGGTGTGGGCATGCACGATCTGGCGCAGCCACTTCAGCATCAGGAAGATGGCAAATGCTGCTAGTAACGACCCGGCACAGTTCACCAGGAAGAAGTACGCTTTGTGGTCGTATTTATCCCACATACTAGCCAGCACACCCGATAGTTTATTACCGATAGAAGTAGCCAGGAACCAGCCACCCATCATCAGGGCCGTTAAGCGTGGCGGGCTCAGTTTCGAAACCAGCGACAGACCCATCGGGCTCAGAAACAGCTCCCCTACCGTAATAACAGCGTACGAACCAACCAGCCACAAGGCAGAGCTTTTCTCGGCACCGTTCATGCTGGCAAACACAGCACCCACCATAACCAGTGTACTCATAGCCGTAATTACCAGTCCCCACATAATTTTAGCAGGCGTTGATGGCTCTTTGCCACGCTTGCGCAGAAACGCGAAGAACCACACCACCAATGGCGTAAGCAGGATCACGAAGAATGGGTTAATAGATTGGAACAGTTCTGTCGAGATGAGCTTTAATGGTGCGCCTTCCTGCGGCCAACGCTCTTCCTGCAGGTTATTCAAGTATGGCGCAACGCCCTCTTTGGTGATAACTTTGCCTTCCGCATCAGTTCTCGCTCTAAAGTTCTGGTCATAATCCGGAACAGTGGCCGTGCTCTGGTCAACTTCCTGCACCATGCCAATTGCACCCGCAGGTCCGGTTAAACCTTCTGCCATGCTGCGGTCGGTATAGTACTCGGCCCAGGTGGTAAGTGCTGTACCGTTCTGTTTAAATATCGCCCAGAATACGATAACCACGGCAAAAATAGAAAGCAGCGCCGCTATTGGTCTTTTATCTTCTGCAGAGGCACGTGCCCAAAGTGAGCCATAGAACACCATGATCGGAATAGCACCAAAAATGAACGCATCCGTAGAGTTAGAACCGAAAATATCGCCTGGGATAAGTACCCAGCCCAACACCCCCGCAATTACAGCAGGCAAAATCACGATACCAAAAATACGCATCAGCGACATGTCGTTGGAGGCGGCAGGCTTGCGAACATCGGCCTCTTTGTAATGTTTATTACCCATCCAGAAAATGACAACACCCAGCAACATACCTACACCGGCAGCCGCAAACGCATAGCCCCAGCCAAAGTTGTTACGCAGGTACGAAGCCACGAAAGGCGCGATAAAAGCACCCAGGTTTATACCCATGTAAAAGATGTTATAACCGGTATCTTTCTGTTCCTGGTACTCTGGTGCTGAGTATAAGCCACCCAGCAACGTAGAGATATTCGGCTTAAAGAAACCGTTACCAATAATGATCAGGCCCAGGGCAGCAACCATAGCAAGATCGCCGGGCAATGCCAGCCCGATGTAGCCAATAGCCATCAGTATACCTCCTATCGAGATCGAAAGCCTGTAGCCCAGCACCCTGTCGGCAAGCAAGCCGCCCACAAAAGGAGTTAAGTACACAAACGCGATGAACGTACCAAAAATATCCGAAGCATTCTCTTTAGATAAGCCAAGACCGCCGTTCTGCGCATCGATCATGTACAGGAAGAAAATGGCCAGCATGAGGTAGAAGCCGAAACGCTCCCACATCTCAGAAAAGAACAGGTAGTAGAGTCCTTTAGGGTGTTTAGATTTAGTTGTAGACATGTAAGTGTTAGATAAATATTGCTCCAAATTAGCTACAGTTTGCAAGCCTGCAAAATAAAACCAGGGCTGAAAGGCACAATTTTAAACTTTTTATGGCCAGAACTTATTCTTTATAAACTATTTGAAAACCGCAGCTATAAAAAATCTTTTAACGGATGTGTTGTTTTAGATAGTCCTACTCTATTCCTTTGCGGACTTATTTGGCTTGGGCTGCTTAATGATGAAAAAACTTCAGGTGTTGTTGTTATTGTTGTGGTGCAGTGTGCTGGCTTTAGCTTCACAGGCTTCTCCACTAACCTGTATTTCTCAATATTCTGCAAATCAACAGGTTGCATCCGAGAACAATACACTAGCTGCCATCCTTTTCCAGGAAATTAACTACACTGACCCGGAAGCTTTACCGCTACTCGACGAAACACTATTCACAACTATAGCTCAGAGCCTGCTAAAGTTATCGCCCTTAACCTTCCTAAGCGAACAACAGGTTTTGGTTTCGCATTCTTCTTCAAAATCTGATAACGGCCTTCATACCATTTTCACGGCCGGGCCTTAACTTCATTAGTACTTGCAGCCTTACCTATAGTTGTCAGAGCCAATCCGGCTAAGACTATTCCTTACCTGTATCTCATAGTTTAAATTTTATGGAGCTTATTCAGCACCTCATCAGCTTTATATTGCACATAGACCAGCACCTGGTAGATCTGCTAAATCAATATGAAAAATGGATCTACCTGATCCTGTTCCTTATCATCTTCTGCGAAACAGGTTTGGTGGTTACGCCTTTTCTGCCCGGCGACTCGCTGCTGTTTGCGCTGGGTGCGCTTGCTGCCCTGCCTGCTTCGGGCTTAAATGTGTGGTACCTGATGGGTTTGCTTATAGTTGCGGCCATCCTCGGCGACTCTTTTAATTACCTGACCGGGCATAAGTTCGGGCGAACCATTTACAACAAAGATTACTGGTTCCTGCGCCAGTCGCATCTGCGCCAGGCCGAGAAGTTTTATGTGAAGTATGGTGGCCGAACTATAATCTATGCCCGTTTTGTGCCTATTGTGCGTACGTTTGCCCCTTTTGTGGCCGGCATGAGCAACATGAACTATAAACGATTCCTGATCTTTAACGTGGTGGGCGCTTTTGTGTGGGTGGTGTTCTTTATCCTGATCGGGTATCTGTTCGGAAACCTGCCGGGCATCAGGTCTAACTTCTCGCTGCTGGTGCTGGGTATTATCGGGGTATCGCTGCTGCCGCCGGTTTATACTATAGTGAAGCAGCGTTTGGCAACCCCCAAACAAGTGTAGATCATTCCTATTCAACTATTTCCATTAACTATACGGGGTGCCCGGTGCATGCAACTGTGCCCGGTGCTTTATCCAATGTCAGTTTTATTGTTCTTTAAATGAGTAACCTTTCTAAAGGAAGCGCTGCTTCCACGGCTGGTGTTTTAATTTCCCTTGGCATTATTTACGGCGATATCGGCACCTCACCGCTTTATGTAATGAAGGCGATACTGGGTGGCGCACCTGTTACGCAGGCGTTGGTGTATGGCGGTATTTCCTGCGTTTTCTGGACCCTGACCTTACAGACAACTATAAAGTATGTCTTCTTAACGCTGCAGGCTGATAACAACGGCGAAGGTGGTATTTTTTCGCTTTACACGCTTATCCGCCGCCGAGCACCCTGGCTTATAGTTCCGGCCATGATCGGGGGTGCTGCCTTGCTGGCCGATGGTATCATTACGCCTCCTATCTCAGTTTCGTCTGCCATCGAAGGCCTTCGCATCCTGTATCCGGATATCCCGACTGTGCCTATAGTTATCACCATCCTGACCCTCATTTTCCTGATGCAGAGTTTTGGTACCGAGATAGTGGGCAAAGCGTTCGGACCGATCATGTTCTTGTGGTTTACTATGCTGGGTGTTTTGGGCGCGTTGTCGTTGGTAGAACATCCCGAGATCATTAATGCCCTTAATCCTTATTACGCTTATAACCTGCTGGTAAATTACCCGAACGGGTTCTGGGTGCTGGGTGCCGTTTTCCTGTGTACGACCGGTGCCGAAGCGCTTTACTCAGACCTGGGGCATTGCGGCCGTCCAAACATAAGGCTAAGCTGGGGATTTGTGAAACTATGCCTTTTACTAAACTACCTGGGCCAGGGCGCCTGGCTGATGACACAGGAAGGAAGCGCGATCCGTGAAAATCCTTTTTATGGCATTATGCCTTCGTGGTTCCTGATCATTGGTATTGCCATTGCAACTATAGCCGCCATAATTGCCAGCCAGGCGCTCATTTCAGGGTCTTTTACTCTTATCTCAGAAGCGATCCGGTTGAATTTGTGGCCTCGTGTTAAGCTGGTGTACCCTACCAACCAGAAGGGTCAGTTGTATGTGCCAAGTATAAACTGGTTGCTTTACCTGGGTTGTGTGGGCATCGTTCTATACTTCCGCGAGTCGGAGCACATGGAGGCAGCTTATGGCATGGCCATTACCTTATCGATGTTGTCTACTACTATCCTGATGAGTTATTTCCTGCGCGTTCGCTATAAGTCATGGGTGGCAGTTATCCTGTTTTTAGCGGTGTACCTTTCTATAGAAACATCCTTTATGGTAGCTAACCTGAGCAAGTTTACGCAAGGTGGCTGGGTGTCGGTGCTGATAGCCAGTTTGTTGCTTGTGGTAATGTACATCTGGATAAAAGCCTTTTACATTAAGCGCAGCCTGGCCGAATATGTACGCCTGAAAGATCACCTGCCAGCCCTGAAAGAACTGAGCGCCGACGACACAATACCAAAATACACCACACATCTGGTGTTTATGACAAGTGCGCCCAAACCAAAAGATGTGGAAACAAAGGTGATATACTCTATCTTTCAGAAACGACCGAAACGTGCTGATATTTACTGGTTTGTGCACGTGGAAACCACTGATCAGCCTTATACCACCGAGTACAAAGTAAAGCAACTGGACCCGACCGTGATCCGGATAGACTTTAAACTTGGTTTCAGGGTAGAGCAGCGTATAAATATGTTTTTCAGGAAAGTGGTGGAAGAACTGGTGGCAGATGGCGAGGTAGATATCACCAGCCGTTACGACTCCCTGAGCAAGCATAACCTGATAGGCGATTTTCGGTTTGTAGTGCTAGAGAAATTCCTGTCTTACGAAAACGACCTGCCCTTTAAGAACCGCCTGATCATGGAATGGTACTTCAACATAAAAAAATACACCAGCTCCGAAAGCAAATGGTTTGGGCTGGATTCCAGTTCTGTTAAAGTTGAGAAAGTGCCGCTCGTTATCAGGCCTGTAAAATTACCTGAGCTTAAGCGCATAATGGCTTAAACTATAAGCTTTCATGTCGCTTCATAAACTATAGTTAGGCGTTCTTAAACTATAGTTTATGAAGCGATGGGTGCTGCTTTTTTAAGGGTTTTTTATTGGCAGGTTCTTAACTATTAGTATCTTGCTATGTTGCTTGCCCGCCAATCAGGTTCAAAAGCGGCGCGCAATCAGCTTTTATCCGGATGTGGCTGTAAATATTTGCACAGGTCACAGACGATAACTTTACCGACACCAAACAACAACCTATCCATCAGCAGATGGCTAAACTACACCTATTACTACATGCGTAAATTTCTACAGAACATTACCCGACGAAAAAGCGGAACAGCGCTACTGGCAGATTATCAACTCGACGACAACATACAGGGCACTAACCTTGTACGTACCCTTAAGCTGAAGGACCTTGTTTCGTTTGGTATTGCAGCTATCATCGGTGCCGGTATTTTCAGTACTATCGGTAATGCCAGTGCAGCCGGTGGCCCGGGTGTATCGCTCCTGTTCATTTTCACGGCAATTGCCTGCGGCTTTTCGGCTCTTTGCTATGCGCAGTTTGCATCTTCCATACCGGTATCTGGCAGTGCTTATACCTATGCCTATGCCTCTTTTGGCGAGTTAGTAGCCTGGATCATTGGCTGGGACTTACTGATGGAATATGCCATTGGTAACATTGCGGTGGCTATTTCGTGGTCTGATTACTTTACAGCTGTGCTTACGGGCGTTGGCATCGGCATGCCCGAATATCTGACCATGGATTATCTGAGCGCATCGCGTGGTTTTACAGAAGTTTCGGCTCAACTGGCACAGGGCAAAGCACTTACCGACCTGCCTGGCTACCTGCAGGAGGCTTACCTTGCCTGGCTAAATGCACCATCTATAGCCGGTATAAAACTGGTAGCTGATATTCCTGCTTTAGGTATCACGGTTCTCATCACATACCTGGTTTACATTGGTATCAAAGAATCGAAGCGTACGGCTAACCTGCTGGTGTTGCTTAAGCTTATCGTTATACTGCTGGTTATTACGGTAGGTGCTTTTTATGTGAATACCGATAACTGGTCTCCATTTGCACCAAATGGTATTTCCGGCATCCTGAAAGGGGTATCGGCTGTGTTCTTTGCCTATATCGGTTTCGATGCGATCTCTACTACTGCTGAAGAATGTGAGAACCCGCAGCGTGACCTGCCACGTGCCATGATCCTGGCTCTGATCATCTGTACGACACTCTATGTTATTCTGTCGCTGGTGCTTACCGGCATGGTACCTTACAACGAACTGGCAGTTGGCGACCCACTGGCGTTTGTGTTCTCGAGCGTTAACCTGGATGCGATGGCCGGTATAGTTGCCGTAAGTGCTATAGTTGCTATGGCCAGCGTACTTTTGGTTTTCCAGTATGGCCAGCCACGTATCTGGATGAGCATGAGCCGCGACGGTTTGTTGCCAAAGATATTTTCCAGCATCCACCCGAAACATAAAACACCGTGGTTTGCAACTATAGTTACTGGTTTTGTGGTAGCAGTGCCTGCCCTATTCATGAACCTGACCGAAGTAACTGACCTGACAAGTATCGGTACTTTATTTGCGTTTGTGCTTGTGTGTGGTGGTATCCTGGTAATGGATGAAAAGCAGAAAGAGCTTGACACAGCACATAAAGGTTTTAGAGTACCTTATATCAATGCAAAATTTGTATTGCCGTTAATTCTGATCGGCCTGCTGATCATCCTGTACATTTACAACGGCGAAGCTATGGCAACTTATCTGAGTACAGAAGGCGGTTGGGAAGAGTTTCAGCACAAGTTACCTTTGCTTGGCTTTATTATCATAGCGGTTATCATGACGATACTTTCTTTCACTAAAAACCTATCGCTGATACCTGTGCTTGGCTTACTTACAAACCTGTACCTGATGACGGAGCTTGGCATTACAAACTGGACCCGTTTCCTGGGTTGGCTGGCGTTTGGGTTGCTGCTATACTTTGTGTACGGTTACCGGAACAGCAAATTAGGCAAGCACCAGCTATAGTTGGTAGTTTAATATGTTAAAACAGAAGCAAAACATAGCTACAACACTGCTCCTGCTGGTGTGGGCTGCTATGTTTTGCTTTTCTGTTTCAGTTACGCTGCATAAACAACCCGCAAAAGCAACGTACATCTATAGTTCAGCTTTCGAGAACAACGAAAAGTTAACTTCAGAAGAGAAAAGCCACCCGGTTGCCTGGACGGAGCAATCGAATACACAGGTTGTTTCCAGCCATGTTGAATCCTATTCACATCTTTTCACTACTGTTTTCCAGCTCACAAGGCCGCAAACCTCTTATGTAGGTAAAAAAACTGTAAAGGCTTTACTGGCTTTTGCATCTGCCACCATCCGCTTCCGGATTCTCCCCAACGCTCCCTAGTTTATAGTTACGCCTGATAGATCACCCTGCCATACTTTATAGCTAAAGTGTGTACGCAGCTTTTTTGCTTTTTCTTCTGGAATGGCATTACCTATCTATTTACCTAACTATAGTTACTTACATGTCTAATAATATTTTCGCGACAAAATCTGTCGATAAACTGATCAAAGAATCAGAGAGCGGGGAGCACGGACTTAAACGTACCCTGACCGCTACTAACCTTACCATGCTGGGCGTAGGTGCCATTATTGGAGCGGGTATTTTTGTACTTACCGGAACAGCTGCTGCAAATGCTGCGGGTCCTGCAATTGTTATCTCCTTTTTAATTGCCGGGCTTGGCTGTTTGTTCGCCGGCTTGTGCTACGCCGAATTTGCATCCATGATACCGATTGCCGGTAGCGCTTATACCTATGGTTATGCTACACTGGGCGAATTTATAGCCTGGATCATCGGCTGGGATTTGATACTCGAATACCTATTTGGCGCGGCTACGGTGGCTGTGGGCTGGAGCGGTAACTTTGTAAGCCTTCTGAAATCGATCGGCATAACTGTACCGGCTGCTATTGCGGCTGCCCCACTTGCTTACGATGGCAACTCCTTTACTGCAACCGGTTCTTTTATCAACCTCCCGGCTATAGTACTTATACTTGTCATGACGGCCTTACTGGTAATCGGTATTCAGGAATCTGCCAAATTCAACAATGTCATCGTTATCGTGAAAGTTGCTATCGTATTGCTGGTAATCGCTTTTGGTTTTCAATACATCGACCCTTCTAACTGGACTCCTTTCATCCCTGAAAAAGAAGTATTGATTGATGGCGCCACACGCTACGGCTGGCAGGGTGTAGTGGCTGGTGCGGCTATAGTATTCTTCTCTTATATTGGTTTTGATGCTGTAAGTACGGCTGCACAGGAAGCAAAAAATCCTCAGCGCGATATGCCTATTGGTATGTTAACGTCCCTTGGTATTTGCACGCTCCTTTACGTTCTGATGTCGTTGGTTATGACTGGCCTTGTACCTTACAAAATGCTGAACGTTCCGGATCCGGTATTGGTGGCACTTCAGGCTGCTGGTCCGGCGCTTAGCTGGTTATACTTTTTTACCGGTGTGGGTGCTGTAGCTGGTCTGGCCTCAGTTGTATTGGTAATGTTGATGGGGCAGCCACGGATTTTCTTTGCAATGAGCCGCGATGGCTTATTACCTGCCTTATTTGGTAAAGTACATCCTAAGTTCAATACGCCTTATGTAACTACGATCATTACAGGTTTGGTAGCGGCTGTTATAGCTGGTATTTTTCCTATTGGCTTGCTGGGTGAACTGGTAAGTATCGGTACATTACTGGCATTTGTGATTGTATGCGCCGGTATTATAGTGTTGCGCCGTACGAGTCCTGAGTTAAAGCGTCCGTTCAAGACTCCTTTTGTGCCGCTTGTTCCGGTTCTTGGTATCCTGATCTGCGGTTACATGATGGTAAACCTGGGTTGGGATACCTGGATGCGCCTTATTATCTGGATGGCAATTGGTGTTGCTATTTACTTTTTGTATGGTCGCAAACACAGCAAGCTTCGCAAACAGAACGATGCACTTGAAGTGGATAAAGTATCAGTAAGTTAACTTCAACTAATGCAAAAGTGATCTTATGGGAATGCTTGAATTATTCATATTTCTGACAGCCTTAACTGTTCTCACTTTCTATTTCAGAAGAGCTGAAAAAAAGAAAAAGAAATAAACCATATTTGCTACTTGCTCATAAAAAACCGCCTGGAGAGATCCGGGCGGTTTTTGTTTTTTATAGTTTAACAGATTGCCACACCTCCCCATTTAACTATAGCTTTCTCCATTAGATTTCTGAACTTTGCAGGTAATGTCGCCAACAACTATACTACAAAGCTTACCTGACATACCTGTTAAGGAAGCCCTGCCCCGCCTGCTTGCTGCCCTGGAAACCAACACCCGGGTTGTGCTTGAGGCGCCGCCAGGTGCCGGTAAAACTACGCTTGTGCCACTCGCATTACTCGAAGCCGTCTGGCGAAACGATGGGAAGATACTGGTGCTGGAGCCACGACGTTTAGCTACCCGCGGAGCAGCACAGCGCATGTCTGACCTGATGAATGAGCCGCTTGGCCAGACCGTAGGGTATTGGGTGCGTATGGAGCATGTGGTTTCGAATAAGACGAGAGTGGAAGTTGTAACCGAAGGGATACTTACCCGATTGATACAGGACGACCCGGCACTGGAAGGGATAGCAGCCATTATTTTCGATGAGTTTCATGAGCGTAATCTGCAGGCTGACCTGGGTTTAGCCCTGGCCCTGGATGCACAAGCTGAGCTACGCCCTGATCTGCGAATATTAGTGATGAGTGCGACATTAGATGCTGTAACGATTGGCAAGTGGCTGGATGCACCTGTTATCACCAGCGAAGGCCGTCAATACCCTGTCGAAACGTATTATCTCTCCCCATCAGAAGTGGCTGGGGCAGGTAACTGGCCTGCAGAGCGTTTGGGCAACCTGGTACCAAAAGCGATCCGGAAAGCGCTCACCGATGAACCTGAAGGCGATTTACTGGTATTTCTGCCGGGCATGGGCGAAATGCGAAGAGTAGCTACCCAACTGGAAGGTAAACTGGCTCCAACTATAGATCTTCATATCCTGCACGGCGACCTTCAGCTTTCAAAACAAATGGCAGCCATACAGCCTGCACCAAAAGGCAGGCGCAAAATAGTACTCGCTACCAGCATCGCCGAAACCAGCTTAACCATTGAAGGTGTAAAAATAGTGATCGATGGTGGCTATTCGCGGGTTCCTAAATTCGTGCCTCGCACCGGGCTTACCACACTGGCAACTATAGCTGTTTCAAAAGCGGCGGCTGATCAGCGTCGTGGTCGTGCCGGGCGTTTGGGCCCCGGGGTATGTTACAGGCTTTGGTCCAATGCCGACCAGTTGCAGTTAGCACAAAGGCAAAACCCTGAGATCTGCGAAGCAGACCTGACCGGACTGGCTTTGGAACTGGCGATGTGGGGCGTGAAAGATGCTGCTGCTTTAAACTGGCTTGATGTTCCTCCTGCCGCCGCCATGGCCCTCTCCCGTGATCTGTTACTTCGTCTTGAAGCTATAGATACTAACAGAAATGCCACAGCCCACGGAAAAGCCATTGCTTCGCTGGGGCTATCTCCACGACTCGGGCATTTGGTTATTCGCGGCAAGGAGTTTGGGTTTGGTGCTACCGCCTGCGCTCTGGCAGCTTTGTTATCTGAAAAGGACATACTGAAACAGCTGGAAACCGGGCGCGGAAATGCATTGCCAGACCTGCCACTACGCCTGGAGATCTTAACCGGCAAACGACCACCCATTCCGGGCTTTGTGCTCGACGAAAATGCCCTGCGCCGTGTACGAGAACAGGCCCAACACCTGATGCAACGCACCCGCGCTACCAACGAAACTATAAAACCTGATACTGCCGGTATTTTAACCGCGCTTGCCTACCCAGACCGCCTGGCCCAACGCGAATCTTCAGGACGGGTAAGACTGGTAACAGGGCAGCGGGCAGCTTTGCCAACAGAGCTTTTCGGCGAAGCAGAGTTTTATAGTATAGCGCACCTGGAGATCGGAAACCAGCCACGTGTATTGCTGGCAGCACCACTCAACAAATCGGAGTTACTGGAGCATTTCACAGCGCAACTGGAAGAATTGGATGAGGTTAAATTTGATGAAGCCACCGGCAGAGTTACAGCCCGGAAAATTACCCGCTTAGGCGCCCTAATACTACAGGAAACCAACCAGCCAAACCCAGATGCTGAGCAGGTAGCGGCTATACTTTTGCAGGCGTTTCAAGAAAAAGGTATCGAAAAACTTCCATGGTCAGAGCAGGCTTTAAAAACACGACAACGCCTAGTTTTCCTGCAGCAACTGTCTCCGGAACTATGGCCGGATGTATCAGATAAAGCGCTGGAAGAAACGATGGAACTATGGCTGCTGCCGCATTTGGTTGGTTTACGAACTATAGAACAGGTAGCCAGGCTGGACTTTAATGAAATGCTGCTTTCGAATTTGAGCTGGGAGCAGCGGCAGGTAATGGACCGGCTCGCACCAACGCACCTGGAAGTACCAAGCGGCTCCCGCATTGCCTTAGACTATACCGACCCAACTACACCCGTGCTTGCCGTGCGTTTGCAGGAAGTTTTCGGGATGCTGGATACGCCGCGTATTGGTTGTGGCAAGGTGCCTTTGCTCATACATCTGCTCTCCCCGGCTTCACGGCCCGTGCAGGTTACCCGCGATCTGCGCAGCTTCTGGACCAGCGGCTATTTTGATGTGCGGAAAGACCTGCGCGGGCGCTACCCCAAACACTTCTGGCCCGATGACCCGCTGGCAGCTGTACCAACCCGTGGCACCAAGAAAAGACCTCAGTAAACTATAGTTTCAGCCAACTATAAAAAGCTGTAACCCGGTTGCGTCTTTTATGTTGTCTGTCCGTCATCTTGGTGTAACAGATCTTAAACAGATAAAAAAACAACACCATGGAATCAATGTACATCTATGCTTTCGGTAAACAGCTTAACCAGTTAAAAGAGCAGCTGGACCAGCAAGAAACGAAACAAAACAACTGTGCGAAAAACACATGCCCGGAAACAGAACAGCTATCGCAACAAAGCACTTGCTGCCCTAGAAAGCCGGTTGCTACCAATTTATAAACTATAAAGCTCCGTCCATACCGCCAGTTTGAGCGCCAGTTACAAACTGGCCTCATTTATAGCCACAAGTTGCGCTATCGCTAAACTTGCGGCATATCACATAATAGCATTAGCAACGCGGCCAGAGTCAGCGGGATAACTCACACTCTCGGGACGCGAGCGAGGGCATTAGTAGAATAGATTCTCGTAAACTATAAAAGCCCAAAACCACCGATCATCAGTGGCTTTGGGCTTTTCAACTATAAAACTATAGTTGAAACTACCAGACTATAAATACAGATCACCGGCAGCTTCGGGCTGGTAAAGGATAGATTCTATTTTGTAAGACAGCATTCCCTGCGGGGCCGGCCACTCTACTTCGTCGCCAACTTTGCCACCCAGTATAGCCGTTGCAACCGGAGCCAGCACAGAGATCTTGCGGGCATTCAGGTCAGCGTCTTTGGGGTACACTACCGTTATCTCCATCTCATTCCCGGTTTTCAGGTCTTTCAGGCGTACTACAGAATTCATAGTTACTACATCAGTCGGCACTTCTTCTGAGGCTACCACTTTTGCGCGCTTCAGCTCTTTACACAACCCTTCTACAGCGGCAGCGCCAACTGTCTGGCGTTGCAACTGCACCAGGCTGTGCAGGCGTTCATGATCTTTTTCGGTTAGATAAATGGGGTTCATAAAAGTTCAGTTTAATATAAATTGATGCTCTTTTGAGAGTACAGATCCGGGTTCAGCCGGGGTAAAATAAATGTCTTTAAAGCTCAGCGTCTTGCCAGATTCTACTCTCCTGAAAATCTTATCCGGGGTAATACTGTTCAGGCTTCCAAATCCGCAGGCTTCCATAACTTCTATAGTTGATTTTATAGTATTGCCATGGAAGTTGGCAACACGCACCCGCTTATCAGCCACATCCAGGCCTTTGTACAGGTTTTCGTCCTGGGTGGCAATACCAACCGGGCAACGACCGGAATCGCACTGCAGTGCCTGTATACAACCAAGCGCAAACATCATTCCGCGGGCACTATAACATATATCCGCACCCAGCGAGATCGCCTTGATAATATCTACTCCCGTAATTATCTTACCGGCAGCAATAATCCGGATCTCTTTTCTGAGCTTATATTTCACCAGCATCTCCTGCACAAAAGACAGCGCATCGTAAAGCGGCATTCCCAGGCTATCAGTAAACTCCAGCGGTGCGGCGCCAGTGCCTCCTTCTGCTCCATCAATCGTTATAAAGTCCGGGAAGATCTGGTTGTGCATCATCTCCTGGCAAAGCAGCTCAAATTCATGTTTGTTACCAATACAAAGCTTGATACCAATGGGCTTGCCTTTCGACAATACTCTTAATTTATCAATGAACAACAGCATGGTAAACTGGTCTTTGAAAGCAGAGTGCGCCGGCGGCGATGCAACAGTAGTATGCGGCACTACTTTACGGATAGCTGCGATCTCAGGGGTGTTTTTGGCAGCAGGCAGTATACCACCATGTCCCGGTTTTGCCCCCTGCGACAACTTTATCTCCACCATTTTAATATTCGGATGGGCTACCTGCTCTTCGTATAGTTTCTCAGAGAAATTACCCTGGCTGTCGCGGCAACCAAAGTAACCGGTACCGATCTGCCAGATCAGATCACCGCCACCCTCTATATGGAATGGGCTCACGCCGCCTTCGCCGGTGTTATGTGCAAACCTGCCCAGTTTGGCACCCGCACTTAATGCTGTAACAGCCGTTTTACTTAGCGAGCCATAGCTCATAGCCGATATGTTATAGATGCTGGCACTATACGGTTGCCTGCACCGGCTGCTGCCAACTGTTACACGCAGGTCCTCTTCCTTTATATGCGCCGGGAACATGGAATGTGCTATCCATTCAAAACCGTTTTCCTGGCTGTTGGCCTGCATACCGAATGGCACCGTTTGGCGCACGTTTTTGGCCCGCTGGTATACTAAAGAGCGCTGCCGACGGCTAAACGGTTTCCCATCCAGATCAGACTCAAAAAAGTACTGGCGCATTTCCGGGCGGATGCTCTCGAAAAAGTAGCGCAGGTACCCCAAAAGCGGATAGTTACGCAGGATAGAGTGTTTTGGCTGGCGAATATTGTGGATATAAACTGCCTGCAGTGGAAGCACAAATACCAGCAACCCTAAATAGGCTACATTTTGGTAAGCCAGGTAAAAAACAATGGCATATATGACAGCAAAAGCAACCGCAAGAAGTTGCCTTACGCTAAGTTTGATTAACATATCAGATGTAAGAAATTAAGTAAATACAGAAACAGTTAGTGCCAGCACCCGCTACAAACTATAGCAGACAGGCAGCACTAAAATGCAGGTGTAATCGGGGCCGGAGGGGTTCCGGCTTACTTGTTAAAGTCTTTGGGAGCAGAGAAAAAGTTAAGGCAATAGCCGTTCAGGTCATCGCTTAAAGAAACGTGATGCGACGCGGCTACAAGGTTTGTAAGCGGCAATTGTATCGTATGTATACTAAATGGCAGCACGATAATTTTAAATTTGGTTGAGCAAAATAAGCAGTAATTCTATTGATATGCAACTTATTCGCTGTATACGCAGCCCCATCTCTATATTGTTACATATAGTTAAACTGATGCTGCAAGCTTCTGTAGTACAGGCAAATTAGTTTGTAAAGCCACAAAATGCCCGCCCACGCTTTCTTTTCTGTCCAGGCAGGCATTCAGGATCAGTTCTGCCACAGTCAGCAAATTTTTAGCTTCCTGCACCGCCACCGAAAAACCTTTCAGCTGCTTTAGTCTAAACTTCAGCTCTGCCAGTTTGTAAATTGCATGCAATAATTCTTCTGCAGTCCGAACGATACCAACGTTCTCCCACATTAACAGCTGTATCTCCGTTTTTGTTTCTTCCGCCACTGTATCGTACCGGTTATCCGGCAAACTATAGACTATACTTTTAAACGATGGGCACCAGTATGGCTCTGATGACGTGGCATGTATGGCAACTTCTATTCCGAATACCACCCCTTCTAAAAGCGAATTGCTTGCCAGCCTGTTTGCACCATGCACACCCGTACAAGCTACCTCACCAATTGCATATAACCCAACTATAGATGTTTGTCCGTGTAGGTCTGTTGCTATGCCGCCGCACTGGTAATGCGCAGCCGGAACTATAGGAATCAGCTCAACAGCAGCATCGATGCCTATCGATTTACATTTGGTATAGATACCCGGAAAGTGAATTTGAAGATGACCATTGGGTAAACGCGTGGCATCGAGGTACAAACATGCGGAATGGTGCAGATACATCTGCTCGTACACGGCGCGGGCAACTACATCCCTGGGGGCTAGGGAGCCCAACGGATGATAACGATGCATAAAAGCTGTGCCATCCGGCAATACCAGTTCTGCGCCGGCGCCCCGCAAGGCTTCGCTTATCAGGAATGTGCCTTTGGAAGTCGGGTCGTAAAGGGCTGTGGGATGAAACTGGAAAAACTCCATGTTCCGGATAACTGCACCAGCCCTGTGTGCCATAGCCAGCCCGTCTCCGGTGGCTATAGTTGGGTTGGTAGTGTATTGGTAAACCTGCCCGGAGCCGCCGGTTGCTAGAACTATAGCTTTGGCCAAAATAGATTTATAGTTGCAGCTCACCATATCCAGCACCTGCATGCCATAACAGATCTTTTGCTGGTCTATAGTTTGCGTCAGCAGATCCAGGCCAAGGTGGTGTTCTAAAACGGTAATACGGGAATGCTGGAAAACTGCTTTGCTTAGTGCCTGCTGTATACTTAATCCGGTGTGGTCTTTTACATGCGCGATCCGA
Organism: Pontibacter populi; assembly: GCF_040278685.1. Classification (NCBI taxonomy): domain Bacteria; kingdom Pseudomonadati; phylum Bacteroidota; class Cytophagia; order Cytophagales; family Hymenobacteraceae; genus Pontibacter; species Pontibacter populi. The sequence goes on from NZ_JBEOKT010000003.1 coordinate 179,230, forward strand.
AAGTGCGAATGGCCGCCTTCCAGACCTAACGCTATAGTTTCATCAGGGGCTGTATCGAAAAATACATTTTGCTGCTGCAACCATTTTACAGCGGCAGGGGCCCGCTCCACCATAAACCGAACTGCAGCTTCATCGCATAGTCCTGCACCGGCCGTAAGGGTATCCTGCACATGCTGCTCAAAAGAATCTGTAGCACTCAGTACAGCCGCGATTCCTCCCTGGGCATAAGCAGTGTTGGTCTCCGAAAATGCAGCTTTACAGAGAACCAACACCTCGCCATGTGCAGCAGCTTCCAGGGCAAAAGTTAACCCGGCAATGCCGCTGCCCAATACTACAAAATCATACTCCAGCGATTCCATTTATGCAAAGGCCAGCATGCGTTCAATTGGTATAAGGGCTTTTTTGATGATCTCTTCTTCCAGGGTTACTTCGAAAAGTTTTTCATGTGGCGTTCCAATTGCCCGAAGCGAATCCAGTGTTCGTTGTATAGTTATCTGCTTCATGTGCGGACATTTGATACATGGAACTATAAATTCTTTCTGTGGATACATGCCACGCAGCGTTGCCCCCAGGTCGCACTCCGAACCAAGTATAAACTGGCGGCTACCGCTCTCGCCAACAAATCGGATAATATCAGATGTGCTGCCAACTATCCCACCGGCTCCTTTCAGCGCTTCAGTTACCGTATTGTCCGGAACTTCCCAATGCACCAATACCTGCGCTTCGGGGTACATCAGTTTTAAGCCGGTTATGCGCTGTGGTGTGAATTGCTCGTGCACTTCGCACTTGCCTTCCCAAAGTATCAGTTCCTTACCGGTTTCCGCTTTTATTTTGGTCTGCAGGTTTCGGCCCATGTACAGGTCCGGCAAAAAGATGAGCTTGTCGCCGCCCAGCGAGCGGGCAATATCCATGGCATTGCGCGAGGTGCAGCAAATGTCGGCTTCGGCTTTGGTTTCGGCGTACGTATTGATATAAGCCACTACGGGCACGCCCGGCCATTGCTCCTTCAGCTTACGCACATCTGCTCCGGTAATGCTTTCGGCCAGCGAACAGCCAGCATCAAAACTTGGCAGCAACACTTGTTTCACAGGATTCAGTATCTTAGCCGTTTCAGCCATAAACTTAACTCCGCAAAAAATAATATAATCCGCTTCCACGGTTTTAGCGGCCACACTCAGCCCCAGCGAGTCGCCCACAAAATCGGCAATGCCGCCATCTTCATGTTTCACCTGCAGCTCGGCTGGCATATAAAAATGCGACAGTACCACCGCGTTATGCTTTTTCTTCAGTTCACGGATCTCTTCCACAGCAGCAAGTAAAGCAGCTTCTTCTTGTTCGGGCAGGGCAATAGGTTCCATAGCTCTGAGTTTTTCAGAGAAAGCGCCCCGTGTTTGGGTAGTAAACATTTCTGGATTGTATGTTTGTGTTAGGTTAAGTTTTCTGTGTTTTCAGCGATAAAAAGATCAGGCAAAATCTCTCATATCTGCAGATCTATAGTTAAGCATTAAACTATAGTTGGCACTGATATCTTACGCCGATGCTATATCTTCATGCAGGTTGGTGATAAAATACTTACCTGAATTAATTCCATCTACCAGGTCCTGTATCGTTTTAGAACTGAACACTTTCAGCAACTGATCGCGGTATGCTTTTATCTCGTTGTGCAGCGGGCAGGGATGCAGATCAGAACACATCTTCATGCCCATTCCACACTTCCTGAAAGCTTCCAGGCCATCAATGATACTTACTACTTCGAGCAGGCTTATTTCACTGGCTGTCCGGTGCAGAAAAAATCCTCCGCCCGGCCCTTTCATGGAGGCAATAATGCCTTTACGCACCAGGTCCTGTAATATCTTGCCCATAAAATGAGCAGGTAATTCCAGCTCTTTTGCAATTTCCTTTATACCTGCCTTATGCCCTTGTGCATCGCTCAGGGCGATGTATACAATGGCACGTAGGGCATATTCCGCTGTTTTCGATAACATGAGAAGCTGTTTATTCTTTTAACACTAACACGGCTGCAAAGGTACTATTTCCCTTCCAACTGTCGCATTCCCTCTTCCGTGATCATTTCAGTAGACCAGGCCGGAGACCACACTAAGTTTACTTTTACATCCAGATTCGGAAAACGTTTTAAAAGTATCTGCTCCGTAGCAGTTGTAATAGTGCCGCTCATCGGGCAGCCGGGTGTTGTCAGGGTCAGTTCTATCTCCAGCAGGTCGCCATCCAGGCTTACTCCATAGATCAGTCCCAAGTCAACTATATTTATACCCACTTCGGGGTCTATAATGTATTTTAGGGTTTCGAAAACTTCATTTCCGAAGTCTTCAGACACTTGCGTTTCCATAGGAAAAAGGTTTTAGTTCCTGAACTTTATGCATTAGCAATTGAAACACATTGGCCGTGTATAGCAACGATGTGATGGTAAAGCCGATAGCACCGGCAAGTATGATCTGTTGGTTGTTCAGCAGCACGCCTGTTACCAGCAGTAAATAACCGATCAGGTAACTCAGGTTTTGCCAGCGCTGAATAGTATGATTGTACATATCTTTCGGAAGCGGCGTTTTAAAACGGCCTACATAATCTTCGTACGCATGCATCCAGACTATAAATGGCAGTGTTTTAAAGGTTTGCCCCAGTATAATAGCGGTTATAAAACCCAGGAAAACCGAGATACCATACACTAAATAAACTGCTGACAACAACTGCTGTGGCAGCGCTACCTGGCTGCTAACTATAAATACCAGCATAATAGGCAACAGCAACAAGCCAAGCGCTAAAAAGGTCTGTTTCATGCCAAGGTCCACGTCGTGACGCTGGCGTGTTTTGCTGGTTTCGTAAATAAAGATCATGAATAGCACAATGCCCGCTACAACCAACACGGCATAAACCGGCAACAGTGCGGTATGGAAGAACAAATGATCGAAGATGAAGAACACCAGCCCGGCATTGATCAGGTTATAGCTCCAGTTCAGTTTTTTAGTACTCTCGGCGTGTGCGAGCAAAAACATCGGGATCAGTTTGGACCCTACCCCTATAATGAGCAGCAGGAACCAACCGGCCATACCGATGTGTGCGTGAAGCTTTAGGTAATGCGTGTGTTCTACCGGCAGAAAAGCCATTGTAAAGTTCAGCACCATGATAAGACCGACAATACCAGTAACCAGTAACCAGATAGCCGATGTAACTATAAAATCAGATTCTATGGTCCATTTGGGGGCAAGCCTCGCCGTCTGGATAACGTTGATGTTAAAGAGTATAAAAGAGATGACCAGGCTACAGGCGGCTACGTGCATGACATGGCCCAGCTCAAATTGCCAGAAGCACCAGGCCAGAAGTATAGTACCGGCGCCTAAAAACCCGAAGGCCCAGATAGCCAGTTTTTCAGAATATAGTTTGCACTCGAGCACAACGGGCAGCAATTGGTACAGCGCCCCGAAAATGAGCATGGTTGCCCAGCCAAGTACCGCCACGTGGGTTAGGGTCAGTAGTTTCGGGTGGAAGTAATGTCCGCTGAAGGCATCGGTAGAGAACAGCAATAAGATGCTGAGCGCAACAAAGGCCAGGGCAGCAAAAGCGTAATGCGGCAGCACAACCCATTTGCCCGGCGAATTGGAAGTAGTGGCAGTGCTCATAGTCTGGTTATTTATAGATCAGTAAGTCAACCTGGTTATGGTCCACTTCCTTTATAGTTATATTAAAGCCGCGCTCCGCGAGCTGTGGCAGTAAAAACTGCGGTACACGTTTATGCACTACATACAGGGCTTCCTGTTGCGGCAACACTTCAAGCTCACCAAGTATCGTAACCATCGGCTGGGGCATTTCCATGGCGCGTAGATCAATACGTTTTATCTTACCCGCAAAGCGTGCCAGCACATCCTCAAAACCTCCAGTTTCAAATTTTATAGTTTCTCCAGCAGTAGTTCCGGTTTCAGCATCCAGCCAGAAGTAGGTGTGCACCAGATTTACCGACTTGATCTCGCACCAGAAACTATAGCCTTTCTTTTTCAGGATGGCTATAAGTGGTGTTGGCTCAAAGGTGTTGATGATCAGCAAGGCATTGTTCTCCCCTATTTCCTCTACCGCTTTCATTATCTTCAGAAACGGATCGTTGCCGGTAGCTATATCTTCGCACACATCCAGGGTAAGTAAGTTTTGCTCTGGAAGCTGCGCAAGGTAAGCCGGCTTTGTCGTGGTTTGAGTTTCAGGTATCTGCATGGTGTTGTTTGTTATGGTACTTCCGGTTGCAGTGGGGCCAACTATAAAACCAAGCGGCTCCAGCTTGCGGTAAAACATTTCAATGTCGCAGCCGCCAATGCGGGCAGCATCGGCTATAGTTACCCGCGACGCCAGTATTTTGCGCAGCACCGGGTTGCGAAGCTTCTCGAAATGCCTGTTTATACTTGCTATCGCATCTATCGCTGCCGGGTTCTCCTTTATCAGCGCAGATATTTTAGTAGTAGCTGCTATATTCATGGGTATTAAGCCTGGGCTTTTACAGTCCAGAACTCAGGTGTAAAGTTATCCTGGCGTGGGTCGTGTTTGTGAGCAAGCAGTTTACCTGTCAGTTCCAGCTCATCTGGGTTTGCCATTTGCTGCACATACGGAAACAGCTCTCTTTCCTCCCAGCGGATGTGGTCGTTCAGATCTCTTTCCAGTACTTTAAAAAGTTCTCTGTTCATTGGGCTGCCGCTTGCTATCAGGTCAACTATAGAGTGCAATAACTGGTGCTCCTCAGCCAAACGTGCCCTTACCGTATCGTCTTTTTTCAGCAGTCTTTCCAATATCCACTCCTCTTCATCGCAATGCTCCTTCAGTATGTTCTCCCAGAAATAGCGCACATAGGCACGCATCAGTTCCAGGTCGGTTCCGTTCTTCAGTCCCTGCCGTATCTTCCAGCAAAACAATAATCCGAAGTGGTGTTCACGAGACAGCGGCACCAGGCTCTTGTCTCTTTTCTGGGGTGCTATTGCGTTTTTCATAACAGTGGTATTTAAATTTGTCGGAACCAGGCTTCACAGTATGTTCAGTATCTGCAGAATTCTTTATCAGGAAAAGTATAAAGCGTTTAAACCCCGGTCTACTTCTGATCCTGCAAATCCTGGTTCTGACTGGTATCTATTTCACTACTTCTTTTTCCATCTCCAGCGCTTTCGGGAACAGGATGTTGTTCTCTAAGTGAATGTGACGGAAAAGATCATCTTCAAACTCCTGCAGTTTCTTGAACGCAACAGTATAGGTTGCGCAGGCATCTACCGGCAGCGTATAGTCATTTGTTAATTCACGGATCATTTCAAGCTCACGGCCGGCATGGTCGTGCTCCATCTCCATCATATTGATAGGGTTCTGGATAGAACCAAAGGCAGCAGGCTCCATTTTTACACCGCTTTTCTTCGCTTCATCCAACTGCTTAATGTAAGGGAACAGTACGCGCTCTTCTTTTGGCATATGCGATTCCAGCTCGTTTGCCACGTTCGTGAAGTGCTTCACAACTTCCAGCAGTTCCGGGTGGCGCTCGCCGTGTACATGGGCAATTTTAGTAGTATATTCGTAGAGGGCAGGTATGGCTTCGCGTACATATTTGTGGTGCATGTTCACGATATAGTCTGCCAGGAAAGATGGCTCCCATTTATCGTACTCGGCCTGGCGATTCTGCTCTGCCTCGTCCATGGCTAAAAGCTCCTGCTCCAGTTCATCCTGGCTAATGCCTTTTTCTTTGCAAACCTGTGCTACCGACTTTTTACCACCGCAGCAGAAGTCAATACCAAATTTTTTAAATACCTGTGCCTTGCGGTAATCTTTTGCTACCAGCTCGCCTACAGTTTCGCCTTCTTCCGGAGTTAATTTACTGATGCGCACTTCCCAAACTTCAGGACCCTGCTCCAGGTACTCCCATTTGAATGTATTGCCACGTTCGCCCAGCAGTTGGTAATAAAGTGGTTTCGGGTCGTGGTCGTTATGAATGATAAAAGCTTCGCCACCTTTCAGTTTATCGAACCATTCGAAAATGGTCGGGTGCTTCATGCGTGGCTCAAGAACTGTTACGTCCAGCGTTTTTTCTATACTTTGTGTGGTTTCCATATTGGTTAATTTTTTGTTGTTATAATCAATCACCGGGGTAAAGGTAGAAGGCGATTTTCTAAAATAAAAGATAAAAAGGTATTTTATTATTTTATTAAACGTCATACCTTTACAACAGATTCAACAACAGCATATTTAAGTTTAAAAATCTGTATTAAGAGCCTTATAGTATTCGTTTATAATTTTGATTTACAGGCACTTAAAATAACTATACAAGTTTACCACTATCTCGAAAGGGCGAAAATGACCGAAGTCATTTATTAGAGTGACCTTGCTCATAAAGGCTCGGGTTTATAGTTGATAGCTTAGTGAATTCAAAGTATAGCTGTTATATATATAGCCGCTATAGTTACTCCTTTCAAGCCCCATTTTATAGTTTGTAACAGGCAGCATAACTATAGCAACCGGCCTTATCAGTCTAAAGACCGTCGCAGGCAAACGCGCAAAAATTATTCATAAACCCTTAAAAATTTATAGAGCTACCCCTATGAAGAAAAGTAAGAGAACGGCCGGCCTGTCCTTCGCCCGGCACTTTACCACCGCAGCGCAAAATGCCTACGACATGTTCAGTTACGAACTCCGCTCCTCCACTATCCGCAACCCGACCGGCGATGTAGTGGCAGAGTTGAACGATGTGGAAGTACCCGCACAGTGGTCGCAGATCGCGACAGATATCCTTGCTCAGAAGTACCTGCGCAAAGCAGGTGTACCTCAGGCCGATGGTAGAACCGGTTCTGAGAAATCTGCGAAGCAAGTGGTGCACCGCCTGGTAAAATGCTGGCAGGACTGGGGAAGTAAGTATGGCTATTTTGCGTCTGAGAAAGATGCACAGGTGTTTTATGACGAACTGGTATATATGCTGCTGGGCCAGTATGCCGCACCAAACTCTCCGCAGTGGTTTAACACTGGCCTTTACAACTCATATGGCATTTCTGGCAAATCGCAGGGCCATTATTATGTAGACTCCGACACGGGCAAAATGAAGGAGTCGACCTCGGCTTTTGAGCGCCCGCAGCCACATGCCTGTTTTATTCTTTCGGTGCAGGACGACCTGGCCCAGAAAGGCGGTATTATGGATTTGCTGGTGCAGGAAGCGCGCGTATTTAAATATGGCTCGGGCGTTGGAACAAACTTTTCAAATATCCGTGGCAAGGAAGAAGAGTTATCAGGTGGCGGTACTTCTTCCGGGCTTATGTCATTTTTAAGGGTAAGCGACCGCGCTGCGGGGGCTATTAAGTCGGGGGGCACAACACGCCGGGCTGCAAAAATGGTGTGCCTGGACCTGGACCATCCCGAAATTCAGGAATTTATCAACTGGAAAAAGGACGAAGAGAAAAAAGTAGCAGCCCTTATTGCTGCCGGCTATTCCGGTGATTTTGAAGGCGAAGCTTATAACACCGTATCTGGACAGAACTCCAACAACTCGGTGCGTGTTCCAAATACATTCTTTAAAGCGCTAAAACAGAACGGCGACTGGCACCTGACTGCCCGTACGACTGGCAAAGTCATCAAATCTATACCTGCCCGCAGTTTATGGAACCAGATAGCAGATGCTGCCTGGGCTTGCGCCGACCCGGGGCTGCAGTTCGATACAACTATAAACGAGTGGCATACCTCACCGGCGGAAGGCAGAATAAACGCATCGAACCCGTGCTCGGAATACATGTTCCTGGATGATACAGCCTGCAACCTGGCATCGCTTAACCTGCTGCGCTTTTTTGATGAGGCCAAACAGCAATTTGATGTAGCCGCTTTTGAACATGCCTGCCGACTGTGGACCGTGGTATTAGAAATATCTGTACTGATGGCCCAATTCCCTTCCGAAGCTGTAGCTCAACGCTCTTACGACTATAGAACAATTGGTTTGGGTTATGCCAACTTAGGAGCCTTATTAATGGTGCAGGGCTTGCCTTACGACAGCGATGAAGCCCGCGCTTTATCGGCTGGTATCACGGCTCTGATGACCGGAACGGCTTACAGAACTTCTGCTGAAATGGCTGCCAGTTTAGGGGCTTTTGCGAAATATGATCAGAACCGCGATGCCATGCTGCGTGTGATCCGCAACCACCGCTTTACCACCTATGATCAACCGGAGAACTATGATAACCTCAGTATAAAACCACACGGCCTGAACCAGCAGCTTTGCCCGGATTACCTGTTAAAAGCAGCCCAGAATTCCTGGAACGAAGCACTGACACAAGGTGAAAAATATGGTTACCGAAATGCACAGGCCACCGTTATCGCCCCAACCGGAACTATAGGATTGCTGATGGACTGCGACACAACCGGCGTGGAGCCTGATTATGCTTTGGTGAAGTATAAAAAACTATCAGGTGGCGGTTATTTCAAGATCATCAATCAATCTATACCAAGTGCTCTTAATAAACTGGGCTATAGCTCGGATGAGATAGATGCTATAGTAAACTATGCCAAAGGCCATAGTTCGCTTGCCGGTGCACCACACATTAACCCGGAATCGCTCCTCGAAAAAGGCTTTACAGAAGATGAGATTAGCTTACTGGAAACAGCCTTACCAAAAGCTTATGACCTGTCCTCCCTCTTTAATGTATATACACTTGGCAATGCTTGCTTAGAGCGGTTAGGCTATAGTTCTGATGTATACCAACTACCCGGTTTTAACCTGTTGCAGGCGCTGGGCTATAGTTCGAAACAGATAGAAGAAGCGAACGACTATGTTTGCGGAACCATGACTGTGGAAGGTGCGCCTTATCTGAAACCGGAACATTATGCTGTTTTTGATTGCGCCAATCGCTGCGGCAGTAAAGGACAGCGTTATATTCATGCCGAAGGACATATTAAAATGATGGCCGCAGTGCAGCCGTTCATTTCCGGGGCGATCTCTAAAACGATAAACCTGCCAAACGAAACTACCGTGGAAGAAGTGGCGCATTGCTACGAACTATCCTGGGAACTTGGTTTAAAGGCCTGCTCTATTTACCGTGATGGCAGCAAGCTTTCGCAGCCGCTCACATCAAAAAGCACCTCTACAGAAACTGAAGAGAAAACAGAAGAAAAGGTAACTATAACAGAAGCACAATTTAATGCCGAGCAGGTTTTACAGGCAGCCAAAGCCATCCTTTCCGATGCCTCAAACAACGGTTTCCGGGAAGAACTGACACGCATGGTAGAGCGCCGTAAACTACCGGACAAACGCAACGGATTTACCCAGAAAGCTAAGATCGACGGCCACACTGTTTATATCAGAACCGGCGAGTATGCGGATGGCTCATTGGGCGAATTGTTTATTGATATGTATAAGGAAGGCGCTTCGTTCCGGTCTATCCTGAACTGCTTTGCCATTTCGGTGTCGTTGGGCCTACAATATGGTGTGCCGCTGGATGAGTTTGTGAATCGCTTTACCTTTACTCGTTTTGAGCCGGCTGGCCGCGTAGAGCATCCGAATATAAAATCAGCTACATCGGTGTTCGACTACATTTTCAGAATGCTGGGTTATGAGTACCTCAACAGGAAAGACCTGGTGCATGTGCACCCTGAAGAACCGGAAATTATACCTGAGAAACCTGCTACTAATAACTTACCGAAGCAATCATCTACTATAGTTTCCGAAACATCGACCACTAAAAGCTCCGGAAAAAGCTACTCTGTAGTTACCCAAAGCAGAACGGTACTGATGGAACAGACACAACAGGTACTGGCCAACATGATGGGCGATGCCCCGATCTGTAACGTGTGCGGACACATCACTATCCGCTCCGGCACCTGTTACAAATGTTTGAACTGTGGCAATAGTTTGGGTTGTAGTTAAAAGTAATTTGTCATTTCGAACGATAGTGAGAAATCTGAATAAGATCTCTCCTATCGTCGGGATGACAATACTTTAGATTTAAGTAACTTGCAAAATGACAGAAAAGAAAGACATATTAAGCTTGGATGATGTAAAGCTGCTGGTGGATACCTTTTACACCAGGGTGCGTGCCGATGAGATGCTGGGACCGATTTTCGACGAACGCATTCAGGACAGATGGGCGCGCCACCTGGATATCATGTATAGATTCTGGCAAACCGTTTTGCTGGAAGAACTGACCTACCAGGGAAGTCCGGGCACCAAGCACATTACTTTACCAGTTGGTGCAGAGCACTTTGAGAGATGGGTCAGCATTTTCTTCTCGACTATAGATGAGCTGTTTACCGGCGAGAAAGCCGAAGAAGCAAAGTGGCGTGCTCAGAAGATGGCTGATATGTTTGCCAGCAAGATCGAATTCTACAAACAGAACAAAGGCAGAACGATCCTGTAAATCTCAACTATAGATGAACTCAGAACACTACCTGATACTACTGACTTTTTTGTGGGTCGGCTTTGTAAGCGCTATTAGTTTTATGGAAGCATGGCTGAAGTTTCGGGCACCGGGGGTTACCCTGCCTATTGGCCTGAGCATTGGCCGGCTTATCTTCAGTGGGCTGAATAAAGTGGAATGGTTCTTCGGGCTGGCTTCGCTGGTGTTGATTATCGGTAGTGGCAGCCTGGGTATTACAACGTCCTTTCTCCTGTTCATACCTATCCTGATTCTCCTTTTACAAACGATCTGGCTGCTGCCTGCTATGGATAAGCGCGCTGAGCTGGTAATTTCGGGTGCTCAGTTACCTAAATCAGTATTACACTTTTATTACATCGGTGCTGAGTTGGTAAAGGTTGTTCTGTTATTCAGCTTCGGCGTTACGTTGCTCGGGAATCTGTAAACTATAACAAAGAAACTTGTTAGGCTAGACTGGTCTATAACTATACTTTCTTAAAAGCAGCTACAGTTTTGTTTCCGGCAGTTACGCTTATGGTTTGCAGCTGCGAGATAAAGAACAGAATTAACCCTGTCGGTAAACAGATACTTACACTAAAAAGCATCTCATTGTAGTTTGCTATAGTTCCGGCGCCAATCCAGTAAAAGATCCCTTGCAGAAACAGTAGTGCTTCGCTGGTTATAAAGCCAACTATAAAAAGCCCCATCCCCCACCGGCTTATAGTTGATCTGAGACGTAACCATCCCTGCTGCACACAAAACGCAACTATAAAAAAGCTCACAAAACCGATCAGCACCAGGTGCAGGTAGCCGATAATGAAGTTTCGTAACTGGTACGCCAGGTCAGCCATGTACGGGAACGCGGTGGAGAACTGCATTAGGATCTTAAACATAAAAGCAGTTGCAGCAAGCAAAACTATAGTTCTGCTCCAGGTACCAAATAAGCCTAACAATTGATTGCGAATAGGCCTGACGATAGCTACTAAGATTGCTAATGCTATAACCTGTACAAAAGCAGCAATTCCACCCACCATGTAAACTATAGCCCCAGGTTTTATCCAGAGCACAGACAGCAGGTAAGCCGGCAGGCAAGCCCAGAGCATCAACCTGAAAAACAGCAAACTATAGCTGCGGTTAAAGCTGATGTTATGCGTTTCCAGTAGCCAGAACAACAAACCTAACACAGCAAAAGTCAGCCAGCCATTGTACAGAAAATGCAGGTAAAAATAGATGGCGTTATAGTATAGTTCAGTACCGCTATGCCCGGTCGCCATAATTGGCCCCATGGCCCACGGCCCCAGCGACGAAAGTGCCAGGAAAAACAACGCTACCTTCACAAACCGAAAAGACAAACTATAGTTGCCCGAACTTACATTTGCTGCTTTTGCATCCTTCAGAAAACGGTAAATGAACCAGTAAGTCAGTAGAATGTGCGCTGTAGAAAAGGTAATGGAAACGGCACCATACCCCTGCACCGGAAAACTCAGCAACATACCAAGTACCGTAGCCTGCGCCAACCAGAACTGCCAGCTATAAATGGGTTTGTCCCGGAGAGGCGCAGGCAGGTAAGTATGCAGTAAGGCTATAAAAAGTATCGGGTACAGCCAGCCCAGTAACGCGGCATGCGAGTGTACATGCAACAGGTATTTATAGTTCAGACCGGCAACAGGCGCCACAAATGTCCAACGCAGCACCAGACCCAGCAAGGCAATAATGACCAGGCTGAGCAATGCGCTTAACAATGGAAGCCGCCATTTGCCCAAGGCTAAAGTTGTTTTATTTCCGGTTTCAGGCACTATTTAAAGTAGGTTTGATATTGGTCCAGACGCGATGCCAAACGATCGCGGGCAGCGATGGCTGTCTGCAGATCGTTGGTATCCATCACTTTTATATCATCCAGCATCGGCATTAAATAAACGTGCAGCATGTCATGTTCCGGTCCTTTCATACGGCAATCACTGAATACCTTATCAAAGCCAAGCTTTGCCTTTTGCCTCAGATCGCTCACTGACTCCGGGTTATCAGCATCCGGCTGTCGGAGATGGTCATGCATCAGTTGCTGTAGTTGCTGCATGTTTGCATTGGTTGCATCATCAGCCTGCCAGCGTTGCTCGCCATTTAACGAGAGGGCTGGAACAGCAGCATGAACTTCATTGTGACCGGCTTCCGGGTTATGGTTATGCGAACAGGAAAACAACAGGCCACAAACAAGCAGCAATGCCAGATAAAGTTTCATAGGTACTGATTTAAGTTTGTATTAAAAACCAAAACAGGGCTGATTACTTAAACTTCAGCTGTAGTTGTACTATTTGTCAGCACTCCGCGCACGATGTTTATAAGGTCCTGTTGCAACGCCTGGCTGCGGTCTTTGGCATACCATAGCTGCACCTGCTGCACCAGTTCGTCGTGGCCTGCATCCGGGTTCTCTGCTTTAAACTTTAGTACCTGTTGCTGTATAGCTGCCGGGCGTGATCCCCAGGTAAATAGGCGCTCCCCGGATTCCACATCTTCGCAGATCAGTTTTGGAATAGATTTGCTTCCGTTTGTAAGACAGGTGTTCATTAGTTCAGGGTTCTCGTCGCGTAGCAGTACGGTAAGAGTTATGCCCGGCGTTTGCTCGGCAATAGCAGCAATGGCTGGCAGTAATTGTGCACCATCCCCGCACCACGATTCTACCAGTATCAGCCAGTTCCAGTTCAGTTCATTCTGTGTCAGCAGTTCGATAAGTTCAGGCTCCATTACAAACTGTTTTTCCACGCGTTTCATGCGCTGCTGGTTCAGTTTTGTAAAGTTAATCCGTTGCTCTGTCTGCTCGTCGCCGGTTGTTTTTCCTTCAGCAACAAGTTCTTCTGTCAAGGCTTTAAATTCCTGGTAGGTCATTGGGTTTACCAGCTCGCTATAGTATGTGTCTAACGTGGTCATAGTATGTTAATTTTTACACTGCAAGTATACCACAACCACTTAGTTTATAAAGTGATACTTATCACTCAGCAAAATTATTTCATCAACTTTTCAGCAGATAGTTAACAAAACTCAAATGAAATGACAGATGTCATTTTTGATACTGATGGTACTCATTTCGAGGTGGTAGAACTATGGCTAACATTGCTTAAAGTTTGAGTAACTATAGCTTGACAGTGCCTGGCAAAATTGCAAGACTGCATCCGGCATTTAACAGGCGACACCACATTTTAGCCTTCATCATCATGAATAATATTACAGCACCGGAACCTACCCGTAAGTTCAACCCGGACAACATGCAGGTGGCATTCTGCACCAAAACAGACCAGGATTTAAAGCTGGCTAACTTCCTGTTTACCATGATGGGCAAACCTGCTCTGGTAAAAATGGGCGGTGTTGCCACAAACTGGGCGCTTAAGCTTGGCTTACCCATTAAAGGGATGATCCGGAAAACGATATACAGGCACTTTTGTGGTGGCGAAACGGTACAGGAGGCGCAACCCATCATTTCCAGGATGGCTGGTGTGCGTGTAAACACGGTGCTGGATTATGCTGCAGAAGCTCAGACAGATGAAGCCGGTTTTGATATGGTCCGGGATGAGATTCTGCAGAATATAGCTCTGGCCAATGACGCGAAAACCTTCTCTTATCTCAGCATAAAACTTACAGGCATCGGCCACAAGGATATCTTCCAGAAACTGCATGAAAAGCAACCGCTGACAGAACAGGAAAAAGAAGCCTTCGCCAGAACAGAAAAAAGACTGGATACGGTGTGTCAGGCAGCAGCAGCAGCCAACCTTACCTTGTATATTGATGCGGAAGAAAGCTGGATGCAGGACCCGATGGATGAGCTGGCTGAGAAAATGATGTTTGCTTACAACACCAGCCGCGCCGTAATTTTCAATACCCTGCAAATGTATCGCGTAGACCGCGTAGCCTACCTGAAAGCTTGCATAGAACGCTGCAAAAATGCCGGTATAATTGCCGGAATAAAAATAGTGCGTGGTGCTTACCTGGAGAAAGAACAGGAACGTGCCCGAAAATACAACTATAGCTGCCCGGTGTTTACTGTAAAAGAGGATACCGACAAAAGCTTTAACGAGGCAATAGATATCTGCCTGGAGAACCTGGACCGTGCCGAGCTCTGTGCCGCTACACACAACGAATACAGCACAAATTACTTAACCAAACGCATCCGTAAAGACAATATCACAAATCATCAGCAGCTCATCCACTTCTCTCAACTATATGGCATGAGCGACAACCTTACGTTTAACCTGGCAGATGCCGGCTTTAATGCTTCTAAGTATTTGCCGTATGGCGACGTAGCGACAGCTATACCTTATCTTATCCGGAGGGCAGAAGAAAACACCTCTATTGCCGGGCAAATGAGCCGCGAACTAGAGATGCTGCAGGAAGAATTAAAACGCCGTAAACTATAGTTCAGCAACTTTAATATAAAGTATACAGACGGTTTTATTTGATGCCGGGTGTGAACCTGCATAGGCTAATAAGTTGAAACATAGCCAGTAAACATCCGTTTTCTATAGTTTAACAACTTCTTAAGCTATGAAAATAATACTTATTATAGGATTAGGCTTTTTTGCATTTGCCTGCAGCGATGCGAACACAACAAACGAGGAAGCAGACACCGAAACCACTACCACCGAAGAAACATTAGGTGACGGTGATGTAGAGATAGGATCAGGAGAAGAGATAAGTCCGCAACTGGAAGGGCTTGAAGATACAGGCCGCCTGGAAGTAGATACCATATCATCGCCTATTGAGACAAACCAGTAAATACAACAACTATAAAAAGTAGGAGCGCAATGTTTACACGTTGCGCTCCTTCTTTTTATGCCTGAGCAATAGTTATTACATATCTCTCCTGGAGAAAATTCTTCTGGACATTAAAACCGGGATAAGGGCCCAGAGTAACAGCAAGCCGAACGCAGCGGCAATTCCCCACCAGTTCCCGAAAATGCTTTTATACATAGCCCCGGTATACCCCATCAACGCCGATACATCCAGGTTCAATAGCACTATGATTCTGCCCAGGTCGATCGGGTTTAAGGCGGTCATCACTAACGTAGCAAGCTCCAAGGGATAATCGCCGAACGTGTATAATATGAACAGCACAATACCATCGTAGATCAGGGCAAAGTAAAACCACAGCAGCAGCGCCACCCCAATTCCCTTGGCTTTATCGCGGGTAATAACCGACGCCAGGAAAGCCATGGCCACGAAAATGAACGTTATGAACACGCCGGTCAACAGCAGGTATAAACCTGTTAGGCTTGGGCTGAAAAGTAGCACCGGCACCCCTACCCCAACTATAAAAGCCCCCGACAGCGACAGCGTTACGCCCAGGTATTCGCTCATGAAAATCTTTTTGCGGTTGATGGGCTGGGCCACCAGCAGTTCCATAAACTCATAGGAATTATAAAAGTGCGTGGTGGCAAAAACGATACTGATAAGCGGAACAGTTAGCAATACCAAATTAAGCAGACTCAGTATGCCTTTCTCAGGACTGCCGCCCAGGTTAAACAAGCCCACCGAAAGCAACAGCAAAAACAAGGTGTAAGCAATGATGATCCTGCTTTTTACAATGTCCAGCAATACGTATTTTATGATCTTGTTCATGAGGTGTATCCTTCGCTCATTATTTTGGCAACAGCACGGCTAAGCCTGTCTTCCTGGGTCTGCTCTTTCAACTCAGCTATAGTTTGGTAAAACCTGATGCTGCCATCAACTATACAAAGCACTTCGTCGGCTACCTCTTCTATCTCGCTCATCACATGCGATGTGATCAGGATCAGCTTTCCCTTTTTCTTTTCTTTCAGGATCTTTCCCTTCAGTATCTCTGCTGCTATCGGGTCGAGGCCGGCAGTTGGTTCATCTAGAATGAGCACCTGCGGGTCAAATAAAAAGGCCAGCGCGGCGCTTACTTTCTGCCTGGTACCGCCCGATAAAGCGCCCATCCGTTTCTCATAAATTTCTTCGAGGCGGTACAGACCAATCAGTTCATCATCTATAGTTGCGTTCTTCCGTATATCCCGGATCATGTCAATTACCTGGCGCACTTTCATGTTCTCGGGGTAGCGGCCTATCTGGGGCATGTAGCCGATCAGGTTGCGGTAAGCATATTTCTTCAGCACGCTTTCGCCGTTCATTTTAATGTCGCCGGTGTCAGGTAAGACCATTCCCAGAATACACTTGCTCATGGTAGTTTTACCTGCACCGTTAGGTCCTATCACAGACACAACTTTTCCTTTCGGAAACTCAACGCTCACGTCTTTGAGCACTTGCAGTTTGCCGTAGGATTTGTTTAGGTTCTTTATCGTTATCATGATCTATTTTCTTCATTAAGGGTTGTGCATCTACCAGGTTCTCCGGTATAATGCTCGGCAGCACTTTCTCCATACTATCCAATAAATCTACCATAAAGCTGCGCATAAACATAACTGATGGCGGTACACGCTCTACCAGCATAGAATATAAGCTGACAGGCCTGTAAGGGACATCTCCTACCCCATTCTTATCCAGGTCGTAACCGTTGTACTTCTCCCAATAGTTATGCTCGAAGTGGTTTAGCTGGCTGGTGCCATTGGTACTTACATCAAAAGAATTTCCGGTAAAGTTGTTAAGCCTGAAGGTGTCATCCATGCAGGTTGTCATAAGTTTTATGGCCCAGCCATTGCGCTCAAAACTATTGCTTTTAATATCAAGCCGGCTGGAGCTTTCCATGTGTATGCCGGTAGTGTTTCGCCGGAAAACATTGTTATGAATGATGCTGCTCCTGATATCTTTCAGCAATAACCCATAAGATGCTGCGCCCCAGTTATTCTCAAACGTGTTATGCTCCATCCGGATATTATCGGTATACATTACCGCAACACCGGCTCCATTATTCCGGAAAACGTTGTGGGTGTAGGTATTGCCATCTGAGAACATAAAGTGCAACCCATAGCGCTGGTTCTTGTGGCTTGTGTTCCGGTGCACCAGGCTGTTCTTAACCGTTTCCAGGTAAATACCGTCGCGGTGGCCCTGTACTTCGTTGTTACTTATCTCTACATCATCGCTATAGTACAGATGAATGGCATTACCCAGCGCAGACTCTGTTTTACCGGTATTCTCTCCTTTCACCACATTACCTTTTATCTCAATGTCATCGGAGTTTTGCAGGTAAATACCATAGTACGTGTTCAGGATGGTGTTATTCAGGATCTTAATGTTGCTGCGCTCAATAACCCGGATGGCAGCATCGTCTTTAGAATAACTGGTCTTAATGTTTTTTAGCGTGAAGCCTTGTATGGTTACATTGTCAGCCATTACTGTTATGATCTGGCCTTTGTAATTGCCATCTATAGTTGGGTTGTTTTTACCAATTAAGGTCAGCGGTTTAGTAATTTCAATTCCGGCTTCCTGGTAAACGCCGCCGTTCACCACAATTCTATCGCCGGGTTTTGCTGCCTGCACTGCCCGCTTCACCGAACTATAGGTGCAGGTTTTACAAACATCAAGGGTCTCAGCTATAGTTTGCCGGCTACCTAAGATCAGCATTAAGAAACAAACTATAGCCGGTGTGTATTTATTTGAATTTAGCATCATTCTGAACTGCTGAAAGCACCTGACCCCATGTTAAAACCTTGCCGCCATATTCCTGTTCCAATTGCTTGGCTGTCAGCTCATCTGATAAAGCAGTCAGGTTCATGCCCATTGGGCTAGGCAGTGCTTCGCTTTGCAGGAAAAAAGCATTTTTAGCATCTACTAAGTTGTTAGGGTTAGTATAATCAGTCACCATCAAGTAAGAGGTGTTACCCTTTAGTTCGGCGTGCTCTGATACATACGCTGCCAGACACTCCGCAGCATCAAAGTAAAAGGCCTTACCCTTATCGGTTACCAGTTCTGCACCATAGCGGTTATCTGTAATGGTCATGTTGCAGTGGGTGCAGTTAGCCTCGCCATACGGAATTGGTTTAGGCTCTACGGAGCAACTACTAACTAAAAAAGCTAAGAGGGTAATGTTGAGGGTGTAAAATACTATTCGTTTCATATTTGGTTAAGCAAGACGATCAGTTTTAATGGATGAAGAATGACGCGACAGAATGTAAACTAAGCTGGCAATAACTATAGCCAGGAAAATGCCTAAACTTCCCCAGGCAGGCAAAGAGAGCGCATGAAAGTTTAGCAACTGTTTTTTACCTAATAAAGGCGGAATATAGGTCATGCCCGGTACTTTAATAGGGGCTGTCGGATCCAGGTTTGTACCGAATTTTACCAGCCACAGGTAGAAATCTGTAATACCTGCTGCTCCGGCAATAGCCAGTAATACAACCCATAAAAGTACCAGATTCCGGTTACCGGTAAAACCAACTATAACGCCGGTTATCATAAAAGCGATCACGATATAGGGCATGTACTTTAGCTCCGCAAACGACTCAGCGTGGATCGGCTCCATCCCAATGTAGTGGTTCAGGATATTGAAATTCTGAAGAACGCTTTCAGAACTGCCACCCAGTTTATTTATCCAGATATGTAGCTCAAGCCCTTCCGGATACTGGGGCGCTTCCAGGTATATCTTCCACATCGGATAAAGAAACAATAACCCCAGCGATAATGCTGCCACGATCATCATAATCTTATGATATGCTTTCATCCTTGTTGGTTTAAGGTGAACTATAAAAAAGCAGCGGAGCCTGCCTGGGACAAACTCCGCTGCCTTGCCCAGCTGAAGTAGTATTAATTTACAGCTGCTGTAGCTGGTGGTACTGGTTTCTTCTCACCAGTCGAGAACTTGAGCGGTGTGTTAGATCCGCGTGCTGACACCCGTACATAGCCCTGCATTTCCTGGTGCAGTGCCGAACAGAAGTCTGTACAGTAGAACGGATAAATACCTGGACCTTTAGGCACCCATTTCAGAGTTTGAGTAGCGCCCGGCATGATCAGGGTTTCAGCGTTGTTAGCACCCATTATAGCAAAACCGTGCGGCACATCCCAGTCCTGCTCCAGGTTCGTTACATGGAACATCACGGTATCGCCTACCTGTACCCCTTCAATGTTATCCGGTGTAAAGTGGCTTCGGATAGATGTCATGTTCACATTCACAGTTCTGCCGGTTCGGGTTACGCTTACATCCTTTTCCGATTTAACAGCATTAGGATGTTTGTTCTCATTTAGTTTAAAGAACTTGGTGCTGTTCGGGGCAACCTTATCAGCTGCAATCGCCTGCGCATAATGCGGCTCTGCCAATGTCGGGAAGTCCAGCAGCATCTTCATCTTTTCACCAGAAATATCGATCAGTTGGGCAGAGTGCAGCAGTTCTGGTCCGGTTGGCAGGTAACGGTCTTTTGTAATCTTGTTCATCACAACCAGATATTTACCATAAGGGTCCCTGGTATCGCCACCCGGAATAAGTAAGTGCCCCGGAGAGTAGTAAACCGGCAGCCGGTCTAATACCTTCAGATCTTTCACATTCCATTTTACCACTTCCGATGACACGAACATGGTTGAATAGCCGTTGCCTTTGTTATCGAATTCGGTGTGTAATGGCCCTAAGCCCGGTTCCTTCACTTCGCCATATAATACAGCATCGTACTTAAATACCGGAATACCATTTACTTCCCCATCAAAGGCTTTGTCATTAATAGCTTTCTGCATTTTAGAGAAAGAGAACACTGGAAGTGAAGAAGCCAGCTTACCATTAACTACCATATACTCACCAGTCGGATCTACGTCTATACCGTGCGGAGATTTAGGGGCTGGCAACAGGTACATCATGCCCGGGCACTCTTCCGGTAACAGGTAGCGCACCTTTTTCTTTACCGTAGATTTTGCAACGTGCGTGCCATGGTCCAGTTTGTTGTGGTAATAATTGGCAGGCATTTCATGTGCTTTGCCTTCTGCAGCGTACTTGGCAGCCATTTTCCAGTTAATAGCAGCCAGGTAGTCCCTGTCGTTCTGAGATGCCCCGAGCTCTTTTAAAGTACCGGCCTTCTCAGAGTTATAGGTTGTAAAGAATACCCAGTCACCTGACGGTCCTTTGCCGCCATTAGCAAGGTCGTAGTCAAAGCCCGGCACCAGAACCTGGAAGTCAAGCTCCATATCACCGTTCTCTTTGTCTACTTTTATGAAAGAGATAGAACCACGGAATTTCTCTTTGTACTCATCCAGACTTGCATCTCCCACACCGCCTTTTTCGAGGTTAAGCGGTACACTGAAACGTGTACCAGCTAAAATATACTCGTTGTTGTTGGTTGGGTATGGCGAGCAATGGTTACCAGCTGAGTTCGGAATTTCCATGATCTCGACGGTCTCAAACGTTTTCAGGTCGATGCGGGCTACACGCGGGGTATTGTTGCCGTTCACAAACAGCCAGCGTCCATCCGTCATGCCATCCGCTCTGGAAAGTTTAGGGTGGTGCAGGTCATCCCATGGAATAAAACCATGCGATGTCATCAGCATTGCCCTGGAGTTCTCGCTATAGCCATACCCGTTCTCAGGAAACTGTGAGAAAACCGGGATAACTTTCAGTAAACGACCCGATGGAATTCCGTACACTGAAACCTGACCGTTAAAACCACCCGACAGAAATGAGTATAGTTCATCATGTTTACCCGGCGCAACATACACAGCCTCCGCTGCATTTTCGGCTACACCTTCCGTTTTAGCATCAGTGCCATTGTTATCGGTGCTACAGCCTTGCAGCATAACACTTGCCGTTAAAGCTAAAACCAGCACCAACTGAGTTTTAAGCCCGTTAAACCTACCTAATAATTCTTTCATAAGATCATTTTTGGTTTATTACTCAGCTAGCTGTTTTTATCGTTCTGTCTCAGGAATTCCAGCAGCGCTCTGGCATCTTTTTCAGATATATCCTGGTTGGTCATCTGGGTCAAGTGCTCGGCCAGTAGCTTCTTTGCTTCGGGGTCTTTCTTGGTCATTTCTTCCGGGTTTATCATCATGTTCATGATCCATTCCGGTTTGCGACGCTCCGTAACTCCTGCAAGGCCAGGGCCCACAATCTTCTGATCTGTCAGCTGGTGGCAGGCAGAACATTTGCCTTCGAAAATAGTCTTACCTTCAGCAGCAAGTGCTTCATCTATTTCTGCTCCTACTTCAACCGATTTAACAGGACCTACACCCAGACCATTATCTTCTGCGGCTACCTCTTCGCCTACTGTTGTCTCTTCAGCAAGACCACTTTCTTCCTGCGCATCAGCCCCCTGGTTTTCATTCTCTCCTGAAGAGCAACCAAACATTAACGCACCGCTTAGCAACAGCACCATGCCATATTTTAATGGGTTGGGAAGTTTGTAAGAGAATATTCTGTTTAACGCAATTGTTCTTTTTTTCATAATATGTGGGATTTTTAGAGAAAAATAGTTAAACACAGTTTGTCTGATTGTACGCACCTAAAAGTTTACAGTTATTTTATATCCTGATATGTGAATATTTTAGCTGGATATATTATCATATAAAAAAAAGAGCACAGGCCTGAACCTGCGCTCTCAAAACACAAAACACCATTACCTTTTTGCAGCTATAGTATTGCTGCAGTAATATTATAAATCCTTCCTGGCAAAAACTTTAACAGAGCTAAGAAGCGGGAATAATACCCATAGTAGTAGCAACCCAAATGCAATGCTGATGCCCCATAAACTACCCAGAATACTTTTATAAAGCGCCCCGGTATACCCCATCAACGCCGATACATCCAGGTTCAATAACACTATGATTCTGCCCAGGTCGATCGGGTTTAAGGCTGTTAAGGCAAGTGTCGCATTTTCGAGTGGATAATCGCCGAACGTGTATAATATGAACAGCACAATACCATCGTAGATCAGGGCAAAGTAAAACCACAGTAGCAGCGCCACCCCAATTCCCTTGGCTTTATCGCGGGTAATAACCGACGCCAGGAAAGCCATGGCCACGAAAATGAACGTTATGAACACGCCGGTCAACAGCAGGTATAAACCTGTTAGGCTTGGGCTGAAAAGTAGCACCGGCACCCCTACCCCAACTATAAAAGCCCCCGACAGCGACAGCGTTACGCCCAGGTATTCGCTCATGAAGATCTTTTTGCGGTTAATGGGCTGGGCTACCAGCAGTTCCATAAATTCATAGGAATTATAAAAGTGCGTGGTGGCAAAAACGATACTGATCAGTGGTACGGTTAGCAATACCAAATTCAGCAGACTCAGGATGCCTTTATCCGGGCTGCCGCCCAGGTTAAACAAGCCCACCGAAAGCAACAGCAAAAACAAGGTGTATGCAATGATGATCCTGCTTTTTACAATGTCCAGCAATACGTATTTTATGATCTTAT
Organism: Pontibacter populi; assembly: GCF_040278685.1. Classification (NCBI taxonomy): domain Bacteria; kingdom Pseudomonadati; phylum Bacteroidota; class Cytophagia; order Cytophagales; family Hymenobacteraceae; genus Pontibacter; species Pontibacter populi. The sequence goes on from NZ_JBEOKT010000003.1 coordinate 201,874, forward strand.
TCATGGCTTAATCCTCCCCGTTCATAACTTTAGCGATGGCGCGGCTCAGGCGCTCTTCCTGTGTGTTGGCCTTAATGTCAACTATAGTATCATAGAATTTCACCTGCCCGTCAACTATACAAAGCACTTCATCTGCCACCTCTTCTATCTCGCTCATCACATGCGATGTGATCAGGATCAGCTTTCCTCTTTTCTTTTCTTTCAGGATCTTGCATTTCAGGATCTCGGCAGAGATAGGGTCCAGGCCGGCTGTTGGTTCATCTAGAATAAGTATCTGCGGGTTAAACATAAAGGCGAGTGCGGCACTTACTTTCTGTTTGGTACCACCCGATAAAGCACCCATCCGTTTCTCATACATTTCTTCCAGCCCATACAACCCGATCAGCTCTTCATCCACCTGCTTTACATCTTTGCGGATATCACGTACCATTTCGATAACCTGGCGGATCTTCATATTCTCGGGGTACTTACCGATCTGTGGCATATAGCCCACCTGGCTACGGTAAGCAAATTTCTTCAGTATGCTTTCTCCCCCTATCTTAATATCTCCGCTGTCGGGCAGCACCATACCTAATATACATTTGCTCAGCGTGGTTTTACCGGCTCCGTTTGGGCCTATAACCGACACTACTTTTCCTGCACTGAAACTGATGCTGACATCCTTCAGCACCTGCAGTTTACCGTACGATTTGCGTAAGTTTTCTATAGTTATCATGATCGATCTTCTTCATCATTGGCTTTTCATCAACCAGGTTTTCTGGTATGATGCTTGGCATTACTTTTTCGATATTATCCAGCAGGTCTACCATAAAGCTGCGCATAAACATTACCGAGGCCGGTACCTGCTCTACCAGCATAGAGTACAAACTTACCGGGCGGTAAGGCACATCACCTAACTGGTCTTTATCCAGGTCATAGCCGCTATATTTATCCCAGTAATTGTTCTCAAAAAAATTAAGCTTTGAATCGCCGTTGGTACTTACATCAAAAGAGTTACCTGTAAAGTTATTTAGCTTAAAGGTGTCATCGGAACAGCTGCTCAGCAACCTGACGGCCCAGCCGTTCCTGTCAAATTCGTTTTGCTGTATGTCCAGTCGGTTAGAGCTTTCCATGTAAATACCAGTCGTGTTCCGACGAAACGTGTTGTTCCGAATCACGCTGTTACTGATATCTTTTAAGAGCAACCCGTACGCTGCGGCGCCCCAGTTGTCCTCAAATGTGTTGTGTTCCATCCGGATATCGCGGGTATACATAACGGCCACACCAGCCCCGTTTTTTCGGAATGTGTTGTTGGTGTACACGTTGCGGTCTGAGAACATGAAGTGCAGACCATAGCGCATGTTTTGTTGGCTCTGGTTATTTTTAACGAAACTGTCTTTTACAAACTCTAGGTAAATGCCGTCGCGGTGGCCGGTTACTTTGTTGTTGCTTATGGTCATGTTGTCGCAGTACCATAAGTGTATGGCATTGCCCAACGCCGATTCGTTCAATCCTTTCACATCCTGCCCGGAAACTATATTTCCCCTGATCTCGCAGTTATCAGCGTTCTGCATATATATACCAAAGAATGTCTTCAGTATGGTGTTGTTTAAAATTTTAACGTTGCTGCGCTCAATCACCCGGATGGCAGCATCGTCGCGGGTGTAACTTGTTTTAATATTTTTCAGGGTCAGGCCCTGTATAGTTACGTTATCAGCAAGTACCGTTATGATCTGGCCTTTATAGTTACCGTCTATCACCGGCTTGTTTTGCCCGATTATAGTTAGCGGTTTGGTTATTTCAATGCCATATTCCTGGTACACTCCGTTCGCAACAACTATGGTATCTCCGGCCTTTGCCATTTTTACCGCCTGTTTTACCGAACTATAGTTACAGGATTTACACACTTTAAGCGTGCTGCCATAAGCCATAGCAGCTAATAGCAACAGCACCAAAGTGGCAACAATACTTAAAATTTGTTTATTCAGGTCTTTCATTATTCTGAACGGCTAAAAGCGCCTCTTTCCAGGTTAGCAGCCTGCCGCCATACTCTTGTTGCATGTTGGTGGCAGTGGCTTTATTGGTCACTGCTGTCAGGAACATCCCCATCGGGCTGGGCAGCTTTTTTGTCTGTAAGAAATATGCATTGCGGGCCGCTGTCAGTTCTCCGGGCTTTGTAAAATCTGTTACCAGCAAATAGGCTGCTTTCTGACCCTGTTCCTGGTTTTCGGTTACATACGCCAGCAGGCACTCGGCTGAATCAAAGAAGTGAGCTTTTCCTTTATCATTCACGAGTTCTGCCCCGTAGCGGTTATCTGACACCGTCATGTTGCAATGAGTACAATTTGCCTGGCCATACGCAATTGGTTTTGGCTCTGCCTGGCAACCAAGCAATACTATCAGGCCTAAACTATAGAGGTATGCTTTCAGGTTTCTCATGATATAACTACATGCTTTGGCATGGATATTTTTTTATCGGACTTGTTTTTAAGGCTGAAATAATACGAAAGGCCTGCCAGCACTATAGCCAGGAAAATACCAAGGCTGCCTAAGGCCGGTAAAGACAATGCTTCAAAATTCAGCAACACCTTATTGCCCAGCAGTGGCGGAATGTACGTCATGCCCGGTACTTTAATAGCTGCCATTGGGTCCAGGTTGGTACCGAATTTTACCAGCCACAGGTAAAAGTCCAGAATACCGGCGGCACCAGCCACCATCAGTAAAACAGACCAGCCCAGTACCAGCTTTCGCTTCCCGATCAGGGCTACCAGCACACCCGTAACCATAAACGCGATCACGATGTAAGGCATAAACTTCAGCTCGGCAAACGACTCGGCGTGGATCGGCTCCATACCAATGTAGTGGTTCAGGATATTAAAATTCTGTAGTACACTTTCAGAGCTACCACCAAGCTTGTTAACCCAGATGTGCAGTTCCAATCCTTCCGGATATTGTGGGGCCTTCAGGTAAATCTTCCACATCGGGAACATGAACAACAGGCCAAGTGATAATGCTGCCACGATCATCAGCAGCTTCTGGTAAGTTTTCATCCTTTTATAATTTAAGGTGAATCAAAAAATGTCGCGGAGCAGAAATAAGACGATTCTGTTTCTTACTTCAGATGGGTCTTCACCCTGATCCCCTGCAAACCTGTCGAGACCTTTGGATGAAACTTTACTAACTGAAGTATCGCAACTCATTAAAAAAATACAGCGAAGGCTACGTGGGTAACCTCCGCTGATTTACCCAGTTAAAGCACTATTTAGTTGATGCTACTCCTGGAATGTTCTGTTTCTTTTTACCGGTCGAGAATTTGATCGGCACGTTAGATCCTTTTGGAGATACGCGTATGTAACCTTGCATTTCCTGGTGCAGTGCAGAACAGAAGTCTGTACAGTAGAACGGATACACACCGGCTTTCTTCGCTACCCATTTCAGGGTTTGTGTAGCGCCTGGCATGATCAGGGTTTCTGCAGTGTTGGCACCCATTACCGCGAATCCGTGAGGTACATCCCAGTCCTGCTCCAGGTTGGTTACGTGGAAGTAAACGGTGTCGCCTTCCTGTATACCTTCAATGTTGTCCGGTGTCATGTGGCTACGGATAGCTGTCATTTTCACACGTACTCTGTTCTTGCTTTCACGCACTACAGTTGCATCTGCTTCTTTCTTCACAGCGTGCGGGTGATTATTCGCATCCAGCTTAAAGAACTTGGTGCTGTTTGGCGCCACTTTGCTGGCAAGAATTGCCTGTGCATAGTGAGGTTCCGCTACAGTCGGGAAGTCAAGCAGCATTTTCATTTTCTCACCAGAGATGTCGATCAGCTGTGCAGAGTGAGCTAACTCAGGACCAGTTGGCAGGTAGCGGTCTTTTGTAATTTTGTTCATTGCTACCAGATACTTGCCATGTGGCTCTTTTGTATCACCACCAGGGATCATTAAGTGACCAACTGAGTAATAAACCGGCATTCTGTCTACTACGCTCAGGTCGTTCAATTTCCATTTTACGATCTCAGAAGACACGAACATAGAAGTATAAGCGTTGCCTTTACCGTCAAATTCAGTGTGCAATGGTCCTAAGCCCGGCTCTTTTACTTCACCTTTCAGTACAGACTCGTACTTAAGTACCGGAATACCGTTTTTCTCGCCATCAAATTGCTTGTTTTTAATAGCGTCCTGCATTTTAGCAAAAGAGAACACCGGAATAGCTGAAGCAAGTTTACCACTTACTACCATGTACTCACCGGTTGGGTCAACGTCGATACCGTGTGGTGATTTAGGAGCTGGCAACAGGTACATCATACCTGGGCACTCTTCCGGTAACAGGTAACGCACTTTCTTCTTCACAGTAGATTTTGCTACGTGCGAGTTCTCATCCATTTTGTTGTGGTAGTAGTTAGCAGGCATTTCGCGCGCTTTGCCTTCTTTGGCATATTTAGCTGCTAATTTCCAGTTTACTGCTGCCAGGTAGTCTCTGTCGTTTTGTGAGGCACCTACTTCTTTTAAAGTACCGGCTTTTTCAGAGTTATAAGTTGTAAAGAATACCCAGTCTTCAGAAGGGCCTTTACCACCGTTAGCCAAGTCGTAGTCGAAACCAGGAACCAGGATCTGGAAATCAAGATCCATGTCGCCGTGCTCAGGGTCTACTTTAATGAAAGAGATAGAACCACGGAATTCTTCTTCGTACTTATCCAGGCTCACGTCTTTTGTACCACCTTTCATATCCAGAGGTACAGAGAAGCGTGTACCGGCAATTACGTACTCGTTGTTGTTGGTTGGGTATGGAGAGCAGTGGTTACCTGCTGAGTTTGGAAGCTCCATGATCTCAACTGTCTCAAACGTTTTAAGGTCGATGCGGGCTACACGAGGTGTGTTGTTACCGTTTACGAACAACCAGCGGCCGTCAGTCTGACCATCGGTACGGGATAGTTTCGGGTGGTGCAGATCGTCCCAGGGCACGAAACCATGAGAGGTCATCAACATCGCTTTTGATTCTTCGCTATATCCCCAGCCATTCTCACCGTGCTGTGTAAAAACCGGAATGATCTTCAGCAATCGGCCTGAAGGAAGACCATACACAGAAACCTGCCCGTTAAAGCCACCTGACAGGAACGAGTATAGTTCGTCGTGCTTGCCTGGAGCTACATACACTGCAGAAGCTGCATCTGAAGCAACTGCCTCGGATGATGCGTTGGAGCCTCCTTCTGTTTTGCTACATCCCTGTAGCGCTGTACCTGCCGCAACCGCCATCAGGAGGGCAGCCTTTGGTACAAGTTTTTTCAATTTAAAAATTGAAGTATCCATTCTAATTATGGTTTTAGATTTAATGCTGTTAGCTGTTTTTATCGTTCTGTCTCAGGAATTCCAGGATCGCTCTTGCATCCTGTTCAGTCACGTTCTGGTTGGTCATCTGGGTTAAGTGCTCAGCCAGTAGTTTTTTTGCTTCCGGATCTTTCTTGGTCATCTCTTCCGGGTTGATGATCATGTTCATTACCCATTCCGGCTTGCGACGCTCGGTTACACCTGCAAGGCCAGGGCCTACAACTTTCTGATCTGATAACTGGTGGCAGGCTGAGCATTTGCCTTCAAAAATAGACTTGCCATTATCCGCTAGTGCCTGGTCAATGTCAGCGCCTACTTCAACAGTAGTAACAGGGCCAATTCCTTTACCGTCATCTTCTACAGGGGCTGCAGGGGCTTCGTGTGCCAGACCGCTTTCAGCTTCGTTTTCTACAGTGGCAGTTTCAGCGTCGCCGGATGAGCAGCTAAAAAGCATTGAACCACAAAACAGGGCTACAGCTCCTATTTTCATGGATCTTAACAGTTCACCGTTCAGAAGACTTTGTAGTGTTTTACTCTGGTTTTTCATCTTTAAATTATTAGTGTAAGTGTTTAACTATAAGTGGGTGATTGTTTACATAACAAAAGTATAGCGGAGGGCCTGGCTATTAAAAGACCTTTATCTCTTTTATTAATGACATTTGTCATCTTTCTGATGAAAAAGTTGCTACAGGCAGGTATCAGACATGAAAAAAGCGCGTGTATTGCCCTTAGAAGATACTGTTGTAGGGTTATTGGGGCTATTTTGCGGGGAATTGTAAACTTTAAAAGTGCTTATCCGTTTTTTTATAGCAATTACTTTAACTATAATCCAGAATATAACTATGGAAGCACAAGAATTAAAAAACAAAGCTGACAAAATGAATCCGGAGCACAGAGAAGGCCCGGTAGCCAGAACCATTGAAGAATATACGGCCAAATTACCATCAGACCTTTTCTTATGGGCAGCATTGGGCTCAATGGCGGTTTCTGCTACTTTAAAGATCATGAAAAAAGATGATGAAGCCTTATTTGTAGGTCAGTGGCCTGCTCCTTTCCTGCTTCTGGGTCTTTATAATAAGCTCGTGAAAGTAGAAGGCCACGATAAAAAAGACAGAGGAAAATAAGAATCGCTTTTCTATAGTTTTGAGAACTATAGTTGATATTAAACCAAAAGCCCCGGCCAACTATGGCCGGGGTTTTTGGTTTTAAACATCCCAGTGAAGGTTAATTTACGTTAGTCGATTGATCATAAAAACGTAACTGTAGAACTTTCAGACCATTATTGTCATAGTTCCAGTAGTAGTCTTCCAATCTGTCATCAAATAGAGGGTAACGTTCATCTGTACCATCACCGTCCAGGTCAGCATAAATATATAGTAAGTCTCTTGAAACATTTGTGAATGTTGACTTGCCCTTGCTTCTAACAGAAACAACATTACCGCTGCTACACACATCTTCCATAGCAATTGGATCATAAGCGCAGGTAGTCATAGTAGAACTGCCACCTGGTTTGCCTAATGCGCGGGCCCATACAGAATATTCTGTAATGCCGTCATTTTCAGGATCAGGATTTGGTAACTGGAAAGCTGCAGAGCCATCCGTACCATTAGCATCCAGCACTTTAAAATCATCTCCTTCTGCCAGCATGATCTTAGAGTTACCATCCAGATTTACAAAAATGCGGTGACCATTGTTTCCATCCATAGTCGCAGATTTGCCTTTAGGAACCCCAATGATGTTAAGGCCATAATGTGCACCACTTGGTGCACCGTTACCTGTTGCCAGCGCTGACTTGCTTGCGCTCAGGTCTACTGATGGATTTACGTCCTGATCTTCAGAACATCCTACTGTGAACATTGCCGGAATTACCAGCAAACCGAAAAGTTTTGCTTTTCTCATGATTAATAGAGGGAATAATTTGTGAAAAATATATAAACTTCCCAACTATACTTTTAATAAATTTTATATGTTTCATTTATTAATTATATTTTTTATAATTAATTTCATATTAAATAATATATATACTTTAATTTATTACATTATTTAATATGTACCCACAAAACACAAGCTACACTTTAAATTATTTAATTTAGCTTAATTGATGTTGTGACTATAATCTATGCATTAGCACCTGTATAGCTGTGAGAATACAGACCAGCCACCCCGGAAGTATGGCACATAAAAAAGCCGGAACCACATTATTGTGGGCCCGGCTTTTTATGGAGCAACTATAGTTACTCTACATTAATGCGTTTCTTTTTCTGTACAGTCTGTTCTGCTTTAGGTACGCGTATGTGCAGCACACCATTTTCGTATTGCGCTTTAATGCTGTCTGCTTTTACGGTTTCAGGTAAGCGGAAAGAGCGGCTGAACGAACTATAGTTGTACTCACGGCGCTTATAGTTGTCTTTGTCTTCTTTTATGTTTTCCTCTTTCTCACAACTTATCGAGATCATGTGTTCATCGATCTCAATGTTGAAGTCATCGCGTTTCATGCCAGGCACAGCCAGGTCGATAGAATATTCCTTGTCTGTTTCGCTGATGTTAGCGGCAGGCATATTGGCATTGCCCATACGACTCATATGCATCGGCATCAGGAACATGTCATCATCGAACATACGGTCTATGTCGGTAAAGAAATTTGAGAACACACTGCGTTGAACTGGTTTGTTCTCCTCTCTTCTCGTCATTGATTTCATTTTACCTCCTTTTTTAGCTTATATAATTTAAAACTATAGTTATAGCTAATACATATTTTTATACGAATGCAAGGGGTAGTTGTTAAGCATTAACATACCATTAAACATGCTTCTGAAGGGTGTTCACGTAATAACCGGAAGTATCAGAAGCATGGGGTTCCGGTAAGTACTTTGCTCGTATAGTTAGTCCACTAAAAACCTTGAGATTAGTCGGTTTAAAAGCTGCTTAAAACAGCGCTAAAACGTATAGTAAGAGATGCTGTGCACAAGTGGTTGCGGACCAGGTAAATGTCCGGTCTAAAGCGAGTAAGCAGTTTGAAATTTTGCCAATATTAACCTTAAACCCTGATTATTTTTATGGAACCTGTTGAGCTTGTTAAAATCCTTCTTAAAAGCGCTGCCTTTGAGGCTGGCGATACGATACCAGTGCAATTTACCTGCGACGGCGACAATGTGAGCCCCGCTTTAGAGTTAGATAATATTCCTGCTGAAACGGTTAGCCTTGCCATATTAATGGAGGACCCGGATGCCCCTTCCGGCACCTGGACGCACTGGCTTGTCTGGGATATACCGCCCAGCGCAACTATAGAAGAGAATAGCTCAGAAGGCATTCTGGGGAAAAATGATTTCGGAACGATACTGTACCAGGGTCCCTGCCCTCCTATTGGTACACACCGTTACTTTTTCAGAGTATATGCCCTCGATACCAAACTGGAATTGCCGGCAGGCAGCACCCGCCCGGAAATGTTAAAAGCCATGGAATACCATGTAATAGGCTCCGGCGAACTTGTGGGACTTTACAGTCATCCTGCGCTTACGTAGGGCTCTTTTCAAACTTATAGTTTAGTCTTTGGTTATAAGGACTTTACTACACATATCAAATAATTCAGGTAGTATATCTTGTAATAGAAATTATTCTTATCTTGTGATGAATATGCAGTAAGTAAAGATCCCCATGCTACTGGCATAATTGAATTTATAACAGTGCATAGCCTGACGGTTGCTTACAATGAAGGATGTTGAAAATTATCTAGAGTTCAGGATCGATACAGACAAAAAACTGCTGTATGGCAAATGGCTGCGCGATGTAACGAACCAGGAGTACATGGCCGGGCTTAAACAAACCTATAGTTTAATTAACAGCCATAATATTGTGCGGTGGCTACAGAACAGTACGCTGCTACAGCCACGCAACCTGGCAGACCAGAAATGGGTTGCCGAGGAATTTGGGCTCCTGCTTACCTTAAGCACTATAAAATACATTGCAGTAGTTGTTCCGCGGGAGTCACCTCATCATAATGTGCTGCTATCGTTACGGGATAAAGCTTACCGCATCTTTGGTAAAACGAAGTTTATAGAATTGTTTGATACTGAACAAGAGGCTTTAGCCTGGCTTATCCCTAACCTGCAGTTTTACCGCCTTCCTTCCACTATTCATTCCATATAGAATGCAGTGTAACAATGCAAACCGTAAAAGTAATATCAACAATATTTGAGGCTTACCTGGCTTATAAAAGGTCAAAAATCATCAAAAGTGAGTATTGCCCTTTTAATAATTTAAGGCCATATTTATAATTCTGTATAAAAAGAATTTTGAGGAGCTTACTATATGGACAGACATGTGCAAATATTAAGCGAGCGCGAACAAAAGGTGCTTGCTTTATTAGCTGATGGCTATACAGAAGCCCGGATAAGTAGCGAAATGCAAATCTCAGAGCAAGCCGTTAGAAAACACATCCGGAATATGCTTGTAAAGCAGGGCTTCGTTAGTCCTTATCAGCTTATAAACTGGGCCTACAAAGAGGCCGTGATATCATAAAATAGTATAGAAGTTAAAGTTTAGATTATCTGACAGACCATGCGGGGTGACATTGTTACCTCGCATTTTTATTATAGGCACTTTAGATCAGGTCGAAAGCGCGGGCATACTGTGTAAGCTCAAAGAAGGAACTGGTATCAAGCTTCTTTTTAAGATTACGCCGGTGGGTTTCTACAGTAGAAACAGAAATGAATAGTTCTTCGGCACTTTCTGAGGCGCTTTTGCCCAGGGATATATGCTTCAGAATTTCGCGCTCTCTTTCCGATAGCCTGCTGTAGCGGTTATAGTTCTTACGCAGGAAATTGTTCTCGTCCAGGAGGCGGGTCACTTTAGAAGTAACATGGTGTAGCGGATCTATCGGGAAGGCAAGTGCTATAGTTAATAACACTTTACCTTCATCGTCGCGCATCAGTATTTTAATAGTGGTAAGGTGCCAGGCCCACGGATGATCTTCGGAGGCGCGTACCTGCTGAAAAAGAGAAGCGATCTCATCATCGCTGTTCTTCTGTAACAGGTCTGTCATTTTTGCGATCTGGTCAGGCATATCCTCCGGGTTGAAGAACTTTGCATGGTACTCCTCCCCCATTTCCCGGATCTGCTCTACTGTAAAGCCCAACTCCCTGGTACCACGCGGCGAAATGTACTCCACCGTCATATTCTTCTGAAAGTTGTGGATAATGACTACAGCCGGAAGATGATCGGCTACGGCAGCGATATCCGCGATTTTCTGCTGCATGCGCTCATCCAGCGTTATTAGTTTATTATTGGTATCAGGTAAAGAATCAGTTTGCTTCATAGGAGGTTAATAACAATTAAATATACTATATTTTATATTTATTGTAAACTTTTCCGTGAAATAAAATACGAACTATAGCTTTACTCGGTCTACAAATACTCAGAAGTAGGTATTCCTAATCATCATAAATCTCCTGACCTTTGATGTCTCTCCGGGCTATCCCGACTGTGAAAAACAATTAATAAATCACTGAATTTCAGAAGAGTACAAAGCAACTATAAAGACCATCTTTTTGGGCAGGATCTTTACATTTAAATAGTAATATATAACATTAACAATATATTTTAGTATAAGTATCTATTTACCAATAACACAACCCTTAGTAACTCTAAAACCCTCTGCGCATGAAACACCTGTTTACTACATTTCTTGGCTGCCTTGCTTTCGGAGTATGCGCAGCTCAAACTGATCCTGCATCTCCAACACTTTCTGTAGATTCGACCACGACCATACAAACAACATTACCTACAACCGCTGCGGCAACTACTACACCGGAGATGAATGAGGTTTTTCGGAAGAATGGCATTAAGATGAACCTGTCTTCGCTGGCATTCAGCAACTATAGCTTTAGTTACGAGCGCGCCATTGCCCGTAAAATAACCCTGGTGGGAGGTTACAGCTTTATCCCGGAAACAAAACTGAGCGGTATACCGCTGGTTGATAAAGGAATTGAATTTGCCGAACTGGATGAAGAAGGTGAAGAAGGCGATGAGATAGCTAAGATCCTGGATGAAGCTAACTTTTCATCTAACGCCATTACAGGAGAGGTTCGTTTTTATACTGGTAAAAAGCCAGGTGCCCGCGGCTTTTATGCCTCGCTTTACGGTCGCTATACAACTATGAACCTGACGCATCTGTATGTGTATGAAGGCGATATGGGCATGACGTACGATCTGCCGATAGATGCTAAATTAAAAGGCATTGGCGGGGGTGTAATGCTGGGCGCGCAATGGCTGATAGCAAAACGAGTAACCTTTGACTGGTACATAGTTGGTGGCCACTACGGCAAACTGAAAGGCGATTTTAACGCCAAAACAGACCTGAGCGACATGCCACAGGAAGATAAAGCAGAACTGGAAAGAGAACTGGAAGACATAGCCAGTAACGGCGACAGAAAATACCTGGATGCTACAGTAAACGACAACGGTATGTTTGGCAAACTAAACGGCCCTTTTGGCGGACTACGTGGCTTCGGATTTAATTTGGGTATAGCTTTCTAGGGATAAAAGGACCCCAACCTTTTAAACCGGTAACTATACTTCCGCGCTACTTTTATGCTTAAACCCTATTAGTTAAAGGCCACCCCACTGAGGGTGGTCTTTACTTTTATATAGAGTTGCAGTTAATGGTCTAGCACTTCCCAAGAGCAGTTTTTTTTCATCCTGAAGAATTAAGTAGCTATGGGGCGAGGGTCCTCGTTTTATATTGTCCCATAACTTTTCATGAACAGGCTTACAATTTGAAGAACTGTCCCCTTAAGGGCAGGGTCGTTTCATTCTACTAAAATCATATAAAATAACGCCCTCGCTCGCCTCTGGCGAGTGTGAGCTATTTAGTGGCGTCCCGCCACTTGTGCCTCAGGCACAGTTTTAAGCGGCCAGAGTCCGCAGGTAACTCACACTCGCCAGAGGCGAGCGAGGGCAAATAATAGAATGAAACGACCCTGCCCTACAGGGGACTACAGGGGTGTAAAACTACGAAGCTAGCGGCTTTTCGATTAAACATACTGGTTAACCAGCAAATGTAAACACCCCTATAATCCCCTCAAGGGGATAGTTTTTTATTATTATCTTACCTCATCCGCACACTTTCTGGATATAAATTAACTAAGCAATCTGGCACTTAAAGACTCTGCTGCTATTCATAAAGCATTCCCCTATTTAGGAAGAAACTAAACTGCAGCCACCACAGCTATAGTTGGTGATTTTTTTAATCTATAGTTCCTCCCAGGCAACCTTCCTCCTTCTTTCTCCATCTTTTGCTCAATTCTTATAAAGTCCTTAGCTGTTCGTCCTGAAACGAGGGATGTTAACAGGCAAAAAACTACAGTTCATATAATATTTCAACAGTACCTTGCATAACAAAGTACCTTACAATATATTTGCATCTAATTATCAATTACACACTCCAAAATAACACCATGAAAAAGATGTATCACTTCCTGCTTGTTATGCTATTATGCAGCTTTACAACAAACACTTACGCACAAACCGAGGGCATGCTGACCGGCACCGTGGCCGACGAGAAAGATGCGGGTATAGGTTTTGCTAATGTAGCTGTACTAGATGCAGCCACGCAAGCCGTTGTAACCGGGGCCATTGCCGACATGGATGGCAACTTTAAGATAAAGACGCCAGCCAGAGGCAGCTATCTGCTTAAGATCAACAGCCTGGGCTATGTTACTTTCCAGACACCAGTGTTCGAGGTTTCGGGGACTGCAATGGTAAAAGACTTTGGTAAACTGAAACTGGGCTCTGATGCCCAGGTGCTGAAAGAAGTGACAGTACAGGCGCTTCGTCCGACTATAGTTAACGAGGCCGACAAAATGGTGGTAAGTGTAGAAGGTACGGCACTAGCGACAGGCAGCACAGCTTATGAGGTATTGGAAAAATCGCCGGGCGTGTGGGTAGACCAGGACGGAAACATAACCCTGAATGGCAAAGGCGGCGTACAGATACTGCTGAACGGAAAACCATCCTACCTGAGCGGCAAAGACCTGCAAAACCTGCTGCAGGGCATGTCTGCCGAGAACCTGAAAGACCTGGAGATCATTACCAACCCATCCTCGAAATACGATGCTGAAGGTACATCAGGAATCATCAATATCAACCTTAAAAAGAATGAGCAGTTTGGCCTGAACGGTGGAGTTTATGCCGGCTACCAGTATAACCAACTGCATACATACACTACCGGCGGCAACGTAAACCTGAAAAATGGCAAATGGAACACCTCCGTAAACGCTGACTTTTCGCGCCGCTCCCGCTTCAGAGATATAGAAACAGAGCGCGTCGTTAACAGCAATACAGGTAAAAAATCGCTGACACAGGATGGCCGCGAAGAAGGCTACCGGGTTTCGCCTACCCTGCGCTTTGCAACCGACTACGACCTGAACGAAAAACACAGCGTGGGTATAGTTGCTAACCTGCAATATTCTGAAAACACCAACAGCTTTGGTACCAGAGGTTTTTTACGGGACATGGACGCTGCTAACGATACCCTGATCTTATCCAGGACAAACGCAGACGGCACATACTATAACAGCACTATTAACTTACACTATACCGGTAAGCTAGGGGCCACAGGAAGCGCACTGAGCGCAGACGTTGATTATGCCACTATCAGCAACGACGACGCAACCAACATGGTGCACAGCTACAAACGCATAAACAGCGACGAGCCGGGCTTTACAAACCTTTTCGGCACCGAAAACCCAACCAACTATAATATTTACTCGGCTAAAACAGACTTCGCAACACAGTTGAGCGAAAAAAGCAAACTGGAACTCGGAGCTAAAATAAGCCATGTAATCTCGGATAACGAGCTTAACTTTTACGAGATAAATGACGGCGTCAGAACGAAAGACCTTGGTCGTAGCAGCCACTTTATTTTTACCGAGGATATTCTGGCAGGCTACATAAACTTTTCGACCAGCTTTGGGGAGAAATGGAAACTACAGACCGGCCTGCGTGCCGAACAGACCTTTGCCGAAGGCGATGCCAAAACACTGAACAAAATTACCGACCGTAGCTACCTTAACTTTTTCCCGAGTGTGTTTGTGCAGCAGCAGGTAAGCGAAAACTACCAGATCGGGTACAAATACAGCCGCCGCATAAGCCGCCCGTACTATGGCCACCTGAATCCGTTTGTTTTCTATATAGATCCTAACACCCTGGCAACCGGCAACCCGTACCTGAAGCCACAATACACCAACTCATTTGAGCTTACCCAGATGTTTAAGCAAACCTATAACCTGGTGCTTGGCTACGATGTTACCAAGGACTTTATTGGCGAAGTGCCGGTATACTATAGAGAAAAGAACCAGACAGTTTTCGAGCGCCGCAACATGGATGATTTTACGAATATAGAAGCAACGCTGGTAGCTCCTGTACGTGTACTGCCTGGCAAATGGGAGATGAACAACAACCTGAACCTGGGCTATCATCATTTTACGGTGAAGGTAAGAGACGTAACCGAAACTACAGAGCAGTTCAACTTTACAGCCCAGAGCAGCCACAACGTTTCGTTGCCGAAAGGGATGCGTTTAGAGGTAACAGGTACCTACCAGGGGCCGGGCGTATATGGTTTGTTCGAGTTCCAGGATCAGTGGTGGATAGATGCCGGCCTGAAGCGCTCTTTCCTGGATGATAAGCTGACCATGACCATGAACGTGACTGACATCTTTAAAAGCCGCCAGCTTAAACTGAACACCATGATAGACGGTAACTCGAACAAGATCGAGCAGTACCACGGCATGCGAAGCGTGAGGCTGCACCTTCGCTACAACTTTAACAAAGGCAAAGCTTTCGAGAGCAAGAAGCGTAACGTGAACCTGGAAGAACTGAACCGCACAGGAAATTAAGAGATCATTACACAGATATAGATAGTTGATTGTTTGTAACTCCTAAGGCCTGCCCTTCTGCCTGAAAAGGTGATTGGGCAGGCCTTCCGGTTTAGTTTGCATTTATTTTAATGCTGCTAACTATAGTTATGAGATCAGGTTAGGCGCAAGCATATTATAGCAGCATGGTTACAGCAGTTTGCTAACAAAACCGGGGCATTTCAGCTACAAATTCGCGGAAATAAGGGGGTACAATAACCTGCTTTATGTAGCTAAAACGAAAATGTGTATAAATTTTTTATAGCCATACAGCCAGTCAAGGCACTTTTTTCGACAAAATTTAAATAATTCAAAAAAATTATGAACATTTCCTGAAAGCTTAATGTAGTAGGTGTATAAATTAACAACATTATGAATAACGGAACAGTAAAATTCTTCAACAGCGAAAAAGGTTTTGGTTTTATCAAGGATGAAAATTCAGAAAAAGAGTACTTCGTACACGTTACTGGATTGATTGATGAAGTTAGAGAAAACGACAGAGTAACATTTGAATTGCAGGAAGGTAGAAAAGGACTAAACGCTGTAAATGTAAAGCGTGCTTAGTATAAAAATATAAATGCAAGCATCAACAAAAAAGGCTTACCACATGGTAAGCCTTTTTTGGTTTTATACCTGTCTGTTTGCCTACTTGCAACTATAGCTATAGGTGGTGTTTTCGGTGGCGCCGCTGGCGTAGTTCCTGGTAACTGCAGTGGGGTAACCGGAAGCGTTATAAGTTATGTCTGCAGCAAAAGTTTTAAACCCTGATTCGCCTTCGCCGTGCTGCACATTATAGTTTGTTACGTTGCCGTTCAGCAAACCTATAGCCGGTATTGTTTCGTCGCGGAACATGTATAGCATGTGCATAGGTAAGGCTGGCAGCTGCGCTTTTTTAGCATCTGTAACCAGTGTTGCTGTGTAGTGCCGCGCATCCTGCTCCGATAGCATCTCTATACCGTTAACCTTGCCATCACTATAGGTATATCGGTACGTGTAAAGCAGCACATCTCCCCCACTTTCGGCTGCATAGTATTCAGATTCTATTATGTTGTTCTCGCTGTCATAAGCGTGTAGAAGGTAAAATGTTTCATACCTGTCCAGGGCAAACGCAAATGTTCTGGTCTGTTTTGTTACCTGGCCTGTGGTATTGTATTCACTTGTCCAGGAGTAAGAACCTGATCGTTCTCTTATAAGCCGGTTCTGCGCATCATACTCCAGCTTTATGTTTAGCATAGAGGTATCAGGAGCTGCGATTTGTATTAGGTTTCCCTGGTCATCATAACTATAGGTAAGGCTATAGTTGAAGCTGGCTCCCTGGTGGTTCTTTATAGTTGTAGTGCTCGAAAGTAACTGGCAAACATCCTTCGCATCCTCCTCTTCTGTTTCTTTATCCAGGCAACCGGAAAGGCATACTATAAGCGCGAGTACGTACAGTAATCTTATTTTCATAAAGACGGTTTTAAATCAGTTTTGTGATGGGTCTGATATGGCTTAGGTAAAGTACGGCGACCATAGCTCCTTGAAATTTCAGCTTTCGCCAAGCCATTTCAGAGCGCTTGCTTCGTCGGTGAAGTTGCGAAAAACAAAGGTAATGCCTATACGGTTTACGGCTTCTTCTACAGCAAAATCAACTACATTTTCTCGGCTAAGGTCTGATGTAGCAAGTCGTGCCATTTTCTGCAGACGGGTGCTCATCAAATACTCTGAAAAACGCAGCAGCAATGCCAGATGCTCATCTTTGCTAAGGTCTGTTTTGCTTTGTCTTGAGTCTACCAACAGGTTTTTAATGTCGTAATGCCGGAGTGTGTCAATCAGCTTCTTCAGCGAGAAATCTATTTCAGGCATTGTCATTCCGCTCAGGTCTGGCCACCGAAACGATAAGATATCCTGTACAACGTCGTAATTCAGTTCAATTAATCCGTCTTTGTGTAATAGCATTTGTAATGGGTAAACCTCGAACTACAGTAAAGTTAATAAATACGATAAAAGCTTTCACTATTAAGGTGCGATATTACAACTATAGTTTTGCATTACGAATGTCTCATAAAACACGAAAAGTAACAGCCAACTATAAGTAACTGTTAGTGAAAGTGTTCTTAAACAAAAACAGCCGGCAACTATAACTAAGCTGCCGGCTGCCTGTGTTATTATATTTTTATTATCTGGATGCTATCTGGCGTAACGCGTCGCGCATTTCTGTCAGCAGTACTTCTTCTTTGGTTGGGGCTGGCGGTACATCCGGCGCAGCTGCTTTCTTACGCATCATACGGTTCATGCCCTTAATGATCAGGAAAATTATGAAAGCCAGGATCAGGAAGTTTAACAATACGGTTATAAAGTTACCCCACGCAAATACGGCTCCAAGCTTTCTGGCTTCTTCAAGCGCCAGCCCAGCCGGTACTTCCGATGACAGTGGCACATACAGGTTAGAGAAGTCCATGTCGCCAACCGATGCCCCTACCAGCGGCATAATCAGGTCGTTTACTACGGAGTTTACTAATCCGCTGAATGCAGCGCCAATAATGATACCTATTGCCAGGTCCATTACATTACCGCGCATTGCAAATTCCTTAAATTCCTTGATCATGCCCATAAGAGTTGTTGTTTGGTTATATGTGTGTATGATTTGCTGTTACTCCCTGATTTATAGGTATGCAGGGATATGTAAATATAGCATAATCCTTTTATTTGCAAACATTTAGGCAAAGAATACTACGGGTTGTTAAACAGCGACGGGGAGTTT
This sequence comes from Pontibacter populi, assembly GCF_040278685.1. NCBI lineage: Bacteria > Pseudomonadati > Bacteroidota > Cytophagia > Cytophagales > Hymenobacteraceae > Pontibacter > Pontibacter populi. Next base: position 219,826 of record NZ_JBEOKT010000003.1, read on the forward strand.
TAGAAAAAATAACTTAAAATTATATTAACACGGATTAGCAGATACGACCAGCTCCGGAGTTACTCCCGGACAAAGCCAGTGGAGCGCGTCAGAAAGACTCTCGAAATGTTCCAGATCCTGTACATGGCCGTAAATGTCATATATCTTGTCGCGCATGTTCTCAGCTGCCATCTCCAGGAACATATCATCGCGGCGAACCATGGCAATACTCTTTACTGAACTGTCGCTGATAAGTAGTCCGAATGTTTCTACTGCCCAGCGCTGATCTTCCAGAGTTATGTTGCTGCTCGTAAAATCTACTAACCACCGCTCCAGCTGGTGTTCACTTAATAGGTCAAGCGACCGGAGCATGGCAGCCTTAAATTCCTCGTGGCTTATTGGCTGACATATTTTAGAGTACAGCAAACTATACCTTGTAACTACATTACCAATGTAATACTCTTGTAAGTGCATATGTAAAGCACATTTATATAATATTATACCAATTATTAATTTAATTTTTATTATACGTCTATTTAAAATTATTAGTATAATATATTGATGTTAGTTGTATGATTATATGGTCAAAAAGCAATTTCATTAGCCTATAAAGCAGGTTCCGAATCACATCTTCAACTATAGGTTTGCTTTAAAAGCAAAACCCCGGAAGGCAGTACCAACCGGGGTTTCTAAAACTGCACTAAGGGTAGAGCCTAGTACAGGTAATTAAGAGCAGTTCTGTCGTTAGAGTTAAAGTAACGGTTCACACCAGATCCGATACAAGCAAGCATCCATGAGTTAGGATCAGCACCTGTTGGCGTGCCCGGGATATGGATAGCACCTACTGTAGAAGCACCTTCGTTGTAGTAAGAACCACCGCAAGAATAAGAACGGTTCATGTAATCAGTGTGACGGAAACCGATGCAGTGACCAAGCTCATGCGCAAGGATAGTAGCCAGGTAGTTTGTACCAGGATTTGTGCCTAAGTAAGAAGAGTTAACCTGAACTCTGTTGTAAGGGTTACCACCTGATGGGAAACCAGCTGAAGCCAGGTAAGAAGAACCTGCTGGAGCGGCGGTGAATAATACGTTGTAACCTGAAGATACACGCTGAAACTTCAGACGAAGGTTTTCAGCATTGTAACGACGTACAGCTTCATCAACAGCAGCAACATAAGTTGAAGGAAGGCTGGTAGAAACTGCTACGTAGATAGTACGGGTTGAACCAGGTACTGACACCAGGTTAGTAGTACGGTACTGTTCTGTTTCGCCAACGCGCAGGGCCTGTACCATGGTGTTCTGGTTAAGGTCTGTATCAGTAAGCAGGATGTCGCCTTCTACCAGGTAACCGCCTTCTACTTTCTGTACGTTGTCCTTGTTAAAGCCAAGTTGCGAGATCCTGGATAATGCCATCTCAGAAACTTCGTTTGCAGCAACTGCTGATTCTTCTTTCTGCTCGCAAGACGAGAACAGAAGTGTTGCTACCAGTGCAGGAAGCAGGAGTAAATTTTTAATTTTCATGTGTTTAAGGTGTTAAAGTGAAACATATATTAAAAAGTGAAACAAATTCCGGTTGCTCCACCTCTGGCAAAAACTATAGGGTATTGTAAAAGCAGAAAGACGTTTAAGTTGTAGTGCAGCCAGGCTCTGCCTGAAATCAACTAAATCGCTTCGTGACGAAAGCAGGTAAGTTGCCGACTGTAAGTATTCTACATTTCAAACTTATTTCTATTTGATTCTAATTTAAAGGAAGGTTTATCCAGGAAAGTAACATACTATTAAGCTGGCAGTAAGTAATCTTTATCCTGTGTTAGCTTAACCGTTCTAAAAAATGCAGTTAACCAAGTATAGTTACAAACCAACTTGTAATTATTCAGTTATTTCAAAAATATTGGCTTGCTGTACCGCTGTATGCATTTAGGCGAGGCATACTCCTTTAATTGTCTCAAATAATGTTACACCATTAGTAATCAAGCAATAACGAGAACAAGTGCTGGCGTAAGGGAAGAAAGTTTATAAAAAGTAACATTTATCTGATGTACAAACTTTAAAATACTTCTCTCATGCTCACACTTATAGTAAATCTTAAAGCTGCCTTTAATTCCTGGATCTTAGCACTTCACATTAGTTACCAACCAGAACTATAATTGCTTTGCATCCCGTTCATCTCTGAACCTGTTACAACACTGCTTAACTATAGAAATGTGTACCATGAAAGTTGTTGAATTAATTATCCCGAACAGTGGCTATAGTTTGAAAGGAATTATGTAGTATTAGGTAGCTTTTATATTTACCTGTATGCTTACTTTTTTCCGCCGGCCATTTGTGCTGCTCGCCCTGCTTATCGTTGTAGTTGCATCTGCTTTTTACTTTCTTAAACCTGATGCTGCTTTATCGTCAGATCAGCCGGTACCAGTTCAAACTATAGCTGCTATAGAAGATACACTTAAAAAAGTACCTGCCCCGGTTGCGGAGCTTGTAAGCCAGGTTCCGGCAGATGCTGCTACTATTCTGGCCCGTAAACAGGTGCCTATTCTGTGCTACCACCAGCTTCGCGACTGGCGCCCACGCGACTCTGAAATGGCTAAGACCTATATTGTGGGCGAAGCTAATTTCAGGGAACAGGTAAAAATGCTGGCCGACAGCGGTTATCACTCCATCCTGCCCGACCAACTATATGATTACCTGCTGCACAACAAGCCATTACCCGAAAAGCCTGTGATGTTTACGTTTGATGACACCAACCTTGACCATTATAGTGTAGCCGCTCCGGTTTTAGAGCAGTATGGCTTCAGGGGTGTGTTTTTTGTGATGACCGTGTCGCTGGGGCGACCAAACTATATGACCAGAGCGCAGGTAAAAGAGCTGTCTGATGCCGGCCACATTATCGGCTCTCATACCTGGGATCATCAGAATGTAAAAAAGTACACCGAAAAAGACTGGGCCACCCAGATCGAGAAACCATCGCGGCAACTGGAAGAGATAACAGGCAAACCCACCGAATACTTTGCTTACCCATTTGGCCTCTGGAACGAGCAGGCAATTCCCGAACTCAAAAAACGCAACATAAAAGCAGCCTACCAGCTGGCCACTTCCCGCGACGCCAATGAGCCCCTGTACACTATCCGCCGCATAATAGCCAGTGGCTACTGGTCGCCGAAGCAGCTGCATAAAAGCATGGTGAATAGTTTCCAGGATGGGAAGTGAGGATTAGGTTAGGTAGAGTTTAATTTATAGTTGTATTGTTGGTAACACTGGCGCGAGTCTCCAGACTCGTGACTTTTGATGATGTTGAGTCTCCTGACTCAACTGGCCAGGTAGGGACAGGAATAGCAGTGGCTTTGGCTAGAGTACTATAGTTGCTGTTATCCAACCACCCCCAACCCCTCAGAGCTACGCTCGCTACCTTCGAACTCTCTTCTCGGTAGTCTAAGGCGGGGAGCTTTTCTGCTTTGTCATCTCGAACAGCGTGAGAGATCTGGTACGGTTAAACATCCCCCCTTCGCCCCCTTCAAAGGGGGACTTTCTGCTGTTGCTATAGTTAGGTTTATAGTTCTATAGTAACAGCCAGTCGAGCGGACAGGTCGCGACCTGTCCCTACGGAACTACAACCACGATAAAGTTCGCAGCTTACTGGTTCAAACTATAGATAAAGTTGGCTAGGAGAAACATCTCAGTCTTTGGGTTGAGCGCCTTGTGAATATCTGGTGCCGTTAGGCATTGCGACGAAGGAGCAAAAGAGATTCGCACAGCGCGATGCCCGAAGACGAGGCCTTCCGGCCATGAGGGCACCAAAGCTAAAGATGAAACGATAGGTAACTAGAGCTCCCAGGATTAGAAGTGATTTGCAACTATGACTTGGTTAAAATCAAAAGATATCTAACTATAGAACTCAGATTTCTCCTAACGTCGAAATGACAAAAGAGTAACTACAGGACATATAAGATCCCTCGGCTGACGCTCGGTATGACAAATGGAAACTATAAAACTATAGCTTTTAATTAAACCTCTACCCTACCGCTTTACAAAATAAGGAATATTGGCGGTAGCTACATTTCCGTCGCCATCATAAAGATAAACGAAGAGTCTGTAGGCACCTTCCTGTTTTGGAGTTAAGGTTATTTTGTGGCCATCTGCCTGTTGCAACACACCTTTTACAGTATTTGGCTTTACTTCTTTCACTATATTCCCATCGGCAGGTTTGGCTTCAGGCAGTACTTCCCAGTGCAGGCGCAAAGGCTTCCCTTCCGGGTCGAAGGCATATATGCTGGCTGTTGACTGTTTTCCGGGTTTCAGGTACACATTATCGATGGCGTGTTTATCATCTATAGTTAAATAAGCTACATAGGGTGCCTGGTTTTTATCACTTTTCTTTCCGGTCCATAGTTCCTGCATCACATGTACCAGTTGCGTTTCTTCGCCATCGTCGGTAAAAAGGCTGAACCAGGTGGGTGTGGTTTCCTGTTTGCTTCCCCACATAAACACGTAGCTGCCCAGGCATTGCCCTGTATCTGCGGCAACAGTGCGTTGGTAGCGCTCCAAACTATAAGTAGCTTTCTCAGAACTGGTTTGCTCTATGGGTGCCAGCCATTCGGTGTAAAAAGCCTCCCAATAGCCACGAGCCCCAAATTCGGAAATAATGTAAGGTCCTTTCCAGTCTGTTTTAGCCAGTTCTTCGCGCAGGTTGTGCATCGCCCCAAAGGTATTAATGGAGAGCACATCGAGGGCAGGGCAGAGTTCCGTGATCAGGTTTACATCTTTCAGCGGCACATTCATCACGGTTGTTGTCGTCGGGTGGTTGGGGTCCAGTTCATGTATCATTTCTGCTATTCCGTTCACGGCATCCCACACCTTTACATTGGCACTTTCGGAGTATAGTTCGTTCCCGATTCCCCACATCAGCAACGCCGGATGATCTTTATATTTCAGTATGATTTCCCGGAGTTCTTCTTTTTGCTGGGCTACCATTTTTTTATCATAGTAGTTAAAGCCATCCACTTCCCTCGGAAGCCATAGGCCCAATGTTACAGTAAGCCCGTTGGAATGCGCTTCGTCCAGAATACGGTCGGCTTCTTCGGTGTGCCATACCCGTATCGAGTTACCACCATAAGCTTTTATCCTGTCAAAATACTCGTACCCGGCTGCACCTTTTATAAAATAAGGTTTGCCATGGCGATATAACTTATAGTTACCCTGCGAGCCAACTATCTCAACTGTACGTCCTTTGGCCCTATAGGTACGCTCAGGGTTAGTACCAGAGCTACAGCCAATAAAGCCAAACAGAACAAAAAATACACAAACTATAACACAAGAACGATATAAGGGCATTTCGCTAGAAATTATGGATCAGGTAAGTGAAAAACTTACCTTTTAGAGAACATATAGGCCAAAATACGAGTATAGCAGTCGTAGGTTAATTTTAATTATCTGAATATTTAGATTACCTGAACCAGCAACCCAAGCACACTTCACCCTGATAGAGTATTTTTTATGCTTTCGGCCCCTCTGCACCATACTGTACCCCCTAAATTAAAGCAACCTGCCTCTGAGGATATCAGGACTATCCGGTTCATGATCGTGCTTGGTCTATTTTGTATGGCTTCGTTCCTGTACTGGTTCATAGACAAAGACCACATTGGTTACGCGCCGCTTTATTGGCTGCTTACAACAGCACTTGGCTTTAAACTGCTGCGCACCTTACACGAGTGGTATCATTATTTTTCGGTGAGTGTGCCTAAACGCCCGAAACTGCAAACCGCTTTTACTGTGGATGTTTTTACGACGGCATGCCCGGGCGAACCCCACAGCATGATCATCGAAACACTGGAGGCTATACAAAACATACGTTACCCCCATACTACTTACCTCTGCGACGAAGGCGACGACCCTGTGCTGAAAGCAGCCTGCCAGCGACTTGGCGTAAAACACATTACCCGAACTATAAAAGTTAACGCCAAAGCCGGAAACGTAAACAATGCCCTGCAATACGCCACCGGCGACATCTGCCTAATCCTGGATCCGGACCACGTGCCAGCCCCTGAATTTTTAGATGAAGTACTCCCCTTTTTCGAGAACCCTGAAGTTGGTTTTGTGCAAGTGGTGCAAGCCTATAGTAACCGCAAAGAAAGCCTGGTAGCCTACGGAGCCGCCGAGCAAACCTATAGCTTTTATGGCCCCATGATGATGGGTATGAACAGCTATGGCACGGTGCAGGCCATCGGGGCAAACTGTACGTTCCGCCGGGAGGCGCTGGATAGCATTGGCGGCCATGCAGCCGGACTTGCCGAAGATATGCATACTGCCATGCAGCTACACGCCAAAGGCTGGAAATCGGTTTACGTGCCTAAAATATTAACCCGAGGATTGGTGCCTGCTACGCTGGCTGCCTACTATAAACAACAGATAAAATGGGCGCGCGGTACGTTTGAGCTACTTTTTGCGGTTTACCCGAAACTGTTCAGCAAGTTTACCTGGCGCCAGAAGATCCATTACTTCACGTTGCCGCTCTATTACCTGTTCGGTGTTTTTAACCTGGTTGATTTTGCCATCCCGATACTGGCGCTGGTGCTGTACGAGTTTCCGTGGTATGTGCCGCTTGGCGATTTTGTGCTAATGTTTGCCCCATTCTTTATTATTTCTATCTGTATCCGGCATTTTGCGCAACGCTGGTTCCATGAGACCAATGAGAACGGATTCCATTTATTCGGTGGTATACTGCGCACAGGCACCTGGTGGATCTTCACGCTGGGATTGATCTATTCTATTCTTCGCATTAAGGTACCTTATATACCAACACCTAAAGACGACAAACCTAAAAACAACTTCTGGCTTAGCCTGCCAAACATCGTGATCTGCGGCCTTAGTATCGGGGCAATTTACTACAGTCAGCTCGTGTATGGCCATATGCTGGATAACCCATACCTTCAAATGATGGCCGGCTTTGCGCTGGTAAATGTGGCTATAGTTGGCAGCATCGTCGTGCTGGGCCAGGAAAAATTCATGAATTCTATCAGAACCAGCATTATACAAGCTCCTGTGTTGCAGCCGGTACTTATGCCGGTCAGGTTATTTATCTGGCGCACCCGTCATAGTTTTTATAACAGCATCCGGTACTTTGCGCTAACACTAACTATACTGGCCGCCATTATCGCTTCCGGTTTTATGATGCAGAAATACAACTATACCGACATTTTTGACATGGAAGAACAGGTTGAAGCCAAAAAACAGCACATACCTGTAAAAGATAGCATCGTCATTCATCCGGTACACTATAAATTCGAGAAAAAGTAACGCCTCTTTTATACTTTAAAAGCCAATACCCTTTAACTATAGCTGGTCATAAACTATAGTTAAAGGGTATTGGCTTTTTTACTCCTACCTTATTTTTAGCCGAAGTATAGTTAAATATTTATAGTTTAATTTATAGATTTACAGTGCGATAGCATTCATCTATACTTTTAGCCTATGAGAACAATTATACTTAGTATTCTGCTGATTATCCTAACAAACTCTCCATCTATTTCACAAGAACATAACTACAGACTAAAATCGATTTTAGGGCAATCATTAAGCGCTCCTGGTGATATTGCAATCGATAAGAATGATAATATTTATGTTGCAGATGGATGGTCCCTTAAAATATTTAATCCTGAGGGTAAAATCATTAAAGAGCATGTTTTTGATGATGGTAGTGCCAAATATGCCTCATCAGGATATGGTGTTGTGTTAGATAATAAAGGTCACTTTTTTATTATAAGAGAAGACAAAAAAGTATATAAATACACGTTAGAAGGTCACATTGTAATGTCTTTTGGAGGATCAGGTACTGCACCTGGTTTATTTAGACAACCATCAGATATTGCATTAGATAATCTTGGCAATATATATGTTTCAGATTTAGAGAGTCATCAAATCCAAAAGTTCGATAGCGAAGGAAATCTACTACAAACTTTTGGTGGCTATGGCACTGAAAAAGGAAAACTTTATGAGCCCAAAGCAATCAAAATTGACTCTGAATATAACATCTATATTGCAGAACGTAATAGGTTCCAGAGATTTAAACCAGATGGTAGTCCAGATTTACTGATCGACAAAGAGGGTCCTCAAGATATTGCAATAGATTCCTCTGGAAATTTTTATCTTTCATATTGGGCAAGAAGGTATGTAAAGAAATTTGATACTCATGGAGACCTACTAAATACATACTTTGAGCATAGCCCTAAGGAAGGGAATTTGTACGCAGTTTATGTTCGAATTGAAATCGATTCTAAGGGCAACTTCTACACCATAGAACTAAACTACACTAGTGAACACAATAGAATCCAAAAATTCAGCCCGAACATGGATTTTTTATTCTCTTTTGGAAACGCTGGGAAAGGAACTAATAGTTTGGTAGAGGCAAACAATCAAATGGAGTTTGATTCAGAAGGTAACTTTTATATTATTAGTGAAAATCAAGTCAAATTATTAAATAAATATGGAGATTATATTTTAAGCTTTGGTTGGTTAGGAGATAAGGATGGATTAAGGCCAATAAGGGATATTGCATTAGATAAGTATGGAGACATTTACATTCTTACATTTGATTCAAAAGGCATAGTACATAAATTCAGCTCAACAGGTGACTATATAAACAGTTTTCACAAAGATCTAACAAACTCTGAGTCAAACTTCTCACCAACTAGGATCACCTTCGATGGTAAGAATAATATGTATTTAATTGAAGGAGCTAAGTGCTATAAATTTGATTACAAACAAAATCTGATATCAAAATTTACTCTTGATGTAGATAATACTAATGGGTATATTGTTCCGATAAGAGATTTAACAGTAGATAACGCTGGTTTAATATACCTTGTACAGAACTCTAATATAAAAATTTTATCACCTCAAGGTAAATTTATTAAGCAATTTAATGCCTTAGATAAATCGCCTGAAAAGTGGGAAGAAATATCATCTATTGCTGTAGATAGCAAAAATTTCATTTATGCTGTTGACAAGCTAACTATTAGAAAATTTGATGAAGAAGGAAATCTTGTAACGACGATACCTGGCTCAAGACAGTTTAACATCCCCCTAAACTCTAAAATAAGTGTTAAGCCTGATGGATCTGAGATTAGGGTAGGACTTGATAGTAAAGATTATCTTAAAACTGTTAAATCTTATAGTAACGGTAGTACACCTTTAATTAACACTATCTCCGGCACAATTTATAATGATATAAACAGTAATTGCATACAGGATAATGAATCTGGCTTGGGTGGTATATTAATAGAAACGCTTCCTGGCCCTTATTATACTAGAACAAATAGTAATGGTAAATTCTCTATTGATGTAGGTATAGGTGAATATACAGTTAAACAAATCGTACATAATATTAAAGGTCAGCTAATAGAACAAATTTGTCCTGATGCTATTGAAAATCATAAAGTAGCATTTTCTTCAGAAGGGAATATAAATTCCAAAATCAACTTCGGCAACAAGGTCACCCTCTCCCCTTACCTAACTGCCAACGTTTCCTCCACGCGTCGTCGCCGTTGTTTTGAGAGTACAACCAAAGTAACCTACGCCAACTCAGGTTTTGCTCCTGCCCATAATGCAGAGGTTTATGTGCGTTTACCAAAAGAAGTTGAGCTTTTGTCAGCTGACAAACCCTATACCCAATTACCAAATGGTACTTATGTATTTACGGTAGGAACTATAGCTCCGGGCCAGACCAGCGTAATAACTATACAGGACAAGGTAAAATGCGGCGATGAAAGCGTTCGCGGTCTGACAGTTTGTACCAAAGCATGGATCTCAACAGGTAAACTTCCTGAAAAACCTATAGCTACCGTCACCGGTGAATGTGACCCTGAAACTGGTAAAGTTCGGTTTGTGATCCGCAACAATGGCCCGGAAGACATGGAAACTGGTGAGCTTTTCAGGATTTACAGGGACGGTAAATTATCTACAGTTGAGCAATACAAATTGGCCTCCGGCGACAGCCTGGTTCTTTGGGTAACCGCGTTGGGTAAAACTATACGTTTAGAGGCCGATCAGCCAGACGGCAACGGTGAAAACACCTTAGCAAGCGAAACGATAGAAGGTTGTCAGGTGGGCGGAAGCGATGTACCCATTAGCATGGGTTTTGTAAATGTGCTTCCAACCGGTGATGAAGAGCCGGATGCCGCAGAAGAATGCCTGGAGATAACCGACTCTTTTGACCCGAATGACAAGCAGGTAACACCAACCGGCCTGACTACCGAAAACTATACACCAACCGGCGTTGCGCTAAAATATAAGATCCGTTTCCAGAACACAGGAACAGATGTGGCTTACCGCGTGGTGGTAGTCGATACCTTGTCAGAAAACCTGGATATCAGCACACTGCAAATGGGGTCTGCCTCGCATAACTACAGATTTGATGTAAGCGGCAAAGGCAAGCCTGTTCTTACCTGGACCTTCGATAACATTATGTTACCCGACAGCAACAGGAACGAACCAGGCAGCCACGGTTACATCCAGTTCAGTATCAAGCCTAGAGCAGACCTTCCGGAAAAGACTTTAGTCGAGAACTTTGCAGACATTTTCTTCGATTTCAACTCACCTGTTCGCACTAACATTACCGCAAACCGCATATACGATATGCCGGAAGTGATAAGCGAAGCAGACAAACTGGATGCAGATGATATCATCGCGACGCCAGGCATTACCGGTTTTGCTCCGGAAAGTGGCAAGTTTGGAACAGAAGTTATAGTTACAGGCAAGAAATTCTCAACAGAACCGGCGCTTAACAAAGTGTTCTTTAATGGGCTGCCCGCAACTATAATTTCGGCTTCAGAAACAGAGTTAAAAGTTATCGTTCCGGCTAATGCAACTTCGGGTAATTTAAGGATACAGACTAACGATGGTGTTACGCAAAGTACCGATGGTTTTGAAGTGTACCAACCACCTGTAGTTAGCAGTTTCTCACCGATGGAAGGTGTTGTTGGAACTACCGTTACCCTGCAAGGCAAACACTTAACTGAAGAATGGCTTCAAACGATAAAACTGGGTGATCAGACTTGTGAGATCATCAGCAGAGAAGGTAACAGTGTAGTTATAAAAGTACCGGAAGGCGCAACTACAGCAACTTTTGAAGCCATCAGTAAAGGAGGTGAAGCTCAAACTATAAATGCCTTTGTAGTGTGGCACCAGCCTGTAATAGAAACCCTAAGCAAGAACATCGAGAAAGCTGGTGCAACGATAGAAATTACGGGTATTAACTTCGCTCCTGCCGTCGAGCGAAACCAGGTGATGTTTGGCAAGGTGAAGGCACAGGTGTTGCAAGCAACCCCCTCGCTGTTAATGGTTCAGGTACCAAAAGGCGCTGAGAATGGTCCGGTAACCATAGAAACGCCTGGCGGTTTAGCAGAAAGTCCTGTTCACTTTACATTTATCCCGGCACCTGAAGTACTGACCTTTATCCCTGCTATTGGCACGGTGGGGACTGATGTTACGCTAACCGGCATCAACTTCCTTACCCTCGGCGAACAGGATACAATCTCCTTTAACGGCCAGAAAGCTATAGTGCTGGAGGCAACGCCTACCCTGCTTAAAGTTCGCGTACCGCGAGGAGCAAGTACTGGTAAAATTAAGGTAGCTGGTATTGGTGGCTATGCGGTAACTGTTGATGATTTCAGGATAGAAGAACTGAGCCCGGAACAGGCCATTGAAGTATATCCAAACCCGACTAACGGAAACTTTACCATCCGGTTTATGCATGCTGATTTTGAGGTACAACAGGTGCAGCTTTTCTCTGTTTTAGGTCAGTTAGTTTATTCAGAGAAAGTAGCCAGCCCAAGACCTGACAAACTGGATATAAAACTCTCATCACCAAAATCAGGCATTTATATTCTGCACATAAAAACCGAACGCGGCCTGGTTGTAAAGAAACTGCATGTGCTATAACCATAGCCATTTAGTAAAGAAAAAGAGACGCCTTTAGGCGTCTCTTTTTTGTTGATCTATAGTTCATAAAACACTTCATCCTGTAAGTAATAGCCCTTTTTGGCTGGTTTGGCAGGTTTTAGAGATGTATACTGCCGGATATGGTTGGTGTAAGTGTTAATATGCCATAAAGCCGGGTAAAACTCTGATTTTCCTGTTTCCTGTATCAGCCCGACAACTATAATTTCATCGTTATTTCGCCACCAGGCCATCTCAAACTGGCAGGCATCGGCACAATACATCAGCCGTACCTTCTCACCTGTTTCCGGGTTAATGGTAGCTACTTCGCTGTCCCTGTTTATAGTTTTTACGGTCACTCTTCGCCTGCTCTTCTTTGTAAATTCGTGGTTATAGGTGTAGATGTCCAGTACTTTGGTTTCATCCGGAGATTTTAAAAAGAGCTCATCATGCTCTTTGTATAGTTGCTGCCAGTTGGCCGAAGCAGGAAAAGCTAACTCGTCTGTATCCCAGATCTCGCGTAGCCTGAAAAGCGTATCCGCATCTTCCTCCAAACCATAGAATTCAAACCAGTCATCCAGTTCGTCGCGGGCTTCTGAAACCAACGCTAAACGGTAACGGCTGTCTTCAGAAAGTTTTGAGACTGCTTTTCTTTTTACCTCGGGTTCATCAGGTTTACAGCCAGCAAACACTACCGACAGCAGACTTACAGCCACTATTTTACAGAAAAAACCTATACCCGACCTCATTTTGCCAAAGTTAACACTTAGCTAACTACGCACAGTTTTAAGTCAGGTATAGGTTTAACGTTTTAGTTTACTTTTTGCTGGCCCGTGCGTCCATCAGTTGTACAGCTTTTACCAGTTTCACAAATTCCCCACGGTTGCCGTCTTCGTCTTTGCCACGGGCTTGTTGGGCCAGTTCCAGCACCTGGCTATAGTTGGCTGATCCTTTAAATTTAGAATCTCTTAATAGCATTCCATAAGCCGCCACGGCTGCCGAGAATTTATAGTTGTCGGATAGTTTTTCGGGAGCTATAGTTTGGGTGGTAACTATAGTTTGCAGCAGTTTGCTCTGGTCGCCGGCTGGTTCTTTGTAGCGTAGTTTCAGAGTTAGTAGCTCGTTGGTAGCGACGGCTTTGTTGTTCAGTTTCGTTTCCTGGTATTTCAGGTCGTCTACTTTCTGCAGTTCGGTTTTGCTGTTTTTTGAATTGGCAGGCACTATTTCGTAAAGTGCCGTTACGCTGTGGCCGCTGCCCATGTCGCCGGCATCTTTTTTATCATTGTTAAAGTCTTCGTTCTGCAGGGCGCGGTTTTCGTAGCCGATCAGGCGGTAAGCTTTTACATGCGCCGGGTTAAACTCCAGTTGTAATTTCACGTCTTTAGCGATGGTAAACAGCGTGCCGCCAAACTCATTCACGAATACTTTTTTAGCTTCCAGGATATTGTCGATGTACGCATAGTTGCCGTTGCCTTTATTGGCCAGTTGCTCCATTCGCGAATCCTTCAGGTTGCCGGTTCCGAAGCCTAGCACTGTCAGGAATACGCCAGTCTCACGCTTCTTCTCGATCAATCTTTCCAGTTCTCCTGAACTTGAAACGCCCACGTTAAAATCACCGTCTGTGGCAAGTATAACCCTGTTGTTTCCGCCTTTAATGAAGTGCTTTTCTGCTTCCTTATAAGCTAAATTTATACCTTCTGCTCCGGCTGTACTTCCGCCTGCTTCCAGGGCTTCAATAGCTGCCAGCATTTCAGCTTTCTTGTTTGTTGATGGCAACACCAATCCGGCTGCTCCGGCATACACCACTATAGCAACTTTGTCCTGAGGTCGTAATTGATCTACCAGCATCTTAAATCCGGATTTTACTAGCGGCAACTTATCATCCATCATCATCGAACCCGACACATCGATCAGGAAAACTATGTTAGAAGCCGGCAGGTTATCGGTAGGTATCTCTTTGCCCTGCAGCCCAATGTGCAGAAGCAGGTTCTCTTTGTTCCAGGGGCAGGCGGCCAGCTCTGTGGTTACCGAAAAAGGGTGTTCGCTGGTTGGTTGCGGATAATCATAATCAAAGTAATTAATCATCTCTTCGATGCGCACGGCATCGGCTGGCGGCAACTGGCCATCGTTTATAAAGCGGCGCACATTGCTGTATGATGCATTGTCTACATCAATAGAGAAGGTTGAAAGCGGGTTCTTTTTGGCTTCCAGGAAAATGCTTTCCTGTATATTCTGATATTCTTCGGTGTTAAAAACAGGTGGCGCGTAGCTGAAGGATTCCTGGTCTGCCATCGTAGCAACCCCTCTGATTTTTATATTAGCTGACCTTCTATTTTTTCCATAGCCAGTTACAACCACCTCCGTTAGCTGTGCATTGTCAACTTCCAGCGCAACGTTTATTACCGAATCTTTACTTATAGTTATATCCTTACTCTTGTACCCGATGTAGCGGAATGTAAGAGTTTTGTCAGTGTTAGAAACCAGCAATTTATAGTTACCGGCGGCATCAGTAGCGGTGCCTTTGTTCGTTCCTTTTATAGTTATAGTTACGCCAGGTAAACCGTGGGCTGTCCCGGCGTCGGTTACTTTACCGGTTATAGTTCTGGTCTGCGCTAAAGTGGTGCAGGCGGTCAGCAGGATGCTGAATACGAGTAAGTAGATGTGCTTTTTCATGGCTTTTCGTGTTTGGTTTCTTTCATGATGCAGCACTCCACTCGATTCCATAAATAAATATTAAAAATTTTTAATTGATCGTTTTTGTGTTTCTTTAAAGTAGCATTTCAACTATAGCATGTTTCTCAAATTTTTCAAAAAGGCCGACCCACCCGACGACCTGCAGCTGGTGCAACAGTACCGGGCTACTGGCGATATGGACTGCCTTGGCGAGCTTTTTGAACGACATACCGAAATGGTGTACCTGGTTTGCCTGAAGTACCTCCGCGACGAAGAAGAAAGCAAAGACGCCACCATGCAGGTTTTCGAGAGCCTGACCGACTTGCTGTTGAAACACGACATCGCTAATTTTAAAAGCTGGCTGCACGTAACAACCAAAAACCATTGCCTGATGCAGCTGCGGTCTAAAAAAGGAAAAGAACAGGTAAGCTTAGAAGATGCTTCGCCGCCATTTATGGAAAACACCGATCTTTTTCATCTTAGTGATGCCGAGCAGAAAGAAGAAGACGAAAAGCTGCTGGCTCAAGGGCTGGAAACTTTACCGCCAGAGCAACGAACCTGCGTAGAGCTGTTTTACCTGCAGCAAAAGAGTTATAAAGAGATTGCCGAACAAACAGGCTGCGAGCTGAATAAAGTAAAAAGTTACATCCAAAACGGGAAACGGAACCTGAAATTATACATGGAGAAACACCATGAACCACGATAGCCACAACATACACTTTGGTGCAGACGGGCACCCGACTCTGGAATTGCTACGGCAGTACCAGGAAGGCTTGCTGTCTCCTGCCCTGAGTCACCAGCTGGAACGCCACCTGCTGGACTGTGAACTATGCGCGGACATAGCCGAAGGAATGGCCTTATCAGATGCTACCCAAACCAAAGCCGCCGTTGCTGACATAAATCAACGCTTAACTATAGCGAAAGAAAAACGCCGTGCTGCTGCCTGGTATGCAGACTGGCATGCTGTGGCAGCTGTTTTCGTATTGATCTGTTCGGCTGTAATGGTGTTTTATTACCAGTATACTACCCTACAAACTACATCGGAAACTATAGCTGTAGAGCAATCTGAAACTATAGAACCAACTATAAACTACGCCCCACCCATTGCTAATCTGGATGAAGAAGTAGCTGAAGAAGCACAGCCAGCGCAGGCGATAGTTAAACCACGGTTAGCTCCTGCTCAAACTATAGTTGCTCCTCAAACCTATGCTGATACGGATGAGGACGACTTCTTCCCTTATGACATAACTGCAGTTATGGACGAAATGGAAGTCGCCGAAAAAGCTGAGGCATTGGCTTTAGAAGAGGTTACATTTGATCTGAAACAGGACAGTGTGGCAACTATAGCTATAGCCAAACCTAAAGCTAAAGCGACTACAGCAGCGCCACAAATGAGTTTTGAGAGAGCATTGCAAGGCCAGGTGGCAGGTGTGGCACTTCAGCGAAATAAGGTAGGCGATTTCGATGTAGTGCAGGGTAAAGTTACTGATGAAATTGGCAATCCGTTGCCAGGCGTAACAGTCCAGGTTAAAGGGACTATGCAAGGCGTTTCTACTGATGTAAATGGCAATTTTTCGCTGCAGATGCCCGAAGGCAAGAACACACTAACCTTCCGCTACATCGGCTTCCAAACTAAAGAGCAGCAGCTTGACAGTGCAACCAATTTATTAGCCGTAAACCTGCAACCTGATAATCAAGCTTTATCGGAAGTGGTGGTTACAGGTTACAGTAAAAGTGCCGACTTGAAAAGTGTCGAGGTGTCAGTTATCGAAAAGCCCGAACCAACAATAGGCCGACGAGCTTACAAACTCTATTTAAAAAATGAGCAGCGACTGCTGCAAACAGATATAAAAGGCAGAGTTATAGTTGGCTTTTCAGTTTCTGATAATGGACAGTTAGAGAATGTACGTGTGCTGCGCAGTCTGAGTAATGAAGCAGATGCCGAAGCGGTGCGGTTAATCCAACAAGGCCCGGCTTGGGAGCCTGCTATGCAGAATGGGAATCCTGTGGAGCAGCAGGTGAAGATTGTGGTTAGGTTTAGATAGTGGTTAAGTAATAGTAATTACGATAGAAGAAATATTTCAAAAGGCGAGACAAGTAGTTGACCTTGAAGGGATGACAGTGAATGAAAGAATATCTGAGTCTGGTTTAATGGCAACTTTTGATATGGCAAAGAAAAAGGATAAGGAGCTTGCTGAGATGATTCTTTTGGCTTTGAAAGTTGATCGCGCATCAATAGATAGAATTCTGAAATAAAAGTAATACAACTACTAATTCTGATTCCAAACCATTTTCTGGCGCGAGTCTCCTGACTCGTGACGTGGGGTGTAAAAGAGTCTCCAGACTCGCTTGGGCAGAGGCCCAACTATAGTTCGTCACGAGCGAAGACGCTCGCGCCATATATAAATTAACACATACCGCAAGTTTGCAACTTGTGGCAGCACATGAGGCCAGTTTGTAACTGGCGTATATTCTAAAACCATACTCTCGCCAGTTACAAACTGGCTGCCATACCTAACCACCAGTTACTGCTGCGCTCAAACTGGCGGTATGTTTACAAAACATCAATCAACAAACACACCCTTGCCGTATAGTTACAGACATAAACAAAATAACCTATGGAACACGAAGTAAAGCACGACCAGGACGACCTGCGTTTTTATATAGTGATTGACGAAGAAGAAGCCGAGCTAACCTATAGTTACACGGAAGAAGACACTATGGATTTTGACCATACGTTTGTTCCGGAGAGCGCTCGCGGACAAGGGGTAGCGCATAACTTAGCACGTCACGGCCTTGATTTTGCCCGTGAGAATAACTGCAAAGCCATTGCCTCCTGCCCTGTCGTAGAAGCCTTTGTAAAGCGTAACCCGGAGTACAACGACATCATGCTGTGGCCTTAATCGCACCCACCAAAGTAGAGGTAATAAAAGCAGTTTCTGTATTCAAAATTTCGGATATTTGCCTGTAACTATTGTAAACACGCGCTGCACTGTAACTGGTGTAAGCCGCTAAAACTATACTATGAACGAAGAAATAAGAGAACTCGAGCCAAAAGCGCTCTGGAACTACTTCACCGACCTGAATGCTGTGCCACGTCCGTCAAAAAAAGAAGAGCGTGTTATACAGTTTATGAAAGACTTTGGCAACAGCCTTGGCCTGGAAACGATTGAGGACGAAGTTGGCAACGTGATCATTAAAAAGCCAGCCACAGCTGGCATGGAAAACCGCGAGACCGTGATGCTGCAAAGTCACCTGGACATGGTACACCAGAAAAACGCCGACACTACCTTCGATTTCGACAAACAGGGCATTGAAATGTTTGTGGATGGCGACTGGGTAAAAGCCAAAGGCACCACACTTGGCGCTGACAACGGTATTGGCGTGGCTACTATCATGGCGCTGCTGGCCTCAAACGACATCCCGCACCCGCCACTGGAAGCTTTGTTTACTATCGACGAGGAGACCGGCATGACGGGCGCACTGGGATTGAAAGGCGGCATGCTGGATGCTAAGATCATGCTGAACCTTGATACGGAAGACGATACAGAACTAACCATAGGTTGCGCCGGCGGCGTAGATGTAACTGCCACAGGAAACTATAGTTCTGAGAACGCTTCTGCCAACGCAACAGGTTATAAGCTAACTATAAAAGGCTTGACAGGCGGTCATTCAGGTATGGATATACATTTGGGCCGTGGCAATGCGAACAAGCTGATGAACCGCATTTTATACCTGGCTGCTGAGCAGTTTGGCGTACAGGTAGCTGAGATTGACGGCGGTAGCTTACGTAATGCTATCCCGAGAGAGTCGTTTGCTATAGTTGCTGTTTCGCAGTACAAGGCAAAGGCTTTCGAAGATTTTGTAGCTGCGCAAAAAGACATCCTGAAAAAGGAATACAACACTACCGATGCGAACCTGGAAGTTGCAATTGAAACTATAGCTGCTCCTACGCAGGTGCTGGCCCAGGATTTCCAGTATAAATTACTACGCAGCATTTACGCCTGCCCGAACGGCATCTACCGCCTTAGCCCGGACATCGAAAACCTGGTACAAACATCCAACAACGTAGCGCGTGTGCTGGTTAAAAATGGCGAATATAGCATTCAGTGCTTGACGCGCAGCTCCGTAGATTCTGAGAAAATGGATCTGGCTAATGCTATTAAATCTACTTTTGAGCTGGCAGGTGCTTCAGTTACATTTAAAGGTAGCTACCCAGGCTGGACGCCTCTTCCGGGTGCAGCTATAGTTAAAGTTATGAGTGACCTGTACCGCGAGCTATTTGAAGGTGAACCCCATGTAAACGCCTGCCATGCCGGCCTGGAGTGCGGTATAGTTGGTGGTAATTACCCGGGCATGGAAATGATCTCATTCGGTCCTAACATTCGCGGGGCCCACTCTCCTGACGAAAAAGTGCAGATCAGTTCGGTACAGAAATACTGGGGCTTTTTACTTGAAACGCTGGAGCGCATCCCGGTTAAAGTTTAAACCAATACTCCAAACATTTAGTTATGAAAGCGCCTGCAACCACGGGCGCTTTCTTTTTATCTTTGCACCCATGAAAAACTGGATCATCCGTTATAGTTTCTTTTTTGCTGGTTTGTTGCTGTTTGGGTTTGCTAACGCGATGGCTGTAAAAGTAAAGTACCTGGGCCTGCACCCCTGGGAAGTGCTCAATGTGTCGCTTTTCCAGAAGTTTGGCTTTAGCATTGGTACCTGGAGTGTGTTGGTTGGCCTGGCTGTAATTGCCGTGGCCTGGTTTGTAAACCGTAAATACATCAACATCGGCACGTTCCTCAACACGCTGCTCATCGGTCCATTCATGGACTTTTTCCTGTGGCTCGATTTTCTGCCGGAAGCTACCCACGGCTTCCAGGACTACGCTTTACTGTTCACGGCAATTCTTATCAGTAGTATTGCAGGTGGCTTATATGTAGCTGGTGGCGTGGGCGCCGGACCTAGAGATGGATTTATGCTCTCGTTGTCAGAGCGTACTCGCCTCTCCGTGAGCCAGGCCAGGATATTGGTGGAATGTATCGTGCTGGTGATCGGCTTTTTGTTAGGAGGCCCGGTTGGTGTAATTACCTTCCTGTACACGTTCATCCAGAGTCCGCTTTTCCAGATAACATTACGGTTCTTCCAGAACCTACGCATATACCTTACCGACGACGAACTGGCAGCTGAAACAGTACAGGTTAAACGGTAGTTTTAGTTTGCTTTATAGTTCATAAGGCTGGGTCTTACGCTGGCGCGAGTCTCCAGACTCGTTACTTACTGTGAATATTGGGTCTCCCGACTCAACGGGCCCGATAGGGACAGGTTTAGTAGTAGCTGTGGCTACAGTTCTATAGTTTGGGTTATCCAACCACCCCCAACCCTTAGAGCTACGCTCGCTACCTTCGAACTCTCTTCCTGGTAGTTTAAGGCGGGGAGTTTTTATGTCTTGCCTCTTCATTTTGTCATCTCGAAAAGCGTGAGCGATCTGGTACTGTTTAACATCCCCCTTCGCCCCCTTCAAAGGGGGACTTTCTTCCGTTGTTATAGTTGAGATTATAGTTCTATAGTTACCGCCTTTGAGCGGACAGGTCGCGACCTGTCCCTACGTAATACCATTACGTCGTTTTGCGGGTTGCTATAAATGTAAACTATAGGACACATAAGATCTCTTGGCTTACGCTAGAAATGATAAGTATGTAACTACAACTATAACCTGACCCAAACCTGTCCGAAATCTGGTATAATTCGTTTAAATAATTGATAACCAAATTATTTAATCTAATTTTTTTAGCCATGAACTTAACACACGACATGCACCGCGTGGAGCGATGGGCAGATACCCATCATCCTATCTGGCTCGACTTTTTAAGGATCGGACTCGGAATATTTCTGATGATTAAAGGCTTTATGTTTGTGCAGGACACAGACGCCCTTTTCAGTATTATGCAGAAAAGTCAGTTCCCTTGGGTTTCAATTGGCCTGGCTCATTACGTGGCCTTCGCGCACCTGGTTGGTGGTTTCCTTATCGCAATAGGGCTTATTACAAGAGTGGCAATCCTGTTCCAGATACCGATACTGTTAGGAGCTGTTTTCTTTATAAATCCGGAGCACGGTTTTTATTCTGAGAACACCGAACTATGGTCTTCTATAATTGTCCTACTGTTACTTATCGGTTTCCTGATCTTCGGTTCGGGCCGTTTCTCTGTAGATCATATTATTCGTAAACCTCAAAACGACTGGCTGTACTAAGTTAAAAAGTTAGTGAGTTAGAAAGTTTGGATGGCCAAAGCAATTCAACCGTAAAACAATTTAGCCACCTAACAATTAAATCTCTTTTTCTCATTTTTGTAAAGATGCGTATGGTACATTTGTGTGTGTGCTAATGCCTGCAAAAAATGAAAGAGATGGCTGAAAAATACCTGCTGCTGAACGGCAAAAAATTCTATTACGACGAAATTGAGGACTACTCGTTCCGGAACAGCATTGAACTGAACGGCTACGAAGCTAAAACCCTGGAATTCTGCCGAAACTGGCTGAATGGTGTGCAGGAGTTCCCGATACAGACCTCTGGCTCAACAGGCACGCCCAAAACTATAAATCTTACACGTAAGCAACTCGAGTCGAGTGCCCGCAAAACTATAAAACTACTGAACCTGCAGCCCGGCGATACCACGCTGGTTTGCCTGAACACAGAGTACATAGCCGGTATGATGATGCTGGCTCGGGGTTTCCTGGCAGAATTACAGATGATCATCGTTGAGCCGATCAGTAATCCGCTGAAGCTTGTTGCAGAAGGTACGCTGTTCGATTTCGCCTCTTTTGTACCAATGCAACTGCAAAAAATAGTACAGGATACGCCCGAAAAAATTCCGATGCTCAACCACATGAAAGGTATACTGCTTGGTGGCGCACCCGTAAACTTTACCCTGCAGCGCCAGTTGCAGCAATTATCTGTACCGGTTTACCACACCTATGGCATGACGGAGACAGCCTCGCATGTAGCCCTACGCCTGCTAAACGGACCTGATGCTGCAGATTATTACGATGCACTGGATAACATAGCACTTGGCCTGGATAACCGCGGTTGCTTAACTATAAATGGTGACGTGACCAACAACGAACTTATAGTTACCAACGACCTTGTAGAACTGTTAACGCCTACCCGTTTCCGCTGGATCGGACGTGTTGACAATACCATAAACTCAGGCGGTGTAAAAGTACAGAGCGAAATAGTGGAAGTTGCTGTTGCCGAAGCCTTAGCCGACATAGACCCGATGCCCCGTTTTTTTGTAACCTCGCAGCCCGACGAACTGCTTGGCGAACATGTGATACTGGTAATGGAAACAGAGCCATTTACTGACGAACAGGAAAAAGAGCTGAAAGCCCAGCTTAAAACCTTGCTGCGTAAGTTTGAGCGGCCCAAAAAGTATTACTACTGCCCGGCTTTTACCGAAACAGCCACCGGCAAAGTATCAAAGCAACGC
The DNA here is from genome assembly GCF_040278685.1 of Pontibacter populi. Taxonomy (NCBI): domain Bacteria; kingdom Pseudomonadati; phylum Bacteroidota; class Cytophagia; order Cytophagales; family Hymenobacteraceae; genus Pontibacter; species Pontibacter populi. Next base: position 241,886 of record NZ_JBEOKT010000003.1, read on the forward strand.
ACCCTCCGCAAACTGGGGTTAGAGGTACTGTAACACACTTTTTAAACAGTTGGTGTAAGTAAGCGTAATAGCGGGTACACCAATAAATAAAATCATGCGGCTTTTACTTCGCTATACTTTCGTGCTATTTATAGTTGCTGCCCTGCAAAGTTGCAGCTCCCTGCTCACCTCAAAAGGCCCTGTTGAGTTAAAGCAGGTCTGGGCATCAGATAACACGCTGCGCACCCCCGAATCTGTACTATACGACCCGGAACGCCAGGTACTATATGTATCTAACATAAACCAGAGCAAAGACCGTAAAGACGGCGATGGCTTTATCTCGAAACTTAACCCGCAGGGCGAAATAGAGGAACTATACTGGGTAACGGGCCTCAATAACCCCAAAGGCATGGCGCTGCACAACAACGTGCTCTATGTCTCGGATGTGGATGAGGTGGTCACTATAGCTGCGCAGACAGGAGCCATTTTGGGCCGCTATAAGGCAGATAATTCAGAAGCGCTTAACGATGTTACGGTGGATGACGAAGGCAACGTGTACATTTCGGATATGGCCGAAAAATCTATCTACCAGATGCGCAATGGCCGAATTACTGAGTGGCTGGATAACACCAAACGCGAAAACCCGAATGGCTTGTACTTGGATGGTAACCGGTTGGTAGTAGCCTTTATGAGCAGCGGTAAAGTGCGTTATTTAGATTCCGAATCAAAAGAATTTGAAGACCTTACGGATAAGATAAAAAATGCGGATGGCGTAACCAAAGCCGGCACAGACGGCTACTTTGTTTCGAGCTGGGATGGCGAGGTCTGGTATGTGAACATGGAAGGCAAAAAGTGGAAAGTACTGGATACCAAGGCTAAAAACATAAACGCCGCCGACATAACTTACTCCAAAGAGACACAATTATTATATGTTCCCACCTTCCGGGACAATAGAGTAGTAGCTTATTCCGTTACTTATTAGAGAGTCTATTTTCATGATGAGGGGCAACCGGCTTAAGTGCTGGTTGCCCTTCTTTTTTAAGCTGGTTATAATTTGGTGCGGGCATCGGCAGAAAAATAATTACCCCAAACTATAAAACTGGCCCTAAAAATGCAGTAGCAGTTGCTAAACATGTACTTTAAACTGTGAGCTATTTATGAAGATGAAACAAACGTATGTATGGGCTATAGTTGCAGCAGTTCCGTTTATGATGCAGGTGTTGCCTGCAAATGCACAGGCGCCTGAGAAAGCCCCTACAGTTACCGAAAAAGAGCACGAACCACATACAGCCTGCACCAACGATTCCGAAACCTTATCCGGCCTGTTCCTGACCCCTGCCCCGAAAGGTACTTTTAAACTTGATTTTGAGCAGCAACTGAAAGAAGATGCCGTCCTTGCTATTACCAACACAAAAGGCCAGAAAGTATTCGAGAAACCAGTGAGCACAGCCAAACAACAGAAAACCTGGAGTTACAACGTAGGCAAGTTAAGGCCTGACACGTACCTGGTAGAAGTAAAAACATCTGACACCACGTACTGGACCAAATTCAAGATCGGGAATTAAACAGAACTATAGTTACCATAAAAAAAGAGCCTTGCATTAATGTTGCAAGGCTCTTTTTTAGTTTATACCTGGCTCCATTGCTGCACCACATGGTAAAGCAGCGAGGCGCCCAGCTTAGCCGTGCGGTTATCAATGTCCAGTTTCGGGTTAAGCTCTACTATATCCAGGGTCAGTAGTTTGCCACTGTTGATGATCTCCTGTAACAGCAGCAGCACGATTTCAGGATCAACGCCAAGCGCGGCCGGGGCACTTACTCCAGGAGCATATGCCGCCGCAAACACGTCCATATCAATACTTACATACAGCACATCTACCAAAGCCATAAACTGCTGCAGTTTCTCCTGAAGGTTCTGGAAGTTATAGACCTGCATGGCCGGTGCAAAAACATAATCTGCACCATAACTTTCTGCCGTATTAAACAGCTTCTGTGTGTTGCCCGACTGTTGTATGCCCAGGCACAGATAATTAAAATCAAAGCTTTCAGCCGCCAGATCATCAGCTATCTGCAGAAATGGGGTACCAGAACTGGCCTGCTTTTCATAATTGCGCAAGTCGAAATGTGCATCAAAATTGATAATGCCTAGTTGCTGGCCTTCCGGCAAAGCCTGTTTTATACCTAAAAAGTGCCCGTAAGCTGTTTCGTGCCCGCCGCCCAGCACGATCGTTTTATAGGTGTTTGCTAAGAGTGCATTTACTTTTTTACCAAGTTGCTTTTGCGCTTCTTCCAGGTTCTGGTTCGTGCAGAAAACGTCGCCGGCATCAAACAACATTACATCTTCATCCAGGTGCCACGCAAACGAAGCCATAGCCTGCCTTAATGCAACCGGACCATCCACTGCTCCTTCCCTACCCTGGTTGCGCCGAACGCCTTCGTCGCAGCAAAAACCCAGCATCGCTATTGCTTGTGTGGCATCAGCAGGTTCTGCTTCTTCAGTCAGGTTCAGCAGTTTTATACCCTGGTGCCAGCGCTTTCCTTCGTCACCATCGTTGGCGTCTACTCTTCCTTTCCAGGTTCCGGGTGCAGTTGGTTTATACATGTTGGTCGCTGATTGTTAATTGTTGATTGTTAAATGGCTGAAGGCTGAAACATTTAGAGTATAATTCCCCTCTTCGGAGGGGTTAGGGGTGGGTAAGTTACACGCCACAACATTACACCTTACTTTCATCTCCATGTAAACTATAATTATACTTCTTTACCCTGCTTCCAGACTATAGTTGGCTTAAGTTTTCCCTGAAAGTACAGGATCTCTTTATAGTTTGAAGTCGGGAAAGCGATCATATCAGCTAACTGTCCTTTGGCGAGGCAACCTCTGTCTCTTAAATTCAGAGCCTTAGCGGCGCGGGTGGTGATGGCTGCCATTGTTTCAGCTATAGTTAGCTTCTCGGATGCACCAATTAAAGCGGCCTGCAGCAGCAAGTCTCCCATCGGTGCGGAGCCTGGGTTCCAGTCGGTGGCGATGGCTACACAAAGGCCGCCATCCAGCATGTTGCGGGCAGGGGCATAATGCATGCCTAAGCCCAGCGATGCGCCAGGCAACACCGTAGCTACCACACCAGCTTCTTTCAATAAAGAGATTTCTTCTTCACCGCTTGCTTCTAAATGGTCGGCACTTATGGCGCCTACTTCAGCTGCTACTTTGCTGCCATCGGTACTGAACTGGTCGGCGTGTACGGTAATATCAAATCCCATCTCTTTGGCAGCCAGCAAATATTCCAGCGACTCAGCTTCGGTAAAGGCAGTATCCTCAATAAAAATATCCACCCGTTTGGCAAGCCCCAGTTCTATTACCTGCGGTAATAATTCGGTTAAAACTTCCTGCAGGTATAGTTTAGAATCTGAAAACTCAGGTGGGCGCATGTGAGCTGCCAGGCAGGTCGGAATCAGTTCTAGCGCGTGGTGCTTGTTCACCAGTTTAATGGCTTCCAGCATCTTCAGTTCTTCATCGGTGGTGAGCCCGTAGCCACTTTTCACTTCGCAGGTCGTAATGCCTTCGCACAAGTGGCGGTCGCAGCGTTTCTTAAGGTTGTCAACCAGTTCTACCACTGTAGCTTCCCGGGTCTTGCGCACGCTGTCCAGTATGCCGCCGCCGCTCCGGGCAATCTCCAGGTACGATTTACCGGCCACGCGCATAGCATAGTCGTTGGCCCGCGAACCGGCAAAACAGATGTGGGTGTGCGCGTCTATTAAGCCCGGCATCAGGACCATCGGCTCCGTTATCTTTTCAATTTTATAGCGTTCTTCCTGCGCCACTTTCAGAAGGATACTATACTTGCCTATTACCTTTATTTTCCCGTCGGCCACCACTAGACCACCATCTTCCAGCACTTCCATTTCCTCATCTACAATTGGCCCGGCTTCCGGCAGGTTTGCCATGGTCAGTATCTGGGTAAAAGGACCGATAAGAGTATAGTTTTCGTGGAGGTTCATAGTTTATAGTTGGTGTTTGTAGTTTATACTTGTGATGTCGGGTTTGTAGTTTTATAGTTATGCTAGAGTTAGTGTGTTGTCATCCCGGGCAAAGCTGAGGGATCTTATATGTCCTATAGTTCCTTCTTTGTCATTCCGAACATTCTTTAGACGTGAGTCGAAGAGAGCCAGCGTAGCTGTGAGAAATCTAAGTCCTATAGTTGATATTAATGCTTTCCTAAACCAAGCCATCGGTTCAAATCACCTCCAATCCTGGGAGCTTTACTTACCTATAGTTTCAATCAGGCTTTGGTGCCCTCACGGCCGGGAGGCCCCGTCTTCGGGCATCGCGCTGTGCGAATCTCTTTTGCTCGTGCCTCGCAATGCCTAACGGCACCAGATATTCACAAGGCGCTCAACCCAAAGACTGAGATCATTCTCATAGCAACTGCTTTCCTATAGTTTAAACTGTTAAGCTTCGAATTTTATCGTGGTTATAGTTCCGTAGGGACAGGTCGCGACCTGTCCTTGGGATAGGCTGTAACTATAAAACTATAAAGCTAACTATCACAACAGCAGAAAGTCCCCCTTTGAAGGGGGCAGGGGGATGACAAACACCACCAATAAAACTATAACTTATATTACATCAACCCCTTGCCATCAAACCCTCAAAAGAAAAAGCTGGTGTTTGGTTAATAATTCTCCCCACACCAGCCTAATCTTTCCATCCATTAAATCTTAGAAATCTTAGTTACAGGTTCAGCCCGAATTTCTCTGCATTCTCCTGGGCAGTTTCGTAGCCTGCGTCGGCGTGGCGGAAAATGCCCATGGCCGGGTCGTTGTGCAGTACGCGGCTCAGGCAACGGTCGGCACGCTCGGTACCATCGGCCAATATAACCATACCCGCATGCTGCGAATAACCGATACCAACCCCACCACCGTGGTGAAACGAAACCCAGGTAGCTCCGCCAGCCGTGTTCGACATCAGGTTCAGCAACGGCCAATCCGATACCGCATCAGAACCATCGAGCATGCCTTCGGTTTCGCGGTAAGGCGAGGCAACTGAACCGCAATCCAGGTGGTCGCGACCGATAACGATAGGCGCTTTTACTTTGCCATCACGCACCAGTTGGTTAAACATCAGGCCGGCTTTTTCGCGCTCGCCCATGCCCAGCCAGCAAATACGGCAAGGCAGCCCCTGGAACGCTACTTTCTCTTCGGCCTGCTCCAGCCAGTTGATCATGTGTGTATTCTCCGGGAACAGTTCTTTCAGGGCAGCATCAGTTACTTTAATATCTTCCGGGTCGCCTGAAAGGGCAGCCCAACGGAACGGGCCTTTGCCTTCGCAGAACAATGGGCGCATGTATTCCGGAACAAAGCCCGGTATATTAAAGGCATTTGGCTCGCCTCCCTGCATAGCAAACTCGCGCAGGTTGTTACCATAGTCAAACGTACGACTGCCACGACGTTGTAACTCCAGCATAAACCCAACGTGGCGGGCCATACTTTTTAAAGAGCGTGCTTTATATTCCTGCGGATCACTTTCGCGCAGGGCTTTAGCTTCTTCCAGCGTTAAACCATTCGGCACATACCCATTTATCGGATCGTGTGCAGAGGTCTGGTCTGTTAAAATTTCCGGTGTAATGTTGTCCTGTATCAATCTTTCCAGCACATCACCAATATCACCAACCAAACCTATCGAGATCGCTTTGCCTTTTTCTTTGGCATCCAGTGCCCAGCGTTTCGCTTCTTCGTAGTCGTAGGTCATTTTATCAACATAGCGGTCTTTCAGGCGCTTCTTGATGCGGTCCGGGTCCACATCAACACCTAAAAAAGTAGCGCCAGCTATAGTTGCGGCTAATGGCTGCGCGCCACCCATGCCGCCAAGTCCGCCTGTTACAAGCAGCTTATGACGCAGGTCATCGTTAAAATGGATTCTTCCGCAGGCTGCAAAGGTTTCGTACGTGCCCTGCAAAATGCCCTGCGTCCCGATGTAAATCCAGCTACCTGCCGTCATCTGCCCGTACATCATCAGGCCACGCTCGCGCAGCTCGTTAAAGTGCTCCCAGGTTGCCCAATGCGGCACCAGGTTTGAGTTAGCGATCAGCACGCGCGGCGCTTCGGCATGTGTTCTTACCTTGCCCACAGGCTTACCCGACTGTACCAGCAAACTTTCGTCTAATTCCAGATTCAGCAGCACTTCTATGATTTTCTGCGCATCAGCTACAGTACGTGCTGCCTGCCCAATGCCACCGTAAACCACAAGACGTGAAGGGTCTTCGGCTACTTCATCGGTCAGGTTGTTCAGGAACATGCGCAGCGCCGCCTCCGATTGCCAGTTTTTAGCATTCAGTTCCGGCCCGGTTGGCGGAATATAGGTCGGGTGGTTGGCGTATTTCTGGATAAACTCCTGTACCGAAAGGCCGGAGCGTTTTATAGTTTCTGGTGCAGTGGTGCTATTCATAGTTTGTCAGTTCGTAAATACTGTTCAATATTCTTAAAAAAAGAGCAAAAAGGATAGAAAAATCATGCTTAATTTAGGGTGTAACCGTTTCGTACTATTTCACTTTTACATGTAAACGCCATGTTCCATATCCCGATCACATCTTTAAAAGCTCAGTTCGGCGACATAGACATTTACCTGTTTGACCAGTTGCTGAAAGGCCATATTCAGAAAGGCATGAAACTGCTGGATGCCGGTTGCGGCAATGGCCGGAATGTGACTTACCTGATGCAGGCTGGCGTGAAAGTGCATGGCGTTGATACCTCAGCAGCAGCTATCGAAAGAATAAAGCAATTGGCTAAAGAGCTGGCTCCTGCCCTGCCTGCGCGTAATTTTATAGTTGCTGATTTAAATGAGTTGCCTTTTGCTGATGCTGCGTTTGATGTAGTGATCTGCAGTGCCGTACTTCATTTTGCCCGCAGCGAAGAGCATTTCAAAACTATGGTTTCAGAACTATGGCGGGTATTGAAACCAGGCGGAATGCTTTTTTGCAGGTTCAGCACAACGATAGGTTTGGAAGGCAAACTGCAGAAAGTAGATGGCAGATTTTACCAGATGGCGCACGGGCCTGTCTGGTTTTTAGCAGATGAAGAGATGCTGGTTGAAATTGAGAGACATCTGGGAGCAGAACGCCTTGACCCGCTTAAGACAACTATAGTTGAACAGGACAGAAGTATGACGACCTGGGTGTTGCGGAAAGTATAGCAATTCAAACCATGGCGCGAGCGTCCTCGCTCGTTACTAACTATCGTTGGGCATCCCGCCCGGTTTAGTTAATGCGAATTTTTATACCTCAAGTTTGCAACTTGTGGTTGGGTTTGGCAGCCAGTTTGTAACTGGCGAGACTATTGATTGCAGCATAAACGCCAGTTACAAACTGCCCCCAAGTGAAGCCACAAGTTGCAAACTTGCGGCATTTGTGATTTATATGGCTCGAGAGTCCTTGTGCTCGCATTGGACACATTCCTATTTACGCCATCTCCACAAAATCCGCGCTGTGGGTGATGTGCATAAAGTGATTTGCTAACTCTTCCGGTAAGGTAGCCAGTTTACGTTTCAGTACATCTATCCAGGCGCCTTCTACAACTATAACTGCTGCTTTTACGCCATCTTCTTTAAACATCTCATGCCTTATCGTCCAGCGGGAGCCGTCTTTTCTGGCTTTCGCCAGTTCTGTGGTTATGGTTATAGTTTCGTTCACGCCTACTTCGCGCAGGTAAGTAGTTTCTTCTCTGAACAGGATGGGGCCGATGTGCAGTTTCTGGAAAACTTTCATGTTCAGTCCCATTTCATCTAATATTTCGATACGGGCTTGTGCTGCAAAATCGGCGTAGGCAGAGTGGCGCATGTGCATGTTGGCATCCAGGTGCGACCACATTACTTTGCCAGTGTAGGTATGATTCATCGTAAAATGTATGGTTGGGAAAAGATCAAATAAAACGGCTTCCGCTGTTGTAGCAGAAGCCGCTCTCAATATAGGTTATAGTTTTTATAAGCTTGCCATGTCAATTACGAACCTGTACTTCACATCGCTGCGCAGCATTCGTTCGTAGGCATCGTTTATTTCCGAGATCGGGATCAGTTCAATATCAGACATGATGTTGTGTTCGGCACAAAAATCCAGCATTTCCTGCGTTTCCGGGATACCACCGATCATAGAACCTACCAAACGTTTACGTCGTGCTATCAAACTGAAACCGGCAACAGGAGACGGCTCCGGAGGCGCACCCAGCAGGATCATCGTTCCATCACGCTTCAGCATCGACAGGTATAAGTTATAGTCGTGCGGAGCTGAAACAGTGTCGATGATAAAGTCGAAGGAATTGCGGAGTTCTTTCAGGGTTTCAGGATTTTTGGTAACGGCAAAGTTATGTGCTCCCAGATCTTTGGCATCCTGCTCTTTGTTTGGCGATGTGCTCAACACAGTTACATCAGCACCTTTGGCAGCGGCAATTTTAACAGCCATGTGGCCCAATCCGCCCAAGCCTACTATACCAACGCGGTGTCCCTTGCCGATCTTCCATTGCATGATAGGCGAATAGGTCGTAATACCGGCGCAAAGCAACGGCGCTGTACGGGCCAGGTCCAGGTTCTTGGGCACTTTCAGGGTATAGTTCTCATCCACCACAATATGTGAGGAGTAGCCACCATAGGTTATGGTTTTGCCGTCGCGTTCGAAGCTGCTGTAGGTGCCTACGTTCTGTACTTCGCAGTATTGCTCCAGGCCTTCTTTGCAACTATGGCACTCGCGGCACGAGTCTACAAAACAACCTACACCAGCCAGGTCGCCTTCTTTAAATTTCTTTACTTTACTGCCTACTTTAGTTACAACACCTACAATTTCGTGACCAGGCACCAGCGGATACATGGCACCGCCCCACTCGTTGCGCACCTGGTGCAGGTCTGAATGGCACACACCACAGTATTTTATTTCTATCTGCACATCGTGCTCACCTACTTCGCGGCGTTCAAAATCCCAGGGGCCCAGCGGGCTGGTCGGATCGAAGGCAGCGTATGCTTTAGCTTGACTCATAGTTTATTCTTGGTTTAGATTAATGATTGGAAGTGTAACAGGAGCTTTCCTGTTTTGTTGGCATTTACTATAAAACAGGCCGCAATGTATACCATAAACGGCACACATTGCGGCTATAGTTTTTCGGATAAACCTGGCTTATTTTCTAAGCGACAGTACGTAACGCGCCATTTCTTTAGCATCGCCCTGGCTTAGGTCGGCATGCGGAGGCATTGGAATTTCGCCCCATACACCTGCTCCACCTTTAATTATCTTTTGTGCCAGGTAATCTACGTTCTTGTCGTTAAACTCATATTTATTGGCAACATCAACATAAGCCGGGCCAACCACTTTCTGCTCGTTTTTATGGCAGGCCATACAATCTGATTTTGTGATTAGGGTCATACCCAATTCATACTCATTTTTAGGCTCGGCAACGGCCACAGCTCCAGAATCTGTCATATCATTTACGGCAGCATCAGATCCAATTTTAGTTTGTGTTGTAACCGGGCTGTTTTTGGCGGCAGTAGCTACAGAGTCTTTATATTCCTGCGTGTAATAGCTATCGTATTCAGTTTTTTTGCTTTCGCAGGCTACTAAAAGCGAAGCGCAGGTTAGGGAGAGAATCAGCTTCTTCATAGTTGTTCTTTTCTTTTTATTGTTTACCACTTTACGTCTCTAATTAGTGTGTGTTCTAAAATGGTTGTTCTTCAGCTAATATAAGGATATATCATACAAAGTGTATATTAATTGAATAGCAGTATCAAAAGGAAATGAGAAGGGAGAAATACAAAGACCGGGAAGAAAAGCATGACCAATACAAAGTATAAGCCGGGAGCTATTTTATGCTGTGGCTTTTCTCCAAGACCAAAAACCCAGTTAATGTTCTCCTTGGGGTCTGTAAAGAAGTAAGTAAAAATAAGTACAGCCCACGCCAGCGCTGTCTGGTAGTAAATAGCTCGAGCATCGTAGCCCCACTCTGCCAATAACCAGATAACTATAACCGGCAACACCACATGAAAAAGCGAAAGCCCGCGCAGAAAAATGCTTAGCTCATGCCGGAACATATACTCGCTCAGCCCCAACAGTTTTTTACCGGTCAGCAGTCTCCCGAAATAATCAATGTTCCAGACCAGTTCCAAACCCAGCGTGCCTACCGCCATCATACTGAGCAGCAGGCGGCTCTCCGTACAGAGCACAAAACAAACAGCGAATAGCGCGATATCCGAAAACCACAGGAAGTTAGCCGGCCCATAGTTCTTCCAGTAAACCGGCACCAGTACCAGCAAAAACAAACTATAGCTTACCGGCAGCCACAGTGGTATGGTGTCGCTCATGATGCATATCTATAGTAGGTAAACTTACTTTAATGTACGTGATCATGCAGCCTTATAAACAAAATTCCCCTGCTACATCTAACTATGGCAGGGGATCTTTAAGCAGGGTTTTAATTACTCAGGAAACACTAAGATCTGTAAAATCAACTTCGTCCAGATACGGATCAAAAATAGCGACAGTGTTTGCCGACTGTTTAAAAGTACTATAAACCTGCATGTTATCTCCTGACCAGAGTTCTACAAACGAATTGTTCACTTTATAGAGCGTCACCATCCACTGCTTATAGTTACGCTGTGCTACAAGTGTGCCGTTTTTAGCTATAATTTCTGCCTGCTTCCTGAACGGAAGCCTTTCAAACATGGAGTATTCAAGCATCCTGCAGTTTTAAGATAGTATCTTAAAGATAAGAATAAGATCGCTAAATTAGTTTCACAAAAACCTATTACCCATGCGCTGGCTTGTTTACCAATACACTATAGTTTGCCCTGATCTCATGCAATAGGAAACATAAAATTTAAATATTAAGGATTTGGAATTAAACCTTGTGCACTATCTTCACTCCAAGCCCATACATAAGCTCACTAACTAAACCTTTATTTAACCTGTATGAAGAAGAAATTACAAGCTTTCCTGGTTCTGCTTCTCCTGTCCGGCGGCCTTGCCCAAGCACAGGCCCCTAAAGACCCGGTAGTAGAAAACATTGTGAAAGAAGCCACCGAAAACTCGCAGCTGGAGACACTGGCGCACGAACTGCTGGACGGCATTGGCCCTCGTTTGGTAGGTACCCCCGAAATGCAGCAGGCCCACAACTGGGCAGTTGATAAATACAAAAGTTGGGGTATTGATGCCCGAAACGAAAAATGGGGCGAGTGGCGCGGCTGGCAACGTGGCATTACCCACATAGATATGGTACACCCGCGCCTGCAAACCCTGGATGGCGTGCAACTAGCCTGGAACCCGGGAACAAAAGGCAAAGGCGTAACCGCTGAACTCATCATCTTACCTGAGTTCTCCGATTCTCTAGCTTTCCAGAAGTGGTTGCCGGCAGTTAAAGGCAAGCTGGTAATGATATCGATGAACCAGCCAACCGGCCGCCCGGAGTATAACTGGAAAGAGTTTGCTACTGAAGAGTCGTTCAAAAAAATGCAGGAAGCCCGCAAAACCCAGACAGAGGCCTGGAACGAGCGCATCCAGAAAACAGGAAAAACAACCCGTACGTTGCCTGTTGCTTTAGAGAAAGCTGGTGCTGCTGGTGTGGTTACCTCTAACTGGTCTGGCGGTTTTGGTGTGAACAAGATATTTGCTGCTTACACTAAAAAGATACCTACTGTTGATATTGAGCTGGAAGATTATGGCATGCTGTACCGTTTGGCAGAGTCTGGCAAAAAGCCGCAGATACGCATTCAGGCAGAAGCTAAAAACCTGAAAAACGCCCCTACTTTTAACACTATTGCTGAAATAAAAGGCACTGAAAAACCAAATGAATACGTGATCCTGTCTGCCCACTTCGATTCGTGGAACGGAGGAACCGGCGCAACCGACAACGGAACAGGAACTATAGTTATGATGGAGGCTATGCGCATCCTGAAAAAGATGTACCCTAACCCGAAACGCACCATACTAGTCGGCCACTGGGGCAGCGAAGAACAAGGCCTTAACGGGTCGCGCGCATTTGTTGCAGACCACCCGGAGATCGTGAAAAATGTGCAGGCTGTTTTTAACCAGGATAACGGTACCGGCCGTGTAGCCAACATCTCTGGCCAGGGCTTTTTGCATGCATACGATTACCTGGGCCGTTGGCTAAGCGCCGCGCCACGTGAGATTACAAGCTCTATAGAAACACAGTTTCCGGGCTTTCCGGGCGGTGGTGGCTCTGACCATGCCTCGTTTGTAGCAGCCGGTGCGCCAGCCTTTATGCTAAGCTCTCTTAACTGGTCGTATGGTATGTATACCTGGCATACCAACCGCGACACTTACGACAAAATCGTGTTTGATGATGTGCGCAGCAATGCCATTCTGGTAGCTATACTGGCCTACAAAGCGAGCGAAGAACCTGAGTTGTTTGACCGCGAGCGCATTAAGTTACCTCTTAACCCGCGTACCGGTGAGCAAACCACATGGCCTGCCCTGCGTGAGCCTACCCGTAAAGGCGGCCTGGATTAAGAACCTCCACTAAAACCTAACAGAACAGGCTACCCGAAAAGGTAGCCTGTTCTGTTAAAAAGCTGATTTATCTCATACTTCAACATGACCGAAAACATCATTTTGAGCTGCAGTTAGTTGTATTTTTGTTTCATGGTTGCATAGCCCATACAACCTGCCCCTTACAATAAGCGCAACAGCATGAAAAGAATATTAGTACCGGTCGATTATTCTGAGAACGCTCAGAACGCCCTCGCCTATGCTTTTGAAATAGCCCGTTTAGCAGGTGCCGAACTCATGCTGTTACATGTCTTCTTCCCTTCTATCTCTCCATCGGCTGCCCATAATATTACCGATGTAATGGAAGACATGGAAGAAGGCAAAAGCAGGGAACTACTTGAATTTGCAGACCAGGTCCGCAAAATTCTGACTATAGAAAGTGAAGCCCCAGGAAGATTTGATGCTGTACCTGTAAAAGTGGTTGCTAAATTGGGTGGGGCTTACGAAAAGATACTAGAAACGATTGAGCGCTACGATACAGACCTGGTCGTGATGGGTATGCAGGGCGGAGAAGCAGTAAGCCAGGCGCTGCTTGGCAGTACTACTATTTCTGTAATCCAGAAAAGCAGAGTGCCGGTACTGGCAGTTCCGAAGGGAGTTGACTTTAACCAGTTTGCAACTATAGTTTTTGCTATCGACCTGCGTAAACTAAACGCTACGACCAACCTCCGGTTTCTGAGCGACGTTGTACAGATCTTTAAAGCAAACCTGCAGGTATTACATGTATACAGGAATGAAACGCAGCAGAATACCTTCGATACAACCCCACCGCTGCAACACCTGGTGGATCAGTTTGAGCATATCCCTTACACTGTAAACTTTGACGTGCAGGAAAACGTGGCAGCAGCCATTCAGCAGTTTATCCGGGCAAAAAAAGCCGATCTGTTGGTGCTTATCCCTCAAAAACACACTATCCTGGACAGGTTGCTGGACAAAAGCATAACCGGAAAGATCACGGCACGTCCGTTAGTGCCCCTGCTGGCGCTTCCGGCTGACATACTGCTTAACCAGGGCAATGCACAAGAACCTTTGGTAACCCACGCGCCGCTATAGTTCAGATGAGCTGACACAGGCACCTGTTCTTTCTTCATTCCTATTTCTGAAACTGGTAGCATCAGCTTAGTGAAAGTGATTAATTACTCACTGGCTATATGAAAATTGTGTCGCAAAACCTTCTGTTTTTTGTAGCATATTGACTAATGCTGTGTTTAATTGCAAAAATGAATACTGATATTATTACCCAACCCTACCGTTTTGAAAAGTACTAACATATCTCCAAAAGAAACCTTTTTTATAGGTTTAATGCTATTTGCTGTTTTCTTCGGCGCTGGCAATCTTATATTTCCTTTATCGTTAGGCCAGGCTGCCGGCGATCAGGTCGTTCCTGCCATTCTGGGCTTTTTACTGACCGGCGTAGGCCTGCCGCTGCTTGGTGTTATTGCCATTGGTATGGCTAAGAACGAGGATGTACAAACGATATCGGCCAGGGTACACCCGGTTTTCGGTATGCTGTTCCCGGTTATCATTTACTTAACTATAGGCCCCCTGTTTGCTGTTCCGCGCACGGGTACTGTGTCGTATGAGATCGGGGTTGCTCCGCTCCTGCCAGATGGCCTGCGCAGCTCGATGTGGGGTGCACTGCTTTACTCTGTTATTTACTTTGCCGTAACATACCTGCTCTCCCTTAACCCGGGCAAGGTAGTAGACCGCATCGGCAAAATATTGACACCTGTGTTGCTACTGATCCTGTTCGCGTTGCTGGTTGCCAGTATCGCCAATCCGCTGGGTAGCATACAGGCGCCACTTACCGCCTATGAGTATGCGCCTTTCTTTAAGGGCTTCCAGGAAGGCTACCTCACTATGGATACGATCGGTTCGTTTATTTTCGGTCTTATCGTTATCAACGCCATCCGGGCAAAGGGTGTGGATGAACCTAAAAGCATTGCCAAAGTTTGTATCTCTGCCGGCCTGATTGCGGCCACTGGCCTGGCACTGGTTTATGTAGGGCTGGCCTATACGGGTGCTACCAGCGTAACTGCCCTGGGCCACGTCGAGAATGGCGGCATCATCATTAGTAAGGTGTCGCAGTTGCAGTTCGGCATATTTGGCAGCCTTATACTGGGCATTGCCATTATTTTTGCCTGCCTTACCACCAGTGTAGGACTTATAGTTGCGTGTTCGTCTTATTTCAACAAATTACGCCCCGGTGTATCTTATAAAACATATGTTTTGGTCTTAACTATAGTTAGCGCCCTTATCTCCAATGTGGGCCTCACCCAGATCATCTCTTTCTCGGTGCCTGTGCTGGTTGCCATTTACCCTATGGTTATTGTGCTGATTGTGCTCTCGTTGCTGGCACCTATAGTTGGTAAGCGCAACAGCATATATACCTGGTCGGTACTTTTTGCAGGTATAGTTAGTTTGGTAGATGGTATTAATGCAGCAGGTATAGAACTGGAGATCAGCAAACTATTTGCCGAGTATCTTCCGCTGTTTAGTTTAGGGATGGGCTGGCTGGTTCCGGCTATAGTTGGCGGCTTTATCGGGTATCTTTTTTCGCTGCGAAACCGCGAAATAATACTGACCAGTGAATAAAGGCATAACTTCCTATGCTACAGGCAAGGCAGTAAATCAGTTTAAGGGCTGGTGTATTGCCTTGTTTATTTTTACAGTATCGGCTTTCATCGGAAGCAGGTAAACCAACTGTTTTCTGTAACTTTGACCCTATATTCAGGATACTATAAAGCGGTGTGCCAGTACTAAAAGCCTAACCTATGGAACCCATCAGATTAAATAAATTTATAAGTGACTCCGGGGTTTGCTCGCGACGTGAAGCTGACAAGTTAATAGAGCAGGGCCGCGTAACCGTAAATGGAAAGCAACCCGACGTGGGCGCTAAAGTTACAGCCCGCGATAAAGTGCGCGTAGACGGTAACCTGCTGCAGGTTGATGCCATAGAACCGGTTTACCTGTTACTGAACAAACCTGCCGGCATCGAAACCACTACCGACCGTTCGCAACGCGATAACATCATCAGCTTTGTAAACTACCCGGAACGTATTTTCCCGGTTGGCCGATTGGATAAAGACTCTGAAGGACTGATTATACTGACCAACGACGGCGATATAGTTAACAAGATACTGCGGGCCGGCAACAAGCACGAAAAGGAATACATTGTAACCGTCGACAAACCTATAAACCAGGCCTTTGTAGACAAGATGAGCAATGGGGTATCGATACTGGGCGTGAACACAAAAAAGTGCTTTGTAGAACAGTTGGGTGCTAACAAGTTCCGGATAATACTGACACAGGGTATGAACCGCCAGATACGCCGCATGACCGAAACTTTGGGCTACGAAGTACAAACCCTGCAGCGCACGCGCATCATGCACCTGTCGCTTAACAAAATTCCGTTGGGCCAGTGGCGCGAGATGACAGAAACCGAAACTGCTGAGATGATGCGCCTGGTGGCCAGTTCCACTAAGACAGAAGAAGGCTCAGCAACCAAAAAAAGTAACAGTTCCCGGGAAGGTAGTGCTGCACCTAAAAGCAGCAAGCCAAAACCGCGCGGCGGCGCAAGTTTTAGCGGTAAATCAGCTCGCCCGGGCAGCACAACAAAAAGTGGTGGCAAACCTGCTCCTGCTGGCAAACGCGACAAACCAAAAGCATCGTCAAGTAACCGGGGTTCACGGGGGGCATCAAAAAGCAATACAGGCGGCAGGTCCGGTGGCAGAAGCAGCGCCCCGAAAAGTGGTGGCAAAAGAAGGTAAGTAGACTATCTGAAACTATATAAACAAAGGACCCGCTTCAAACGATGCGGGTCCTTTGTTTTTGATCATAATAGCAGTAAAATTCAGATAGATTTGTATAGATTTACTTCTTCAGTATTACTTTTATAGTTCTGGAGTCATTAGCGCTTATAATTCGTGCAATATAAAGTCCTGCTTTAAGGCCATTGCCATCCAACTCTACGCTTATATTTTCCCCGGCATTTGCATAACCTGTTTTCAGTTCCCTGATAAGATTCCCTTTCAGGTCGTATAGTTCGACAACATAGTTTCCTGTTGTGTTAAGTTTAAACGCTACTGCACCTTTGCTTTCAATTGGGTTCGGGAATACCGTTGCCTGGCTAATGGCACTTGACTTTTCATCAGGCTGCGGATTTACACTTTCTTCTACACAAAACTTAATATCATCTATAGCTCCTGAGCCTGCCAGCATACCCGCAGAATTAAGACCATCCAGCACCACTTTCATTTTCATCACCCCTTTGGTATTGCCTAGATTCACGACTTGCTGGCTCATGTTACCTAGGTTCTCTATCCTGACTTTGTGTACTTCTTTGCCGGCGCCATCATACAGGTAAACCCACGAGTTTCCTTCGTATACATCAAAGTCCAGTGCTTTCAGGGATGTCATAGTTACCGGACCAATCTCAGAAAAATCTAGTGTCATTTCGCCTCCCCAAGCGTTGTCGTCTGGCTCCGGGTTAAGGTCCTTGTTGATGATGAGGACATGGCCCCAGTCCGCAGTCCATAGGTCGAGGTCATCTCCGGTTGGTGATGCCGTGTTGAAGATGGCTGCATGATTTTGTGGGGCATAAGTACCATCTAACTGGCGCATTTTATTAGTGATGTACACGACACCGGCACCAGTATTTACAGATGTAACGAATCCGGTACTGCTACTTTCGAAGTCTATTGTATTACATACGGATGGGGGTGGCATATTTTCAGGTGCAAGCTTAACAATCCAATAGTCGTTAGCTCCACGCGATGCTTCTGATTTTTCTCCGCTGATACTTGAGGGAGAATTACCGCCAACCATATATCCTCCATCTGCCGTTTGGATCATATTTTCAAATTGATCCCAACTATCTCCGCCAATAGTTTTATCCCAAAGCACTCTTCCTTCAGCACTTATTTTTACAACCCAGTAGTCAAATGAGCCTCTGGAGTTCCCGGTTTTATCTCCACTCACTCCTGATGCGGAAATGCCACCGAGCAGAAAGCCTCCGTCCCGGGTTTTGATTGTTTCCGTAAGTCTGTCAGAATTATCTCCGCCATATACCTTATCCCAGAGTTTTTCTCCGGTAGAGTTTATTTTTATAACCCAGTAATCATCTGCGCCTTTTGATGCTACACTTTTGTCTCCACTTATTCCTGACCAGGAAAACCCTCCTAAAATATAGTTACCACCTTCCACTTCAACAACCGAATACAAAAAATCAGTATCATTTCCACCATATGCCTTATCCCATTCTATGTTGCCACTCTCACTCAATTTAACTATCCAGTAGTCAGTCTCTCCTTTTAATGCATTGGTTTTGTTACCACTAATTCCGGAGCGGGAGTCGCCGGCTAGCATAAACCCACCGTCATTTGTTTGAATAATATCACGCAGATGTTCCTGATCATCACCTCCAAAAGTGTGATCCCACTGCTTTTCTCCTGCTGTATTCAACTTTACTATCCAGTAGTCAAGTCCTCCTCTGCTTGCCTCGCTTTTGTCGCCACTTATGCCCGAAGGAGACGTTCCTCCCAGCAAATACCCTCCATCCTTAGTTTGTATAAGCGTAGTCAGCGATTCTCCCTGATCACCTCCTATTGTCTTATCCCATAGTTTGTTACCGGCGGCGTCCAATCTTATGATCCAGAAATCAAAATATCCTTTTGATGCTTCACTCTTATCTCCGCTGATATCACTTGCCGATTCTCCTCCAAGTATATATCCTCCGTCTTCTGTTTGCAGCACTATGGCAAGATTATCTGCAAACAAGCCTCCAAATACTTTATCCCACTTCTTTTCACCAGCAGCATTGATCTTTACTATCCAGTAGTCAGAGCCTCCAACCGGCGTAGCACTTTTATCACCGCCAACACTGGTACCGGAAGTACCGCCTAAAATATATCCACCATCAGAAGTTTGGGCAATCGATTGAAAGTTATCAAGCCCGCTACTGCCATAAGTTTTATCCCATTCTATTTGCTGGGCTTTACTATAGAAGCCAGTGGCAAACATGAATAAGATCATAAACGGAAGGCACTTTTTATTTAGAAATAACTTTGTGCCGGAAATGAAGATGAAGTAAAACTGTTTCATAAAATTAAGTTTGGTGTATTTAAAGAGATAGATATATAATTAATCCTTATTCGTTTAGGATTAGAAACTTATACTTTGAAGGGAGTCTTATTGATAGGTATTTTATATATAGAAGAGATTTAATTTGGTGAACGGCTCACTTTGAAGGGTGAATATGAATATTATGAAAGCGGGTGTAGACTTTGAGGTTTTAAGCAAGCCTATAGCTTATTTCTTATTCGTTTTTTCCCTATTAGGACAGATAGTTACTGGTAAGTCTGCATTTCAGGACAGAAGCTCACGTACAGCTTTAAAGATTTGAATGATAGGTTACATTTTCTGATCCACTTACTATCATACACGCTGACGAAAATGTGGAGAGTAATTTTGCCAGCCTCATTTCCCAAGCCAATAGGTAAACCCATCCTTTTCCTGTAATTTTACCGCTTGTTTTAAAATGGCGTAAACCCAACAGACCAACACGCCATACTGTACCATGGAACCTAAGAGATTAAATAAATTTATAAGTGACAGCGGTTTTTGCTCCAGACGTGAAGCAGACAGACTGATTGAGGAAGAACGTGTAACCGTGAACGGCAAATTACCGGCTCCGGGCGTATTGGTTACTCCTAAAGATAAAGTGAGGATTGACGACCAGATCGTGCGGGTGCGCGAAGAATTACCTGCTTTCCTGGTAGTTAATAAGCCTGCGGGCATGTCTGCCAAATCAGATCCTGAGATACGCGACAATGTGGTGAAGGCGATAAATTACCCGGCTTCGCTGGAGCCTGCAGGTTACATGGAGCGCGGCCACGAAGGTCTGGTTATCCTTAGCAACGACACCGAACTGGTACGCAAGATCACCCGCTTCGATAACCGTTTCGAGAAAGAGTACATTGTCACCGTTGATAAGATGATCACGCCTGAGTTTATTGCCAAGCTGATAGGCGGAGGCGAGAACGACAAAGGTGAAAAGCTGCAGAAAACCTTCATCTCAAAAGAAGGCTCTACCCGTTTCAGAATTGTGCTTACGCCAGGTACCAACCATAACATTAAAATGCTTTGCGAAGACCTGGGCTACAACGTGGTTCACCTGCAGCGCATCCGCATAGAGACGATTACCTTAACAAAGCTGGTTAGCGGCCATTGGCGAACGCTTACTAAAACAGAAGTTGATCTGCTGAGAAGTATCGCTACCGGTAAGGCGCCAAAAGAAGAGTTTGGCAAAAGCCGCGAATCGAAATACGGCTCTGACAGACCAGCCAGAAGAGATGGAGCACCGCAAACAGCAGCTGCTAATAAAATAAGCAAGGTAGGCACCACACCACGAATTGGTAAAAGTAAACCTAAGGAAACAAAAGCATCTAAAGGTGGCGCAGCCAGTACAAAAGGCGCCCGTGGTGCCAGCCGACCAACTTCGTCGAGACCGGGCGGACCTGGCAGAAACAGTTCAGCCCCTGGTGCTAACCGCAAAGGAACCGGCGGCCCGAAACGCGGCAGATAGCTTTATAGTTTGGGAGTTAGAGAGTTTAGGAGTTAGTGACTTCCGAAGGCTTTCATATTATACAATTGCAGGTGTTTTTTTATCCCAATAGAGCATTATAGTTGATGCATAAATTATAAACAAAAAGGGTGTGGCTTAAGCCACACCCTTTTTGTTTTACAGCTATAGTTCTATCCAGATTTCTCACTTCATTCGGAATGACAGGTCAGTAAAACTATAGTTTACCAAAACACTTCGCTTATTTCCAGACCCCCATTTTGCCTGCCTGGTAATCGCGGAATGCTTCGTGAATTTCTTCTTCGGTGTTCATTACAAATGGCCCATGCGATACCACCGGCTCGTTGAATGGTTTGGCATGGCCAAGCAGGATATAGCTGTCTTCCAGCGCTTCTACTTTTAGCTCTTCGCCATCGTTGATGAACTCTACAAGTTGTAGCTTTGCTGCTTTTTCACCATTTACGTTCACAGCGCCGCGCACCACGTAAAAAAAGATATTCCTGTCCGAGGCTATAGTTGTGCTAAAGCTGCCGCCGGCCTGTAGTTCTATACTTGCCATGTATATATCGCTCAACGACGGTATCGGACCTTTTGTGTCGTCCCAACTTCCCGAGATCACATTTACATTTACCTTGCCATTATCTTCTTTTACAACCGGAATTTCAGATTTCTGCAAGCCGATATAGTTTGGTTTGGCCATTTTGTGTTTGGCTGGCAGGTTAAACCATAGTTGCAGAATCTCGAGCGGACCTCCCTCCTTTTTAAACTTTTCAGAAGATATTTCGGCATGAATCAAACCGGAGCCTGCTGTCATCCATTGCACACCGCCGGCTTCTATTACATCCTGCCCGCCGCCGGTGTCCTGGTGCATAATGTCGCCATCCAGTATAAATGTAAGCGTCTCAAAACCGCGGTGCGGGTGCGGACCAAAAGGCAGTCCATTATTACCGGGCTTATACACCTGTGGGCCGTGGTGGTTCAGGAACAGGAACGGATCGATGTACTCTACTTCTCTGGTTGGCAGCGCCCGGTAAGTTACCAGGTCACCCATCGGGGCCGAAACCGCTTTATATATTTTTTTGATCTTTCTCATGTCTGTTGATTCTTTATCCAATCAATGTAGCTACATAAAACTAAACATATTGTTTAAACTTGCTACTTCACAACTATAGATTTATTAAAAAACATTAAACCTACTGAACATAAAAATCCCACCAAACTATAGTTCGCCTGGTGGGATCTTTCGCTACACTGATGCTATAGTATACGGTTATCGTTTATTTAGCGCTGACCTGCCGCTCCTGCAGCATTTTAAGCAATTTCTCTGCCGCCGGCTCCGACGATGCCGGGTTTTGCCCTGTTATCAGCAAGCCATCGGTAACAACGTGTGGCTGCCAGTCGTCGCCTTTGCTATAATTGCCACCCAGTTCTTTCAACCTATCTTCCAATAAAAACGGAACAATATCAGTAAGCTGCACCGCTTCTTCTTCGGAGTTGGTAAAGCCGGCTACTTTTTTGCCTTTTACAAGCGGTTCGCCAGTAGCTGTTTTTACACCTGTTAATACAGCAGGCGCATGGCATACTGCCGCAACCGGTTTTTCCTGGCGCATAAAGTCTTCTATCAGTTTAATCGAGTCTTTGTCTGTGGCTAAGTCCCAAAGTGGCCCGTGGCCGCCCGGGTAGAAAACTGCATCGTAATCTTCAGCATTTACTTCGGTCAGTTTTTTGGTGCGTGATAATTTGTGTTGCAGGTCCTCGTCTTCGTAAAAACGTTTGGTAGCTGGTGTCTGCGCATCTGGCTCTGTGCTTTTCGGGTCGATGGGCGGCTGACCTCCTTTTGGCGATGCCAGGTCAATCTTTACGCCTTCATCTGCAAGAGTATAGTAGGGAGCCGCAAATTCTTCTACCCAGAAACCTGTTTTCTTGCCGGTATCGCCAAGTTTGTCATGTGATGTCAGGACGAATAATACTTTCATAGCTTATAGTTTGGTTAATAATTGGTTTAGTGACTGTATCTTATTTAACCCCGTGGATGGAAATATGTTTTCTATAGCTGAATCTGATCTTTTCGACTGAATTGCCCCTCTACTTATCATTTAAAAAAAACGACAGGCTGATTTAAGAAAATCACTGATGGATTATAGTTGCTTTACTCGTCGAAGGAGGTCTTTGCAGCTATAGTTTCCCAGGTATCCAGATCCTGGGAAACCTGCTGTATTTTATTTCTCACGGCTGTGATGGCGGTTGGCCCAAGCGGCAAACGCAGCGGCGGAGCGTCAGACTGCACTAGCTGCATCAGCACTTGCGTTGCTTTCTGCGGGTCGCCTTCCTGCTGACCGGCATAGCCTAAAATATTGTTCTTGAAAACGCGGGCTGTACCTTCATATTCCGGCATTTCCTGTCTGGCAGTTTTTATACTCGATCCGGCAAAGTTAGTCCGGAAAGGCCCGGGCTCTACTATAGTTACCTTTATACCCAGCGGAGCAACTTCCAGCGCCAGCGCTTCACTCATGCCTTCCAAAGCAAACTTACTCGCATTGTACACACCAAACCCGGCTGTAGCCCTGAAACCAGCTACCGACGACATTTGCAGGATGCGGCCACTACCCTGCTTCCGCATGTAAGGCAAAACAGCCTGCGTTACCTGCAGCGCCCCGAAAAAGTTGGTTTCCATTACTTCTTTGAAGTCTTTTATAGTTGCTTCTTCCACGGCTCCCAGAAAACCGTAACCGGCGTTGTTTACCAGCACATCCAGGCGACCGAAATGGTTGAAAGCAGCTTCTATAGTTGCCTTTACGCCATCGGGGTTGGTCACATCCATCAGGTAAGCAAAGGTGTTGCCGGGAGAGATGTTGTTAAATTCTGCCAGTTGACTCAGTTGGCGAACTGTACCAATTACTTTATCGCCGTTTCGGGCTACTTCTTCGGCCAGCGTCCGACCAAATCCACTTGATACTCCTGTTATAAACCAGACTTTTCCGCTCATAATTAACCAATATGTACTGCTGCAAACTATAGCTATACGGTTATGTAAACTATAGTTTGCAGCAACATAAACCTACTTTTTACCACAGCAGCACTTTTCGGTTGTAGCTGCCGTCTTTGGTTGTGAAGCGCAGGAAGTACATGCCCCGGGCTTTGTTCTGGAGTTGGAGGATAGTTTTAAAACCACCGATCTGCCCGGTATAGTCCTGGTGATGAACAACACTGCCGCGTGCATCAATTAACTGTATCGTTACATCGGTTCTGTCCGGAAGTTGTACTTCCAGGGTCAGTTTGTCTTTGGCCGGATTCGGGAAGTAGGCAAATTTATGTGGAGGCTCATCGTCTTCTACGCCGGTTACGTTACATGCTTCTTCCACAACTATAGTTTGCGTAGCCGTAGCCGAGCAACCGCTGGCATCGGTAAAGGTGTAGCTTATAATATGTTCGCCTGCCCCTGCCGTTGCCGGACTGAAAACGCCATTATTTACCCCGGTGCCACTGTAGGTTCCGCCTGCCGGTTGCCCGCCTGCTAAAGTCAGGGCTTCATCATCAGTGCAAACTTTATTCAATGCGGCCAGCGTAACAGTTGGTGCAGCATTTATAGTTACTTTAACAGCATCGCTGGTGCTGCTGCAACCGCCTGCCGTCACCACTCTTCTAAACCAGGTAGTGTTACTCAAATTGCCAGGGCTATAGTTTTGGGATGTGGCTCCACTGATAGCGCTGAAAGTAGTCCCTTCGCTGCTTTGCTGCCATTGGTAACTATAGTTTCCTGATCCGCCAGTTGGTACACTCCCCTGCAGGTTTGCCACAGCTGCTCCGACACACACATTCTGGTTACCAGATGAGATAGCATTATTACTGATAGAAGCTGTTACGTTTACTGCTACCGGAGAGGAAGTTTCAGAACAGTTCCCGTTGGATATTCTGACGGTATAGTTGCCGGATGTAGTGGCGGTGTAGTTAGCTGAAGCAGCTCCTGAAACAGCCGTGCCGTTGCGCATCCACTGGTAACTATAGTTGGCCCCTGCTGTTGCCTTTAAGGTTACCGAGCCGCCTTCGCAAAAAGTGGTAGTACCTTCCGGGGTTATAGTTGCCGCGGCCAGCGTGCTCAGGTTTACAGCTATAGTTGCCGGCGCAGATGTGCCGCAGCCGTTGCTTGCCGTAACCGTTATGTTGCCACTGTTGCTGCCACCTGCCGTTACTTTGATAGAAGTTGTTCCCTGCCCTGATGTGATGGTAAAGCCGCCTGGAACGGTCCAGGTGTAACTTTCTGCGCCGGCAACTGCATTTATAGTATAAGCCAGGTTTGTTGCACCCGAACATACAGTTGTTGTACCGTTTATAGCACCCGGTGTGTTTACTGTCGGTGTAACCGTTATCGTTTTGGTCGCGGTAGCGCTGCAGTTGTTCTGGTTTACAGTGTAGGTTAAGGTATGGGTTCCCACTCCTGCCGTTGCCGGGTTAAATAAACCTGCTGCACTCACCCCTGTCCCTGACCAAGTACCACCTGCCGGGCTGAACCCTGACAGTGTAAAGGCTGCGGCATTGGCACAAACACTTTGGGCTGTTCCTGCCACTACGGTAGCTGGTTTGTTAACCGTAACTTTTAACGGTGATGACGTTGCTGAACAACCACTACTCATCGTAACCTTAACTGTAAAATCTCCGGCTGCAGAAGTGGTAAAACTACTGCCTGTTGCCTGATTTATCGGGTTGCCATCTTTGTACCACTGGTAACTATAGCCTGTGCCCTGGTTCGCATTTAAAACCAAAGAGCCGCCTTCGCAAAAAGTAGTGGCGCCATTTGCAGTTATAGTTGCCGTAGGGTTAGCAGTTACTTTTACAATAACCTGGTCGGTGGCAGAGCAGCCATTGGCGTTGCTTACAGTAACTGTATAAATAGTTGTAGTGGTTGGTGAAGCCACAGGGTTTGCCACATTGGTAGCTGATAAGCCAGTAGCCGGCGACCATGAATACGTAGTGCCGCCTGTTGCCTGTAACTGCACATTAGCTCCTGCGCAAATTTCTTCATCTGCCCCAGCTGATGCTGTTACCGCTGCTGTTACGCTAACTTTAACAATAGCTGATGTAGCTGAACAGCCCTCCGCATTTTTAACTATAACGGCATAGTCACCGGCAGTAGTGGCAGTAAATGTTTTAGTTATTGCCTGGTTTACAGGTGTGCCGTTCTTAAGCCATTGGTAACTGTAATCTGTGCCTGAATTAGCTGTAAGAACTACAGACCCGCCCTGGCAGAAGGTAGTTTCGCCGCCGGCAATTATAGTTGCAGTTGGTTTTTCATTCACTTTAACAACTACTTCATCGGTAGCCGTGCAGCCTTCGGCATTGGTAACCGTTACTGTGTAGGTAGTAGTTACAGCAGGTGTGGCAACCGGGTTGGCAATATTTGTAGCTGATAAACCTGTTGCGGGAGCCCAACTATAGGTAGTTCCACCTGCAGCCTGGAGTTGTACGCTGCTACCTGTACAAATTTCCTTATCAGTGCCGGCATTAGCGGTTAAACCAGAACAGTCAGCAAACTTCATGGCAAATGTACTTGGCTGTGTACCAGCTATGCCACCTGTTGCGTAAACACTTCTTCCTCCAATTTTACTTATTCCGGTGCCATAGTTTTCGACATCGTTATTCTTTTGATTTAAATAGCGCCAGGTTTCATTCCCGCTTTGGTCGAAGAGTGCCAGTATAAGCTTCGACTTTTCGATTACATTTCTGACAGGCGGGAAACCATTTATTTCTATAAAAACCGAATAATCACCAATCACTGCTATCTCCTGATTATCCAGAATAGCTAATTCTCTGGATACAAACTGTTTTATATTGCTTCCTTCGTAAACATTTAAAGTTTTCAACCACACCCTTGTGCCATCAGCACTGTATTTTGACATAAAGTAATCATAATGAGACCTGTACCTGGCATTAGTACCCAGAAGGATCAGCTCATTATCTGCATTAAACTCGACATCATTAACATTAAAAATAGGAATACCCTGGCTAATCTGAATTCCATCACCTACTCTTACCTTATTTAATAAGGTACCTGTGCCTGACAAAACATACATGTACAGATCATTGTAATTCCCGCTACTTGGACTTTTAGCACTTGTAAAAACGTATATATTACCCGTTGGCGAAACACTAATTTTGTTCAACTCCTCCCGTAAGGTGCCGCTTCCGTACTGCTGTGTAAACATTTGTTCCCCTAACGCTGCACTATACTTGATCAGCGTAAAGTTGTAGCTTGAATAATAACCTCTGGCATTGGTTGCTACATAAACGCTGCCTTTATTATCTACCTCTAAAGTAGTTTCATAACCCGTTTCAAATATTTCCGGCTCATATAGCTTCTCCCACACAACAGCACCTGTTGCATCTAACTTCTGGGTTCTGATATTCCTTTTCTGGTCTGTAGTTATAGTTCCTGTCAGATAAATGGCATCATCGGCACCTACCTTAAAGCTTTGCAGGCTATTTATCCCTGAATCGTAACTATAAAGTTTGCTCCAGGCAAATGCTCCGTCACTAGAATATCTTATCAAAAACCGTTTATAGGTACCCACCATATCGCTGGTACCCGACACATAAATATTGCCTTTACTATCTATATTTAAAGCAGAAGGACTGTTTGATATGCTCCCCGGCTCGCCGGTATAAGTTCTGGCCCAGACTATAGTTCCTTCCTGGTTTATCTTGTGCAGCACTACTTTTCTTTCCGGCGAGTTTGCCCCGGTATAGCCCAGCACTACAAGGTTCTGCTCATGATCTACTGCCTGAGAAACAATGTTCATACTCTCCTGTCCGGAACCGGTCAAAGCTGGTGTTCGCCAGATTTCAGTAAGTTGTGCTGATGCAGGATTTGAAAACCCTACAAGAAAAAGAGCCAGCAAAATATAACCCGGCAAATTGCCGATCCGGATTCTGCTTTTTTGTGGGAGTGCTCTGTAAATAAGATGGAATAGGAGTAAATTTTGTTTCATAGAGGCGGATCAAAAAGTGAGAACTAAACAGCGCAAGTAATTAAATCAATGAATGTTACAGACCTTATACTCAAATCAAAATATTGCGGACAAAAACTGTACACTCAAGATATTGGTATACTTAAATTTAACCTATAAGTTAAATCTTATAATAGAATAGTTTAATTTTACCTAGTTTTGATGATTACTTTATTAGGTTTGAAATGATGATTTATAGTTGAGCAAACAGTTAACTATAGTTTATAACTTGCGGGTTTATCGTTAAATTTGTTGGAACACTTCAGCTATAGTTTACCCGTTGAGCCAGCCCATCCGTAAGATCATTCACATTGACATGGACGCTTTTTTTGCGTCGGTGGAGCAGCGCGATAACCCGGAGCTGCGCGGCAAACCGGTGGCTGTTGGTGGTTCGCGGGCAAGAGGCGTGGTAGCAGCCGCTAGTTACGAAGCCCGGAAATATGGTGTGCATTCTGCTTTAGCCTCTAAAATTGCAGCCCAGCGGTGCCCACACCTTATTTTTGTGAAAGCCCGGTTTGATGTGTACAGTGCTGTTTCACGTCAGATCAGGGAAATCTTCTTTGCTTATACCGATCTGGTGGAGCCACTCTCGCTGGATGAAGCGTATCTGGATGTGACTGAAAACAAGATCGGGATGCCCTCTGCCACTATAATTGCTAACCAGATCAGGCAGCGCATTTTTGAAGAAACCGGGCTTACGGCATCAGCAGGGGTATCTTATAATAAATTCCTGGCCAAGATCGCTTCGGACATGAACAAGCCCAACGGGTTTACGCTCATCACTCCCGACAAAGCTGAGGACCTTGTTGCAAGCCTTGATATCGGCAAATTTCATGGGATTGGCAAAGTTACGGCAGCTAAAATGCAAAGCATGGGCATTGTAACAGGTGCCGATCTGCGCGAGCGCTCCGAAGCAGAACTGATCCGCAACTTTGGTAAAGTAGGCAGCTACTACTATCGCATTGCCCGCGCCCAGGACGAACGCGACGTACAGCCGCACCGCATCCGTAAATCCATTGGCTCTGAACGCACTTTCGAAACTGACATTGCCGAAGAAGAGGCCATGCTGGAGCAGTTGCAATACCTGGCCAAAGAAGTAGCCCAGGATATGGAACGCCTGAAAGCCACTGCCCGAACCATTACCCTCAAGATCAAATATTTCGACTTTACCTTAAATACCCGTAGCAAGACTTTTCTGAGCGAGTTTAGTGCCGAAGATGCTATTTTTACTGTTGCCCGCGACCTGCTGCGCTCGCCACAGTTACCACAGTTCCCGATTCGTTTGCTGGGCATTTCCGTTAGCTCCCTCCTTTACCAGCACGACCGCCTGCAGGAAGGTTACCAGTTCACGCTGGAGTTTTAGACTAAGATTTTTAAGATTAAGGGATGGACAGGAAATAACTGAACTATGACCTTGTTTAAGGTTTATAGTTTATAAAGGAGAAAACGAGCCGTTGTTGGTGTTTTCACCAACAATCCAATTGCCTGGCGCTTTACACTTGCTGGTGAAAACACGCAGCAAGGGCATAAACTATAGCTAGATAAAATACGAAACATCTTTTATAGTTAACATCTTTAAGCAACTATAATAAATTCACCCAGCCTGTGATCAAAACCAGATAGTTAAAAAAGCAAATCTGGCAGTAAAAAAACTGGCAGACCAAAAGGAAAAATATTTAACACATTTCATTAATCCATTTAGCAGAATTAAAAACCCTGTTTATCCTCTAATCTTAAAAATCTTAGTAACTGATTAAACCAAACCATTATCTTGGAGTCTTAACAAAAGATGTAGGGCAATTTGCGTTCTGGCATCAATCATTCTAAGAATAACACAAACCTTTATTGCATAAACCAATCTAACTAACCTTTTGTATTAACCCATGAGTAAAAAATTACACTTTGCTCCTTTAGTGGCATTACTGCTAGCTGGTGCAACTATAGCACCACCGGCTTTTGCCCAGAAGAGCAAGAAAAAGAAAAAAGAAAAGCAGGAAGTTGCAGCTGTTCCCCCTGCCCAGGCTCCTAAAAAAGATGATGGTCTGCCAAAGCCTTACAGCCAGGTAATTACTGAAAAAGCTGTAACCGACGAAGGTCTTTTTAAAGTGCATCGCCAGGATGACAAGTATTACTACGAGATTCCGGATACGCTTTTAGGCCGCGATATGCTGATGGTAAGCCGCATTGCGAAAACGGCTACCAATATTGGCTATGGCGGCGAAGAATTGAACAAGCAGATGTTGCGCTGGGAAAAGAAAGGCAACCGCATTTTGCTGCGCGTTATTTCTTACGAGAACGTAGCAGCAGATACCCTGGAGATCTACCACTCGGTACAAAATTCTAACCTGGCTCCTGTTATTCAGGCTTTCGATATCAAGGCATTTAATGGCGCTGCTTCTGTAGTAGAGGTAACAGATTTTTTCTCGAAAGATGTGCCTGCCCTGGGCCTGGACCAGCGTAACCGCGACACGTATAAAGTAAAGCGTCTTGACGATAAGCGCTCTTTTATCGAGAGTGTTAAAAGCTTCCCGACCAACATCGAAGCCCGTTCTTTGATGACCTATGAAGCTACCAATGCTCCATCTAACTCAAGTACCGGTACAATATCGTTAGAGTTGAACCACTCGATGATATTGCTGCCTGAAAAGCCGATGGCTTCCCGTAAGTTCGATCAGCGTGTTGGTTTCTTCACTATTTCGCAGACAGACTATGGTACTGATGAGCAGCGTGCAGCAGCCCGCCGTTACATTGTGCGCTGGAGACTGGAGCCGAAAGACAAAGAAGCCTATGCCCGTGGCGAACTGGTTGAGCCTGTAAAGCCGATCGTTTATTACATTGACCCTGCCACCCCGGTAAAATGGAGAAAATACCTGAAACTAGGTGTGGAAGACTGGCAGAAAGCATTTGAAGCTGCCGGTTTTAAAAATGCGATCATTGCCAAAGATCCTCCTTCTTTTGAGGAAGATCCGGAGTTCAGCACCGAAGATGCGCGTTACTCTGTTATCCGTTATTTCTCTTCGGATGTTCAGAATGCATACGGTCCGAACGTACACGACCCACGCTCTGGCGAGATCCTGGAAAGCCACATCGGCTGGTACCACAACGTAATGAACCTGCTTCGTAACTGGTATTTTATACAGACTGCTGCCATTAACCCGGATGCACGTAAAGTACAGTTCAGCGACGAAGTGATGGGTGAACTGATCCGTTTCGTATCATCGCATGAAGTTGGTCACACACTTGGTTTGCCACACAACATGGGCTCAAGCGCTGCTTACCCGGTTGAGAAACTACGTGATGCTGAGTTCACCAAGAAGAACGGTACTGCTCCTTCTATCATGGACTATGCCCGATTCAACTATATCGCGCAGCCCGAAGATAACGGCGTTGCCCTGATGCCAGGCATCGGTATCTATGACAAATATTCTGTAAAGTGGGGTTATACTTATTTCCCGGAGACAAACGGCCACGATAACACTGAAAAACTGAATGCCTGGATCAGACAGCATGAGAACGACCCGATGTACCGTTTCGGTCGCCAGCAGGGTAACCCGATCGACCCATCTTCGCAGACAGAAGATTTAGGCGATGATGCCATGCTTGCCAGCACGTATGGTATTGCCAACCTGAAGCGCATTATGCCAAACCTGATAACCTGGACGGCACAAGAGAACAAGGACTATGCTGACCTGCAGGAAATGTACGGCCAGGTTTTGGGCCAGTGGAACCGCTACATGGGCCACGTAACGGCTAACGTAGGTGGTGTGTATGAGAACTACAAAACCTATGGTCAGAAAGGAAACGTGTATGAGCCGGTTGCTAAAGAAAAGCAGAAGCGCGCTATGAAGTTCCTGACAGAGCAGGGTCTTTCAACACCAACCTGGATGCTGGACGAAACTATAATCCGCAAGTTTGAATCGGCTGGTACCGTAGACCGCATACGTACCGCACAGGTAAGCATTGTAAACAACCTGCTGGAGCCGGGCCGTATGGCACGTCTGTTGGAAGCACAAGCTACATTAGGTGCGAAAGCGTATACTTTACCTGAAATGATGGCTGACCTGCGTAAGGGTTTGTGGTCTGAAGTTTCGACTGGTAAGTCTATTGATATCTACCGCCGCAACCTGCAGCGTGGCTATTTAGAGCGCATGGAGTTTTTGATGAAAGACCAGGAACAAACTGCAGCTGCACGATTTGGCAGAGGTGGCACTCCGGTAAACGTAGCACAGTCCGATATTCGACCGATGGTACGCGGTGAACTTACAGCACTACGTAGCCAGATCAGATCATCGCTTGCTAAAACCAGCGATACCATGACGAAATATCACCTACAGGATGCCTTGGTACGCATTGAAAATATCCTGAACCCGAAAAGCTAAGTTTAAACTATAGTTTTGGTTATAAAGCACCGGTTCTTCTGAGCCGGTGCTTTTTTATTACCTGTTTCTGATTTTTAAGATCATTAGTGTTTGGTATTTCTTAGCCTGAAAAAAGAGGGATCACAGTCGTATTAGCTGTTACTAAATCTTAAAACGACAAACTAAACATGCTAAATAATTTAGTTTTTCTAACTATATTAGCACCATGAAACCGGAAGATTTTTTGAAAGGACGTGGAGCACAGTACAATCCTGCCAATAAATACCTGAAACAGGAATATGTAACCGAACACATTGAAGGGTTGGACGAGCCGATGTTTTCAGATTCCAAAACCGAATTTCTGCTAACACATCCTAAAACTATAGTTAACAAAATAGATAGTCCAGACCTGGGAATGGGCTATTCGCTGAACCCTTACCAGGGTTGCGAACATGGCTGTGTGTATTGTTATGCCCGTAACTCACATCAGTACTGGGGCTACGGCGCCGGCCTGGACTTTGAACGCAAGATTATAGTTAAAGAGAATGCGCCGGAGCTACTGGTAAAGCAACTCGAAAGCAAAAACTGGCAACCCATGCCCATTATGCTGTCCGGCAACACCGATTGCTACCAACCCATCGAAGCCAAAAAGAAACTGACCCGACGTATTCTGGAAGTGCTGCTGAAGTATAAACACCCAGTGAGTATTATCACTAAAAACGCGCTTATACTCCGGGACCTTGACCTGCTCACAGAACTGAACAAACTGGACCTGGTGCACGTGAACATTAGTATAACATCTCTTGATGAAAAACTACGCCAGAAACTGGAACCACGCACTGCTACCGGTGCTAAACGTCTGGATGTGGTGCGGCAGTTGAGCGCGGCCGGATTGCCTGTGAATGTGATGGTCGCTCCTATTATACCCGGTCTTAACGACTCTGAGATTCCGCAGATCATAAAGCAGGCCGCTGAAGCCGGCGCTAAAAATGCGGCTTATACTATAGTTCGGTTAAACGGCGAAGTAGGGCCAATTTTCGAAGACTGGATAACGCAGGCCTTCCCGGATCGGGCTCCGAAAGTACTGAACCAGATCGCGGATTGCCATGGTGGCCAGTTAAACGATAGCCGGTTCGGAACACGCATGAGCGGTGAAGGAAAATTTGCGGAAACGATTGCTAAACTCTTTAAAATGAGCAAACAAAAGTACATGGCCGGCAGAAGTATAAAACCTTACAACTATAGTCATTTCTGTACCAGCAAAGGCAAGCAACTGGGGCTGTTTTAAGGTTTTACCTCACCCCAGCCCTCTCCTTTTGAAGAGGGCCCCTACCCCCAAAACAGGAAAGGGAGTTTTTCTGATATTGCTTTTTATGTTGTCACTCGAACAGCGTGAGCGATCTGGTACGGTTTAACATCCCCCTTCGCCCCCTTCAAAGGGGGACTTTCTGTCTTTGCTATAGTTGAGGTTATCGATTCATAGTTACAGCCTGTCGAGTGGACAGGTCGCGACCTGTCCCTACGGAACTATAACCACGATAATGCGATGTAACGATAGCTTTTCCCTTAACTATAAATCACCTATCGAACTGATCACAGTCTTCGGGTTGAGCGCCTTTGATTTGTTGCGGTGCCGCAGGCAACCCGAGGCACGAGGGTAGTTTCAAATCAGCAGCGCGATGCCCGAAGACGGGGCCTCCCGGCCACGAGGGCACCAAAGCTGAGTTGAAACGATAGGCAAGTAAAGCTCCCAGGATTAGAAGCAACTATGGAAGTAAAGCTTGGTTAAAGCAAGCATAGACCTCAACTATAACCAACTATAAACTAAGATAGATTTCTCGCTATGCTCGAAATGACAAAAGAAACTATAAATATAAACCCATATGCTAGCAGGAGCTGAACACCCTGCCAGGTCTTAAGATATCGCATTAAAAACTTACTCAGTCACAATCAAAATTTATAACAATACTTCCACGTTACCGGATAATCAAATAAAACGTGTACCTTTGTAGCCCATAAAGTTTAACCTAACTTATGGCTACTAAATATATCTTCGTTACCGGTGGTGTAACATCCTCGCTCGGTAAAGGCATCATTTCCGCTTCTCTCGCTAAGTTGCTGCAGGCAAGAGGATTCTCTGTAACTATTCAGAAATTCGACCCCTACATTAACATAGATCCGGGTACCCTGAACCCTTACGAACACGGCGAATGTTATGTAACCGAAGATGGCGCTGAGACCGACCTGGACCTTGGCCATTACGAACGCTTCCTGAATGTGCCTACCTCCCAGGCAAACAACGTAACAACCGGCCGCATTTATTATAATGTGATCATGCAGGAGCGTGAAGGCGCTTACCTGGGCAAAACGGTACAGGTTATTCCGCATATTACCGACGAGATAAAGCGTCGTATGTTGCTGCTTGGTGAAACCGGTGAATACGATATCGTTATTACTGAGATCGGTGGTTGTGTGGGGGATATTGAATCGTTGCCGTTTGTAGAAGCTGTTCGCCAGTTGCGCTGGGAACTTGGCGTGAACGAGACATGCGTGATTCACCTGACATTGGTACCATACCTGAAAGCTGCCGGAGAACTTAAAACCAAACCTACACAACATTCTGTTCGCGATCTGTCTGAGGCAGGTGTGCAACCGGATATACTGGTTTGCCGCTCCGAATACCCGATCCCGATGGATCTGCGCAAGAAAATAGCGCTGTTCTGTAACGTAAAGCAGAATTCAGTGATCGAGTCGCTGGATGCGGAAACCATTTACGATGTACCGTTGCTGATGCGTAAGGAAAAGCTGGACGAGCGCGTAATAAGCAAACTGAAACTTGCACAGAAAGGCGAACCGGAACTGGAAGGCTGGAAAGAATTCCTGGGAAGACTTAAGAACCCGACTGCTGAAGTAAAGATCGGCCTGGTTGGTAAATATGTGGAGCTGCCGGATGCTTATAAATCTATAGTGGAGGCCTTTATACACGCTGGCGCTGCCAACGAGTGTAAAGTAAACCTGAAGTGGTTCCAGTCTGAGAACATTACACCTGATAACGTTGCTACTGCACTACAGGGACTGGATGGTATATTGGTAGCACCAGGTTTTGGTGAGCGCGGTTTTAAAGGTAAAATGGAAGCCATCCGTTTTGCGCGCGAAACTAAAATACCATTCTTCGGAATTTGCCTGGGCATGCAATGTGCTGCCGTAGAGTTTGCCCGTAACGTGCTAGGTATGGAAGGTGCCAATTCAACCGAAATGGACGCTGAAACGCCATACCCGATCATCGACCTGATGGAAGGGCAGAAAGAAATTACCCAGAAAGGCGGTACCATGCGCCTTGGTGCTTATGCCTGTGAACTTAAGAAAGGCTCAAAAGCGTATTCTATTTACGGGAAAGCCAAGATCTCTGAGCGCCATCGTCACCGTTACGAATTTAATAATCAGTATCTTCAGGCCTTTGAAGAAGCCGGCATGATGGCCACAGGCACAAACCCGGAAACAGGACTTGTGGAAATAATTGAGTTACAGAACCATCCGTGGTTTGTAGCAGCCCAATACCACCCGGAACTGAAAAGCACTGTGCTTAACCCGCACCCGTTATTCACTAAATTTGTGAAAGCGGCCATGAACTATACACAAACCAAGTAACCTATAACACTTTACACACTTTATTAAATGGATAGAAATCAAGCTATTGGCTTCGGACTGATTGCCCTCCTGCTACTGGCATATTCGTTCTTTTTTGCCGGACCGGATGAAAAAGCAGCAACACAGCAGGCAACAGAACAGGTAGCCAAAGTAGAGCAATTGCAAGATACCCCTGCAGTTGCCGACGACTCGGTGGCGCAGGCTCAAAAAGCTGCTACAATGGGTTCGTTTGCAACGGCAGCAACCGGCTCAGCCAGCACCAGCACCCTCGAGAACAGCAACATCCGCATTACTTTTAACTCCAAAGGTGGCCAGGTAGAAGAAGTTTTACTGAAGAACTATAAAACTTACCAAGGCGAGCCGCTTATACTTGTAGATAAGGAAAGCAGCAAAACAGATATAGCTTTTACTACAAAGGATGGTAAAACGATAAAGCTGTCGGACCTGTACTTCACTCCTTCTGAGATCAGAAAAGGAACTGCTAAAGATGTAAGCACGCAGGTTATTACCTTCCGCGCCAATGTGGGCAACGGCCAGTTCATCGACCAGATCTATACGCTGTATGATGAGACGTTCCAGTTAGGGTATAAGCTTGATTTTGAAGGCTTACAGGGCCAACTGAGCGGCGAGAACCTAACCTATACCTGGACAGACCAGGTGAAACAGCTGGAGCGCGACATTAAGCAGAATCGTGCCAAAACAACAATAAACTTCGCGACTGTTGAGGATGGGCATGATTACCTGTCAATCTCAGAAGACAAAGAAGAAATGACGGTGGAGGAGCCAGTAAAATGGATATCCAACAAGCAGAATTTCTTTACGGCCGGTATTATTGCCGATAACAACTTTGCTGGCGCCAAACTAGAAACACAGACCAACCCTGCCGACTCTGTTATAGTTAAAACAATGGCGTCGCAGGCGCTTATTCCGGTACAGGATGTACTGAACGATAAAGCGTCGTTTACTTACTACTTCGGCCCGAACGACTACAAGATACTGAAGAACATAGGCGACGATTTTGAGAAGAACCTTGACCTGGGTTGGGGAATTTTTTCATGGGTAAACAAGTGGCTGATCATCCCGGCATTCGATTTCCTGGAAAACTATATCGGCAACTATGGTATCATCATCATCCTGCTGGTACTATACATCAAAACGCTGCTTTTCCCGCTTACATATAAGTCGTTCTATTCTATGGCGAAAATGAAGGTGTTAAAACCGGAGATCGATGCCATTAAAGAGTGTAACGACGGCGATATGCAGAAGACGCAGATGGAGACCATGAAGCTCTACAACGAGATGGGCGTGAACCCACTGAGCGGCTGTATTCCGATGCTGTTGCAGTTGCCTATCCTGTTTGCGATGTTCAACTTCTTCCCGAACTCGATAGAGCTGCGCCAGGAGCCGTTCCTATGGGCTGCCGACCTTTCGACGTACGATGTATTTGCAAGACTGCCATTCACGATTCCGTTCTATGGCGACCACGTGAGTATGTTTACCTTGCTGATGACGGCTTCTACGATACTTTATACCTGGTCAAACAACCAGATGAACGCCCAGATGCAGGGTGCCATGAAGTTCTATAGTTACCTGATGCCGGTTATCTTTATGTTCGTACTGAACTCGTTCCCGGCAGGTCTTTCGTTCTACTACTTTGTTTCTAACATGGTAACGTTCGGGCAGCAAGCCATTATCCGTAAGTTTGTGGATGAAGGCAAAGTGCGCTCTAAACTGGAAGACAACAAAGAGAAACGTAAAGACAAGAAGAGCACAAAAGGCCCGTCGTTTACAGAACGTATGCAGGAAGCCATGCGTGCAGCCGCAGAAAAAGAGCAGCAAAAGAAGAACAAAGGCGCTAAGAAATAAGTCAGCGTTATTCTAAACTATACATTAAAGGCCTGTTTGCTATTGCAGACAGGCTTTTTGTTTGGCTATAGTTGCGCCTGCGCCGTATGTAGGACTGTAACGAAAAAGATCATGTATAAGAACCTTAAATACCCGCTCCTGCTGCTGACAGTAACTATAATTTGCGCCTGCAACTCCGGCTCCGACGAAGATAAAAGCATTGCCAGCACCCACCCTAAACTCGAAAAGCAACTAAACCGCGACTCTGCCAATATCTCGATGCGCTCGGAAGAGCATGCCGACCTGTACCAGCGTTACCGCATAACCACCGAAGAGTACGAGAATAGCGGCAACTATAACGTAGCCAACATGTACCGCGGCAAACTTGCCCCTGCCGATGAAGCCAGCCACACAGATGCCCACGCATTTAAAAACGCTTTGCGTGAAGGAATGGCGAAGGGCGTAAATTTTGCCGGTAAATATACGGTGGTTACAGTTGGGTGCGGAACAGCTTGCCAGCAGCACTTCATAGTTGACCGCGAGAGTGGAAAGATAGTGGAAAAGATAGAGGGCAGCACCGGCGCAAAGTATAGCCCGAACAGCCGCATTTTTATACTTAACCCACCCGACTCCACTATAAACTACAATAACTGTAAGGATTGCGCTCCGCAGGCGTATGAATTAGTAGATGGTAAACTGCGCGAGATCAAATGACATTAGACTATAGGTGAACTATAAGACATGATTAGCTTTCAATTTAACATAACAAAACAACTCATCACCTTAACTATAGTTGCGGGTTTGCTGTGTGTAGTAAGTTGCAGGAGTAGCGCCCAACATGCTACTACTACAGCCCAGGCTGCAGAGCCATGGTTTATGTTCCAGAAAACGCCCTGTTTTGGCACCTGCCCCTCCTACGAAGCGCTTCTGCACACAGATGGTACCGTACGTTTTGTCGGGCACCAATATGTTCCGGTTACGGATACGCTTACCTTTCAACTTACAGAAAATGAGCTGAAGGCATTGCAAACCGACCTGGCTGAACTGAACTATAAGACCCTGCAGAACTACTACAAAACCGACTGGTCTGATATGCCGGCTACGCATCTTTACTTTTATGAGGCAGGCAAGGAAGTAAAGCACATAAAACACGAAGAAGGAGGACCTGAAAAACTCATTCAGTTTAATGAGAAGATGCATCAACTCATCTGGAAATATGTAGCCACGCCCGCCAGGTAACTATAGACTTTTTCTTTCCTGTATTTTATTTATCTTGTCCGAAATAGGTAGCCAGACTAGAAACTAACTATAGCTATAGTGCTGATAAGCGTATGTTTTGGTTTAGCTGGTAGTTATGTATAATTTTAGCTAAGAAACAACTTGAGAATTATAGGATTTAATATAGTATTCTACTCCATAACTTTGTTTCTCTATTATTTAGGGAAGCAAGACCCTAGTTCCTCATTGGGATACGGATACTTCATTATAATCTTTTGGGTTATTTCAACTATAGTTCTTATTTATTCTTGTCACAAAGGAATAGTACCTACAAAAACGGTCATGGATAAACTTGGGGTGGTTTTAGCAACTCCGTTTTTAATTTTAGTCCTTCTTGCCATAATCATTGGCCCAAACTTGAAGTGAACATAGAATTAGAAGATAACTTTACATAACCACACCTAAAAAGCACTAAAGCACTTTTTAGCCAAGTACGTTATGGGCAAGCTTAAAGAAAAACAGAAATGACTTTTACGGGAATAGACAATCAGACAGTTGAGTTGGAAATAACCAACTACCAATATCCCGACATTAGTGACGGTGACTGGGACGGAAATTGGTTAAATATTTATCTGAACGTAAAGAGTAAAGTCGGACACTGGCAGACTGTAGACCCATCTTTGACAACTTGGGAAGTTCGAACTTTAATAAATTGGTTCGAAGATTTATCACGGAATATAAAGCCAGACTATATTAATCAAGAATTTACTGAACCAAACTTATCCTTTGAACTGCTAAATTCTTTCGATAGTCCAAAGAAAAAAATTAGAATAAAGTTTGACTTAGAATCCCGACCGCAATCAGCAACGGACGACAAAGAGTATTTTGTTGACATTGTCGCTGACAATATAGAGTTAAGAAGAATTTCTGCTGACTTAAAA
Organism: Pontibacter populi; assembly: GCF_040278685.1. Taxonomy (NCBI): domain Bacteria; kingdom Pseudomonadati; phylum Bacteroidota; class Cytophagia; order Cytophagales; family Hymenobacteraceae; genus Pontibacter; species Pontibacter populi. The sequence continues at coordinate 280,985 of NZ_JBEOKT010000003.1, forward strand.
AACGAATTAGATAAGTATCCGGAAAGAAAGCCAGTCAAGAACAGCACATTGCCAAAAGCGGGGCGGACGTGGTGGCAGAAACTTTTCAGCTCTGAATAAACATTTGTGGTAGCTTAACAGGATGGTGCTCCGAAAACCCCGCCTTCGGTAAGCCCAGTACGTTGGCAGGTAATCATAACAACAACTCATATTTAGACAGATGAGATTGAAATTTCCAGATTCGCTGAGGTTTCTGAAAAAGCTACTATTAGCTTGCTTGATTGCTGGCCTCTGCTACTTCATTTGGAATAGAACTTCTGTATCTGGCTACAAGACACAAAATATTTCCGACTTTCACTATATCGACTACCCTTCTGAATACAACTACAAACAAATTTCGACTTATTGCGGTCCATTCAGTACAGCAGCAGTTGTCCGGGCCTTAACAGGGAAACAAGTAGATTCATTCGAATACTCTGAAAATATCGGTTGGAGAATATTCGAAAAAGGAACACATCCGATTGGTTTAAGCCGGCAGTTGGAAGAGCAGGGCGTGAATGTAGAAATAGCTAAACTAAACAAACTTTCAGACAATGAAAGATTACTCTTTTTACAAGAAAGACTTTCTCAAGGCAAACCTATTATCATTCTAGGTGAGAAAAACTCTTACCAACATTATGTGACCTTATTTGGGTTTAATAAAGAAAAGCAGGAATATTATATTTATGATAGTTGGTGTCCGGAAGCATCAAAAGGCTTAGTAGTTGATGAAAATGGTTCATTGCCTGGCAACCTCACACTTAACTCCAAAGAATTGCTGAGCTTTTGGAGAAAAGGAGGCATTTTTACTTTTTACGAATGGTATGCTTTAGTAGCAAGTCAATAGATTCTCAAGTGAGTAACAAAAATCGCATTGGTCTGCCCTCCTGAGGCAGCTATAGCATTTAGCTTAACCATGAGGGTAATTAAAATAACAAGATGAAGAAATTTCTTGTACTCTTATTGATTCTTATAATAGCTCCTTTGATAGGAGGACTATACGGAATCATTCACGATCAGCTGACATACACCATCTCACCTGAATATTATACCAAGTTTAAGTTCTACCAATTCGGACTTATAGAAAGTGGATATGAAACAGTATTCCCAAACCCAAGACTACAGGTTTCCATCATCGGCTTTATGGCAATCTGGTGGATGGGAGTTCCAATCGGATTAATATTAGGCTTAACCGGATTAATCCACAGAAGCGGAAAATCGATGTTTAAAGTAACATTGCAAGCTTTTTTAGTAACTATGCTTGTAGCTTTTTTTACTGGCCTGATTGGGCTCACTTATGGCATGTTTTACTTGTCAGGTACTGGCGTTGACTGGTTGTTTCCAGAAAATCTGATAGATAAAGAAAGCTTTATTGCTGTAGGTTCTATGCATAATTTCAGCTATTTAGGTGGTCTGGTGGGCATGATCGCAGGAATTATATTTTCTGTAAGAGAGAAAAGAAAACTACAAACTTTAACTTTAGCGCATTAAAAAGCGACTCTAACTATAGAACCACCCAAAAATCAAGAATACTTAAACTAAAAAATACGATGCCTGAAGAAATGAAACAATGCCCGAACTGTAGCTCGCCTTATGGTTACGCCTCAGGCGACGACACCTATACCTGCCCGGAGTGCGGAAATGAGTGGAACCCAAATGAAGTAGCAGAAGACACAGAATTAAAAGTAGTTGATTCGAACGGAAATGTATTGCAGGACGGCGACACGGTGGTAGTGATTAAAGACTTACCCGTTAAAGGTGCTCCGAAACCTGTAAAGGCTGGCACAAAAGTAAAGAACATTCGCCTGACAGACGGTGATCATAACATCGATTGTAAAATAGACGGCTTTGGCTCGATGGGCCTTAAGTCTGAATTTGTACGCAAGGCCTAACACGTTCGTAAACTATACAAACTATAGCTGAAGCGCTGAACAAACTATAATGTTCAGCGCTTTAGTTTTATTGGTAACATGCACCTGTGCATTTTTAACCACGAGCATATCATAAAGTATTTTTTCTACATAATATATTACGATTTAAATATATTATCGGTTTATTATTCATACCTTCGGCTTTCATTTAAACTATAAAAGTATGAATATTAGAAAGAGCGCAAGATTAGCCTGGTTTATGGTAATGATGTTTGCCTTTGTGAGTTGTTTAGAGACCAAAGAAGAAGCGAACCCCGACCCGGCTGTTACGAGCGCTACCACCCAGGCTAACGCCAATGCAACTTTTAATACCTTAGAAGTTAGCGGAAACGTTGATGGCATGGGAAATGATGTAGATGCAAGAGGGCTGGTTTGGAATACAACCGGGAACCCAACTATAGCCGATAGTAAAACTACAGAAGCTAACAGCACTTTTACAGCTACTGTTAATGATCTTATCCCTAATACCACTTACTTCTTTAAGATTTACGCCACAACAGCTGAAGGTACTTTTTACAGTGATGCAGTGGAGTTGAAAACCCGTAGTCTGGCAGGCACCACCTGGGATTTCCATTTTGCACATACTGCTACTATCTCCTGGAACGGAGATGTAACTTTTAATGCCGATGGAACAACTGTATATGATGAGCCGGCTGAGCCTGGCGTTTACTACACAGAGGGTACCTGGTCTATGACCGGAAATGAACTGACTTACACTCTGGATGCATCTCAGCCAAACCCAACGAGCTACGTACACACCGGCACCTTAGAGAATAACACAATGAGCGGCACGTATACCTTTGGTCCAAATGATAACAGACCCTGGACGGCCGTGCTGAAATAAGCACTTATTAAAATCTAACAAAACAGCGCCATACCCTAAACGTATGGCGCTGTTTTTATTTTAGGTAAGAGTGCTTGCGTTTTGTAAACAAACTATAGTGCTTTTATGTATATTGGCGATATGGCGCACAACGAAGATACAGCCCATCAGTTGTTTTCGAAGTTCCAGGACTACCTGGGGCAGTTTGTGTATGGCGGTATAGATGGCTGTGTTACTACTTTTGCCGTTGTGTCGGGGGCAGTAGGCGCCAACCTCGATAGCTCCATTATCATTATTCTTGGTTTTGCCAACCTGCTGGCCGATGGTTTTTCGATGTCGGTGGGCGCTTACCTGTCAGCTAAATCGGAGCGCGACAACTATGACAAACACAAACGCACCGAGTACTACGAAATAGAGCATTACCCCGAAGTAGAAAAGGAGGAAGTTCGCGTTGCTTACCGTGCCAAAGGATTTGAAGGCGAATTGCTGGAACAGGTAGTTACCGTGATCACAAGTGACAAAGACCGCTGGGCCGACGACATGATGGCGAACGAACTGCAACTTATACAGGATTCAAAATCTCCGTTGGCTATTGGTATAGTTACTTACACTTCTTTCCTGATGATCGGCCTCATTCCCCTCTCCGTTTACCTCTGGGATTATTTTGTTGGTTTTCCAGGCAATGTTTTTCTGTGGGCATGCCTCCTTACATTTACAGGTTTCTCTATAATCGGATTCCTTAAAAGCTACGTGACCGGCGTTAACCGCTGGCGTGGCGTTTTCGAAACCCTTGTACTTGGCGCTTTGGCTGCGGGCGTTTCCTATGCCGTAGGCGACATACTGGAGCGCTGGATCGTGGGGTAGCTACGCACCCAAAACGTGACCTAAGCAACCCCATTCATAGTTTAATTTGCTGCTTTCTTCGGTTTACCTCCGCTAATAGATTTAAAATCCTCTCGGTCAAGACCTTTATCATCCCTGTTTTTGCATTAGCTTAGGTAAGCTTTAAGGGCGAAATGCTTATTTTTTTGATTTTCTTTTCAGCCAGGCTATAGTTTGGCTTACACTGCCGGTTCCCCCTTTTCACTAAAAATTTCATACTTTTTTACTTTAGCTTATACCCTCTGCATAGTTGAATCAAATAACCCCACTCCCCTGCTCCCGTAAACATATATATAGAACATCAAACAACACACCTTTTTAAAATACCATTTAACTATATCATATTATTTAAATATGAGTACATTGAATAAAAAAAATCAAATATCTGAATTTAAAGAAAAACTTAGGGAGAGTACAGCTAATCCAACACATAACAACTTATCATCGCCCCCTGAAAATGAAAGACTTCATACTGACCACGAAGAAAAAGTAATACCTGTAATTGAAGAGCAGGCACATGTAACCAGGAAAGTAGTAGAATCAGGTAAAGTACGGATATCTAAAAATGTGCGCGAAGACGAGGTGCTGGTGGATGTGCCTATAGTACATGAAGAAGTAGATGTACAACGCGTTCCGGTTAACCAGTATGTAGACCAGGCTCCGCCGGCCGTACGCTATGAAGGCGACAAGATGATCATTACCGTTTTGCGCGAAGAGCTTGTACTTGTAAAGCGCATAAAGGTGGTAGAAGAACTGCACATCATAAACCGCAAAACAGAAGAGCATAACACGCAACCTATAAGCCTGCGCACAGAAGAAATAAACATAGAGCGTGTACAAAACAATGACCCTAACACAAGATAACTATAGCCGCATGAAAAACAGCTACACAACATTTTAATCAATTTTTAACACACACAATTATAAAACTATGGCACAAACAGTAATAGGAATTTTCGAGAAAGGTATAGATGCGCAAACTGCTGTGCAAAAATTAGAAAGTAATAGAATACCATCAGATCATATAGATATTTCGAACCAGAGCACCAGCGATAAAGTGACAGGTACCACAGACCGTGGATCAGATAAAGTAAGCAGCTTTTTTGGCTCCTTATTCGGCAGCGACAACGATGAAACCAGAAAGTATTCTGATGTTGCCCGTAAAGGCTGGGTAGTTACCGTACACGCCGACTCGCGACAGGAAGCTGAAAATGCAGCTAAAACACTCGACCAGTGTGGTGCTGTTGACGTAGATGAACGCGCAAGACAGTTCCAGGGAAATACAACTGGCACCGCTACAGGCAGAACTGGAAACATCAATCAACCAGGTAACCGTAACTCCGACCAGTCTATTCCGATAATAGAGGAAAAAATGAATGTGGGGAAACGCGAAGTAGAAACAGGCGGAATGAGATTAAAAAGCCGCATTGTGGAACGCCCTGTAGAGGAACATATGCGATTACGCGAAGAACATGTTAATGTAGAGCGTAACCCCGTTAACCGCCCTGCCTCAAAGCGTGATATGGATAACTTTAAAGAGGGCAGTATAGAAATGACCGAACGTGCTGAAATACCTATGGTAAATAAAGAAGCCCGCGTGGTAGAAGAAGTACGCTTGAGTAAAGACCAGACCCAGCGCGAAGAAACCGTACGTGGTTCTGTTCGCAAAACAGAGGTGGATGTCGATAAAATGAATCCTAAGAATACAAACCTCCGGTCAGATGATGAACTGAGACGCAACGACCCAAACAGAAAAGACCTTGGCAACGATCCGTCTAAAAGAGGTTTGTAAGCAACTATAGTCCAATAAAAAAATCCCCGGCTGATGTTTCAGTCGGGGATTTTTTATTTAAGCTGTTAGTGTATTGTCTGGCTCCAGTGTATACGCCTTTACTGCATGTTTCACCTGCAAGTTTTAAGAGACTAAATTACTGTTACTTGCTGTTTCGGACATCATTATACGGAACTTAATCTGCTGCGGACTTCCTAGTATGCGTTATTCGCAATCCGGGGATTAGAAAATCCCCGGCATTAAGCTTTTAAAAACAATGCTTAATCTAACGGTTTCGGTAAAATACCAACAATGGACCAACATGGCAGATAACCAAGAACGCAATCAGAATCCGAAAACCCATCAGATCTTAACAGTCTTAGTCCGTCTTACGCACCCGCTCCAACTTCAGCATGTTCATCGGGTTTGGCTCCAGGCCTTCGATATTGTTCTGGGTGAGGCGAAGCACTTCATCATAATATAAAACGATAACGGGCACTTCTTCCACTACTATCCTGTCCATGGCCTGGTATAGTTCCCATCTCTTTTTAACATCACGTTCCAGTTTGGCCTGTTCGTATAGTTTGTCGAATTCTGCATTTACAAAGTGGGTTTTGTTTGGCCCTGCTGGTGAGAAATTCTTACTATAGAATAAAGCCAGGTAATTCTCTGCATCCGGGTAATCACCCAGCCACGACTTCATGAAGAATGGTGCACGGCCATTGTCTACGGTTTCCTGGTGTGCCGGGCCCTGGTTAATATCAATCTCTACCTGCACGCCTATCTCTGCCCACTTTTTCTGCATGTACTCTGCCAGTTCTTTGTGCTCTGCTACCGTGCTCAAGCGCATTTTCAAGGGCTTTTGCAAAGTATAGCCGGCGGCAGTTAGCAGTTCTTTTGCTTTTTTAGGATTGTAACTATAGCCCGGCACTTTCTCTTCACTAAACGATGGCAACGAGGGCGGCACCATTCCCGAGTGGCCCGGTATACCAATGTTGTTTCTAAAGTAGGCTACCATCTCCTTTTTGTTGATCGCATAGTTCAGCGCCTGTCTCACCCGCTTGTCCTGCACAGCCGGGTTGGGGTCTTTCAGGTTGGTAGGGTCCAGCTGGAAGCCGATGTATTCTGTATTCAAATAAGGCTCTTTTCGAACCGTAAACTTGCCTTTAAAATCATCCTGCACCGTTCCGTCGTTGTTTAATATCAGGTCGCGTGAACCTTCCCTAACACCGGAAAGGAAATCAAGCTTGCCCTGCATAAAGGTCAGGAACTCCGATTTCCGGTCGGTGATGAAAGAGATCTGCACGGCATCTAAATATGGCAACTGCACTCCATTTTCATCTTTCTTCCAGTAGTTCGGGTTCTTGTGCATGATGATGGCGTTGCCTTCGTCCCACTGCTTAAACACGAAAGGGCCAGTTCCTACCGGGTTCGCCCTGAAGTCTTTACCATACTTTGCTACAGCCTCCTGCGGAACTATAAACGCATAAGGCATCGTCAGAATTTCCAGGAAAGCGATGAAAGGTTCGTTCAGGTAGATCTTGAAAGTTGAGTCGTTTACCGCCAGGAAAGCCGTGTCAGAAATGGCACCGTTTTTATCAGAAAGCACCTTGTCGTTGAAGATCCAGGCGCCGGTACTGGCTGTGGCAGGGTCTATAATGCGTTTGAAACTATAGGCAACATCCTGGGCGGTTACTTTGCGGCCTTTGCCACCTTTAAAAACCTCGTGGTCGTGAAAGTAGACATCATCGCGAAGTATAAACGTATAGGTTCTGCCATCTTCCGACACTTCCCAGCTTTTAGCTATGCCAGGGCCTATTTTCAGCTCCTGGTCCAGTTCTACCAGCCCGTTATATAATTGCGTGGTGGCCCAGATATTGGCCTGGTTACGGGCAAAAGCGGGGTCCAGCGACGATAAGGCTTCGGGCTGATTATACCTGAAAACGGTTTTGTTCGTTCCATTTTTTCCGGCTTCAGTGCAAGACTGGCACAGGAGCAAAACGGTGGATAACAGGGCAAAAACGGTGGATAAAAAAAGGCGTTGAGTTCTGATTTGCATCCGGTAAAGTGGTCAAAAAAATGTATCTTTGTGGAATGTTCATGCAAGATAAATATATCTTGCGTAGTTAAGTAAGTACTAAAGAGTAAATCATGGAAATAACATACTACGGACAGTCTTGCTTTTTAATTAAGATCGGCGGACACAGCGTTTTGTTCGATCCGTTCATTTCGCCTAACGAACTAGCAAAGGATATTGATGTAGACAGCATCAAGGCAGATTACATTCTGTTGTCGCATGGCCACCAGGACCACGTGCACGATGCAGAGCGAATTGCCAGGAACAATGGTTCAACTATAGTTTCAACGTTCGAGATTGCTACCTGGTATGGCGAAAAAGGAATTGAGAAAACCCACCCCATGAATGTTGGTGGTAAAGTTACCTTGCCTTTCGGAACGGTTAAGATGGTTACAGCTGTGCACTCCAGCTCACTGCCGGATGGCACTTATGCGGGTGTTGCGTCGGGTTTTGTGGTTGAAACAGAAAGTAAAGCCTTCTATTTTGCCGGCGATACTGCGTTGACTTACGACATGAAACTGATCCCGGAGCAGTTCGACCTTGATTTTGCACTGTTACCGATCGGTGATAATTTTACAATGGATATACACGATGCCCTCATAGCTGCCGATTTTGTGCAGGTTGATAAGTTCATCGGAATGCATTACGACACGTTTCCATACATTGCCATAGACCACGAAGAGGTGAAGGAAGTAGCGCAGATGGCTGGTAAAGAGTTAATTTTGATGGAGATAGGTCAAACTATAAACCTATAAGTATAGAATGGGAAAAATAATAGCGGTTGCCAATCAAAAAGGCGGTGTGGGCAAAACCACTACAGCCATAAACCTGGCGGCAAGCCTGGCAGCCTTGGAGTATAAAACACTGTTGGTTGACGCTGACCCGCAGGCCAATGCCACATCCGGTCTTGGTTTCGACCCGGCCAGCATCACTTCCAGCATTTACGAGTGCATGGTAGAAGACGTGAACCCGGAAGATATCATTCTGCAGTCTCCTAACATCGAATTCCTGGACCTGATCCCGTCGCACATCGACTTAGTTGGTGCTGAGGTGGAGATGATAAACCTGGATAACCGTGAAGAGAAAATGCGTGAGGCGCTAAAGCCACTGCGCCAGAAGTATGATTTCATTATCATTGACTGTTCTCCTTCCCTGGGTCTGATCACGGTAAACTCGCTTACTGCTGCTGATTCTGTGGTTATACCGGTACAGTGCGAGTATTTTGCATTGGAAGGCCTGGGCAAGTTGCTGAACACGATCAAGATAATACAGTCGCGTTTGAACGTAGAACTGGCCATAGAAGGTATACTTCTAACCATGTATGATGTGCGCCTGCGCCTGAGCAACCAGGTGGTGGAAGAAGTAAAAACACACTTCCAGCAAATGGTTTTTGATACCATCATTCCAAGAAATGTGAAGTTGAGTGAGTCGCCAAGCTTTGGTTTACCGGCTATACTTCATGATGCTGAAAGTAAAGGAGCGCTAAGCTACCTGAACCTGGCCCGTGAGATTGCCGAGAAAAACAGCGTGGCACTGGAGAAATAACCCTACCCTTACATGTCTGATAACAACAATAAAACACCTAAACGCACAGGCGGTCTCGGCAGAGGCCTTGGCTCTCTTCTGGAGGGTAACAAGTACACAGGTAAAATTGATTCGAACACCATTAATGAAGTCAATACTATCGCAGATATAGCCATAGACCAGATCCAGACGAACCCATACCAGCCGCGTACCCACTTTGATCAGGGCGCACTGGAAGAATTGGCGGAGTCTATCAGAATACAGGGCATCATTCAGCCTATTACTGTTCGCCAGCTAGACCAGAAAAGCTACCAGCTTATTTCGGGTGAGCGCCGTTACCAGGCGGCTAAAATGGCCGGCCTTACAACTATACCGGCGTACATCCGCAAGGCCGACGACCAGCAGATGCTGGAAATGGCCCTGATAGAGAACATTCAGCGTGAAAACCTGAACGCGATTGAAATTGCCCTCTCCTACCAGCGACTTTTATCAGAGTGCAGCCTGAAGCAGGAAGAGTTAGGCGACCGCGTAGGTAAAAAGCGTACGACCGTTACCAATTACCTGCGCCTACTTAAATTGCCACCAGATATCCAGATTGCCCTGCGCGACAACGTGATATCGATGGGGCATGCACGTGCTCTTATCAATATCGACACCATTGAGAACCAGTTAGAGGTTTTCAAGAAAGTTGTAGCTGAGGAATTATCAGTGCGTAAGGTAGAAGAATTGGTGCGTAACCTGCAGAACGCTAATAAAAAACCAGATCCGCAGCAGAAACTACAGTTTAACAAGTACGAAGAGGAGATCAGGTCTGTAGAAACACGTCTTTCTTCGCAGTTCGGTACTAAAATACAGGTGAAGGCAAACAACGATGGTAAAGGCGAGATCAAGATCCCGTTTGTATCTGTAGATGAGCTGAACCGTATCTTAGAATTACTTAACTACTAATAACTTATAATGAGGCTAACCGTTGGCATTGCTTTATTCTTTTTAAGTATAGTTGCTATTGCTGCTCCTGCACGCGCGCAGGTTATAACGGCTGGACCCGATTCAGTTATAGTTTCCACTACGCCTGATACAGCCACAGCTGAAGATAACAGATTTTTCCTGAGCAAATGGGACAGACCGGCAAAAGCTGCTTTGTTCTCGGTTATAGTTCCGGGCTTCGGCCAGGCTTACAACAAAGCTTACTGGAAAATGCCTATCGTTTATGCAACAGGCGGTGTATTAGCCTACTTCTGGATAGATAATCATACGAAGTATAAGGATTTTGAAGAAGCTCTACTCATCAGGCGAGATGGTGGAGTAGATAAATATGCTAATAGTAACAAGTATGGCACAAACAGGCCAGATAATGGAATTCCGTATTTAAAATATGCCCGCGACTACTACCGTCGTAACCGCGACCTGACCATACTATTATCTATAGGAGCCTATGGTTTGCAGATAGCAGAAGCTTACGTGCATGCCCACATGAAAGAATTTGACATAAGCGATGAGCTGGCTCTGAAAGTGCAACCCAATATAATGCGCATACCTACGCAACAGGCCTATACTCCGGGCTTAAGCTTAACGCTATACACTAGATCGAAATGAGAATACTATTGATAGGCTACGGCAAAATGGGTAAGACCATTGAGCAGATGGCCCTGGCAAAAGGACACCAGATTGCCGGAACTATAGACCACACCAACTCCGAAACACTCAGCAACTATACAGCCGAAAATGTAGACGTAGCTATTGAATTTACACACCCGGAAGCTGCTTTTGGCAACATTACCTACTGCCTGCAACATAACATCCCGGTTGTGGTGGGCTCTACAGGCTGGTTAGATAAGTTGGAAAATGCAAAACAACTATGTGCTGACACCAATGGCGCCTTCTTTTATGCATCTAACTTTAGCGTGGGCGTTAATTTGTTTTTCCACTTTAACGAGTATATTGCAGCTAAAATGCAGGCATACAAGGAATACAGCGTAGGTATACGCGAGATACACCACCTGCAAAAAGTAGACAAGCCAAGTGGTACAGGAATAACAACTGCCGAAGGCATATTGCCGCATTTTCCGGCGCTAAGTGGCTGGGTTGCCGACCAGGAAATGGAAGGTAAACTGAACATAATTTCAGAACGTGAGCCGGATGTTGTTGGCACACACATTGTTACCTATAGTTCCGACGTTGATAAAATTGAGCTGTCGCATGTGGCACATAGCCGCACCGGTTTTGCCGAAGGCGCCCTGATGGCAGCCGAATGGCTGAAAGACAAAAAAGGCGTTTACGGCATGAAAGACATGCTGAACCTATAAAAAATCATAGCGAACCCTGCATGAAAGTTAAGTTCTGGGAGAAAAAACCAGTTACCAAGGCCCCTAAAAAGAAAAAGAGCTTTGCCCGCGAGTGGGGCGATGCCATTCTGTTTGCTGTTGTGGCAGCCAGTTTAATTCGCTGGGCTACATTTGAGGCGTACACCATCCCTACTCCATCCATGGAAAAGTCGCTGTTGGTAGGCGATTTCCTGTTTGTGAGCAAGTTGCATTATGGTCCGCGCACACCTATTACTCCATTGCAGGTACCACTTACCCACCAGACTATCTGGGGAACTAATATCCCTTCATATTCTGACGCTATTCAGTTGCCATCTTACAGGCTGCCAGGCTTTTCAGAAGTGCAGCGCGGTGATGTTGTGGTTTTTAATTACCCACCCGAAGACCAGCACCCTGCCGACCTGCGCACCAACTATATAAAGCGATGCGTTGCAATTGCCGGAGACTCTATTGCCGTGCGCGACATGCAGGTGTATATTAACGGCAAACCAGCCGATAATCCTGAAAAGCTGCAGTATAGCTACCACATGGCTACCTCCCAAATCCTGAATGAAGATTTTTTCCTGTCTCATGATATGGACCTGACCAGTGTTTATGCCTGGGAAGGCGGCTTCCGGTTTAATGCCACCCCGGAAAAGGCAGCAGAGCTCGCTAAGTTAGATTTTGTTGATGGGATTACACTTTTAAAGGAAAGACCAGGCGTTCAGAAATCTGATATTTACCCGCATGTGCCTAGTAAATATAAGTGGAACCAGGATTTCTTCGGACCTGTATATGTGCCAAAAGAAGGTGCTACAGTTGCTATAACGCCGGAAACGCTGCCGTTATACGAACGCGTGATATTGGAATATGAGCACAACGAGAATGCTGAAGTACGCGAAGGCAAACTATACATGAATGGCAAAGAAGTTACTCAATATACCTTTAAGCAGGATTATTACTTTATGATGGGTGATAACCGCCACAACTCTATGGACTCGCGATACTGGGGTTTTGTGCCTGCCGACCATATTGTAGGTAAAGCTGTGATGATCTGGATGTCGACTGACCCATATGGCGGTTTCCTGGATAAAATACGCTGGAGCCGTATTTTCGACATAATTGACTAGGTTGCCTCCCAACTATAAAACAGAAGCCGGATAGTACATCCGGCTTTTTTTATGCCTGCAACCATAAATAACAGGCCGTTTAACTGCCGAAAATGTTTAAATTCAACTTTTAAACTATAGTAAACACTCTTGAAACTGTTACTTATATGATCGCTGCACTTATAGAACTTGGAGGCTCACACGACGAGTGTCTTTACTCCCAGGTCCGTTTTCTGAGAGAGAAAGGCTATCGTGTGCACATGATCTGTACAGCTAATTTAAAGCAACAGGTTTCCGGTTTCGATGGAGTAGATGAATTCCTTTTCTTTGATTTTAAAGGGGTTAGCAAGCTGAAAAGCATGGCTTACCTGCTCCAGATCCGGAAGCATATCCTTAAAAATAATATTGCCCAGGTTATCTTTAATACGGCAGAAGGAAACCTGGTCCGTAATCTTACACTTCTGCCTTTCCCGAAGCGCGTTCAGTTTTCAGGGATCATCCATAACAGCTATAAATTACTTAAGAGCAGCAGCCAGCGCATCATCAGCCGTAAAATAAAGAAGTACTTTGTACTGAATGATTACATCCTGAAACATGTACATAGCAACAGTAAAATAGCTGTAGAAGCCTTCTATCCTATCTTTTTTCCGCATTTCAAAACTATAGACATACCTAAAGCTGACGGTGAACTATGGGTTTGCATACCTGGGCAAATAGCATTTAAGCGCCGCGACTACGAAGGATTTTTGAATGCACTAATACAGCACCCTCCTAAACCGGGCATAAAGTATATTGTATTAGGCCGGGAAAACGACCCTGACAGAAAATTTTCGGATATGGTAACAGCTGCCGGGCTGCAGGATCATTTTGTGCTGTTCGATAAATTTATCCCTAACGAACTGTTCCATAGTTACCTGCTGCAATCTGATATAATATTGCCATTGCTGCACCCTGCTTTACCTAAATTTGAACAGTACAAAAAGTACAAGATAACAGGAGCCCTTAACCTTGCTTTTAGCTACAGGAAGCCACTGCTTTGCAAAGATCAGTTTCAGCATGTGCCCGACCTGCAGGAAAATGCCTTGTTTTATGACCTGGAGCACTTGGGTGAAACACTTAACAGGTTACCGGAGCTATTGCCAACTATAGTTCCGCAACTATACCAGAACCCGAAATGGGAATTTAAGATGCAGCAGCAACGCTATATCAACTTTATAGAGCAGCCGTTGCCAAAACTATAGTTACCATTCTATGGGCTCTTTGCCATGCTCCTGCAAATAAGCGTTGGCCTTGCTGAAATGGCGGTTACCGAAAAAGCCACGGTCGGCGGCAAACGGTGATGGATGCGCTGATTGTAACACAAGATGTTTTTTGGTATCGATGAATGCGCCTTTCTTTTGGGCATAAGCGCCCCATAGCATAAATACTACATGCTCTTTCTCATCGTTTACTTTCTGTACAACAGCATCGGTAAACTCTTCCCAGCCCTTTTTCTGGTGAGATCCGGCATTACCAGCACGAACAGTTAGTGTGGCATTCAGCAATAAAACGCCTTGTTTTGCCCAACGCTCCAGGTTTCCAGTTGGTGGCAGGTCTTTGCCGAGGTCGGTTTTGATCTCTTTAAAAATATTAATAAGCGAAGGTGGCGTACGCACTTCGTCGCTAACAGAAAAGGCCAGTCCGTTCGCCTGGTTTGGTCCGTGGTATGGGTCCTGACCGAGTATCACTACTTTTACTTCATTGAAGGGGCACATTTTAAAGGCATTAAAGATCTGGCTACCCGGCGGATAAACTTTTTGGGAATTGTATTCGTCTTTAACAAAAGCAACAAGATTTTTGAAATATGGCTTTTCAAATTCATCTTGCAGCACATTTTGCCAGCTTTCTTCTATCTTTACATTCATAAATGATGGATGAAGGGTGTGAATAATACCTGAAACTTAGCTAATAGCAGTAACTCTTTTACGCTTCAGCAGTTTCTAATATACAACAATCTCTGTAACATGGATACAAAAACCACAGAAGGAGTGAAAGTAACGGTCACCACCAACTACCTTCCAGATTATTCCAGTCCGGTACAGCAGCACTATGTATTTGCCTACAAGATAACGATAGAAAATAAAAGCGAGTTTACGGTTAAATTACTGCGTCGCCATTGGTACATACACGATGCTACGGGCACTGTGCGCGAAGTGGAAGGCGAAGGCGTTGTAGGTCAGCAGCCTACCCTTGAGCCTGGCGAATCGCATGAATATGTATCGGGATGCAACCTGAAAACAGGGGTTGGTAAGATGCTGGGCACCTATTTAATGGAGCGCCTGGTAGATGGCAAGCAGTTCCATGCCACTATCCCAGAGTTTACCCTGATTGTACCTTATAAGTTAAATTAATGGCTGGAGGTTAAATTGTTAAATGGTTATCCCCTAAGATTAACCTCCAACAATCAAACCTTTAACTATTAAACAAGTAAGCCTTCAACTTTTAGCCAGTGTCATACCTTAGCCAAACTATAGATTATCTGCTTTACAGGGCACGGTCTTTTAAGCTGCATGGCGTGCACTCCCCTTTTGTATTTAATCTTTATAACCAGGTAATACTGCATGATGGGGCTTTTTACGCTTACCCGAGGGTTGAGGCGATACGTGAAAAGCTGCTGACTGATAACCGAACTATAGAAGTTACTGACTTTGGGGCTGGCTCTAAAACGATAAACTATAAAACCAGGAAAGTTGCCGATATCGCCCGTACTTCAGCTAAACCAGCTAAATATGGCCAGTTGCTTTTCAGGTTGGTCAATCATTTTCAGCCCAGGCATGTATTTGAATTGGGTACATCATTGGGTATAACTTCAGCTTACTTGGCCGAGGCAGCCCGAAAAGCGCAGGTGTACACGTTTGAAGGCTGCCCAACTATAGCCTGCGTCGCAAAAGAAAATTTCGATTACCTGCATCTTCGTAATATTACCCAAATAACCGGTAACCTCGACCAGACCCTTCAACCCCAGTTAGAACAAATACCCCAACTGGATTTCGCTTTCTTTGACGGCAACCACCGTTATGAGCCTACAATGCGGTATTTTAAACAGTGTCTTTCAAAAGCACACGAGAACAGCATATTTGTGATGGATGATATCTATTGGTCTTCAGAAATGAAACGTGCCTGGCAGGAAATTAAAAAACACCCGCAGGTGGGCCAAACCATAGATCTGTATTTTGTAGGATTGGTCTTCTTCCGGACAACGCAACCAAAGGAGCATTTTACGCTGGCTTTTTAGGAAGATGGGGTTGTAACTATAGTTTGACGTCACAGCGTTTTTATTACCTGTCATCGTTTGTACCAACTATAAGCCAGAGATTGCTTTCTATAGAGTCCGAATGTTTTCACCTACTATAATTAACATACTCCTACCCCTCTCAAAAGGGTAATTTACACTCTCATTTTGCTGGCGCGGATCTGTGATCCGTGACTTACTATAAGGGTGGATCTATGATCCACTGGGCCGGAGGCCCAACTATAGTTCGACACGAGCGAGGACGCTCGCGCCATAGCGGCTTAAGTCTTCAGAATGAAAAGCCCCTACTCTCAAGATGGGAATTTCTCTAAAGTAGTAGTTCCCCCTCCTGTTTTTAGAAAGGGTCAATGGGAGGTAAAACAAAAAGGACAAAAAACCGAAGTCCTTTGTCCTTTTTCAATAAGTCTTATATCAATTCCTTAGCTTATCGCCTGGCGGATTCGGATTAGTTTCTGCATTAAGCCTTCCAGTTGGTCTAGCGGTAGCATGTTTGCCCCATCAGACTTGGCTATGCTTGGCTGCGGATGGGTTTCAATGAACAGGCCGTCGGCTCCTACCGCGATGGCAGCTTTTGCTATAGTTTCGATAAGAGCTGGCTTGCCGCCGGTAACACCCGAGCTCTGGTTTGGCTGCTGCAACGAATGCGTTACATCCATCACCACCGGTGCACCCGTCGACTGCATTTCTGGTAGATTCCGGAAGTCTACAACCATATCGGAATAGCCAAAGCTGTTGCCACGGTCAGTCAAAATTACTTTTTCGTTACCTGATTCACGCACCTTGTCAACGGCAAAACGCATAGCCTCGCCAGATAAGAACTGTCCTTTTTTGATGTTAACTACCTTGCCTGTGTTGGCGGCTGCTACTAAAAGGTCGGTTTGGCGGCACAGGAAAGCGGGTATCTGCAGCACATCTACATATTCCGCAGCCATCGCCGCTTCCTGAGATTCGTGTATATCCGTTACGGTTGGTACATCAAAGGCCTGGCTTACTTTCTGCAAAATGCGCAGTGCTTTTTCGTCGCCGATGCCTGTAAAGGAATCGAGTCGGGAACGGTTTGCTTTGCGGTAAGAACCTTTAAAGATCAGCGGGATCTGAAGCTTGTCAGTTATAGTTTTCAGCCGTTCTGCAATCTGCATGGCCATTTCTTCACCTTCAATGGCGCATGGGCCGGCCATTAAAAAGAAATTGCCACTTTGGGTATGGTGTAGTTTCGGAATTTCGAACATCATCTTAAATTTTGATAACTATCCTACAAAAGTACGCAATTAGCACTTATTTCTTCTGCAGATTGATGAAAAGCTCCCGGCCCTGCCTTGGTGGAATAGAATTATATGCCTTCCCGAAATGCCTGAAATGGAAGTATGGCTCAAAATACTGCCTGTACTCTTCAGCTGAACCACCAAAAGGCGGTCCTTCGTGCGTAAAACCGGTATCGAATAATAAGCCAACTAATTTACCGCCCGGCACCAACAGCTCGGCACATTTGCGTGCATAGGCAGCCCTAAGGTCTGGAGAAATAGCACAGAAAAACGTTTGCTCCACTATAAGGTCATACTGCCCCTGCAGGTCAAAGAAATTCTGTAACAACAGCTGCTCTTTAGGGAAGTTCTGAACTCTGTTTGCAAAGTTTTCGAGCGGAGCTGGTGCCACATCGGCTACAAATACATTTGTAAAACCACTGGTAAATAAATATTCGGCCTCATAGGCATTGCCACAGCCGGGTATTAAAATGCGCAACGTTTTGTATGTCAGCTGGTCAAAATAAGTCCGCAGAGGGGTCGTTATACCTTGTGTGTCCCACCCGGTCTGGTTGTTTTGGTAACGTTGTTGCCAGTAAGCAGCATTAAATTCTTGTTTCATGAGGTTGAGATATATACTGCAAAAGTATTATATTTGATACCTAACATAAGCCGAATATACACACCGGACTTAAATCAAAAATATAAACTATAGATATGTCGACGAACACACCTGAGAACAGAGGTAACAGAAAACTCCTGATTGTAGGTTTCATCGTGATCCTGACCAGTATCAACGGAATTCTGCTTTACATGAACTATCAGAAGAAGGAGAAAGCCGAGGAGCAGGAAGAAGTTATCCGGGTGAAGAACACCGAACTGGAGAACCAGATAAAAGTTTACGAAGCCCTGAAAGCTGATTTTGAGCGTCAGAGCCAGGAATTACAGGCCATGGGTCTCGAAAACGATTCGCTTGAGTCGAAAATCGCCGCTATTTCGGCTGATCTGGACCAGTTACGTGGTTTCCGTAAGAGCAGTTATACGCTAGCCGACCAGCGTAAATTCCGCGACAGAGCCCAGGCTTTTGAGAAACAGCTTATCGAAAAGGATAAAGAAATTGCGAAGCTGAAAGAGGACAATGAAGTGTTATTCACAGAAAATACTACTCTGAAAACAACACAGAACAAACTTTCCGACAGCCTGACCACCATGAAGTCTACAAACCAGGACCTGACAGAAAAAGTCAAACTGGCATCCCGTCTGGAAGCTCAGAATGTAACGGTGAACATCATTAACCAGCGCGGCAAAGAAAAGGATGATGATGATAGCGAATACAGAGCCAAGACGGTAGATAAGATCAAAGTGGCTTTTAAAATTGCACAGAACGATGTAGCGCCAAAAGAGCCTAAAACAATCTACATGCGTTTAATTGAGCCTGATGGTGCTGCTTTGTATAATCTTTCAACGGGTTCAGGCACTTTCCAGATCGACGGGGAAGACATGTACTATACGGCCAAGCGCGATATCGTATTTGATAACACACAACAGCAGGTAAGTTTTGTATACGCCAAGAATGCCGCGTACAAGAAAGGCCAGCATACTATCGAACTATACGCTGACGGTTTTATTATCGGAAGAACTTCGTTTGTGCTGAAATAACAGATAACGAACTATAATTAAGCAAAGCCCCTGCCCTTGCAGGGGCTTTTTGTTTTAGTCTTAGATTGTCATTGAGAGCAACGTGAGATATCTGAGTCGTATAGTTTCAAGACCTAGCAGGGTGCGTAGCTCCTGCTAGTGTCTGATGTCCTCTAGTTTACTTTGTTTGCAATTCGAACCAAGCTATCCTTTCAAACCACATCCTATACTGGGAGCTTTATTAACCTATAGTTTCAATCCAGCTTTGGTGCCCTCACGGCCGGGAGGCCCCGTCTTCGGGCATCGCGCTGTGCGAATCTCTTTTGCTCCTTCGTCGCAATGCCTGCGGCACCAGATATTCACAAGGCGCTCAACCCAAAGACTGAGATCAATTCGATAGTAAAAGCTAAACTATAGTTAGAACTGGTAAGCTTCGAGATTTATCGTGGTTATAGTTCTGTAGGGACAGGTCGCGGCCTGTCCGTGGATGGACTGCAGCAATAGAACTGTAAAGCCAACTATAACTATAGCAGAAAGTCCCCCTTTGAAGGGGGCGAAGGGGGATGTTAAACTGTACCAGATCTCTCACGCTGTTCGAGATGACAACATAAAAGGCAATGGCAAAAAACTCCCTTTCCTGTTTTTAGGAGAGGGTTGTGGTGAGGTAAAACGCCAACAATAGAACTATAGCAAAAGCTACTACTAGCCTTGTCCCTATCGGGCCAGTTGAGTCAGGAGACTCAACACTATCATAAGTCACGAGTCTTGAGACTCGCGCCAGCCTAAAAATCAACTATAGATCAAACTATAAACCCTCAAAAACTATAGCCATAAAAAAAGCCCCTTCTTTTAAAGGGGGCCTTAGTCCATCGTTCACAAATAAATGTTTTAGCTATACGTAAGTAAAACCTAATCAACTAAAATTTTTCGGTCCTGGATAACTTTAAAGTGTTCCACCATCTTCACCGAGTCAGAAACATCTTCTGTGAAGATAGCGATGAAGGAACCCGGCTCGGCACGCTCTAAAGCATAGGCAATGGCACGCATTTCTTCCGGTATAAGTTCGATCTTCACCTCTTTATTCGTATCTTCAATACCTTTAATCAGTGGCTGCGTAATCTCTTCTGCCGTTTTGCCCCGCAGGTCACTGTCAAGCCGGATAATCACTTCATCAAAAATATGCGCCGCGGCTTGGCCAAGCTCATAAAAGTCCTCGGTGCGACGGTCGCCAACGCCGGCAATAATACCTACTTTGTGGTTAACTTCCAGGCTATCAATAAACTGACCTATCGCTTTCAGTCCTCCAACATTATGGGCATAGTCAACCAGCACTTCAAAATTCGGGAACTTGAACAGGTTCATACGACCAGGCGTTTTGGCTGGTGACGGAATGAATGTTCTGAGCGACGTTTTAATATCCTCAATATCAAAGTGCGAGATATAGCCAGCCAGTGTTGCAGCCAGTATGTTCTCAATATTAAATCTAGCACGGCCACCAAAAGTAAGTGGCACATCTCCCACCCGATCTACACGCAGTTTATAGCTATTCTTAAAAATAGAGATATACCCGTTCTCGAACACTGCTGCCAGACCGCCTTTTGCAATATGCTTCAGGATGCGCGGGTTGTTTTCGTCCATGCTAAAGAAAGCTACCTTACAGTTCAGTCCTTCAGCCATGGCATACACCAGGTCATCATCTGCATTCAACACGGCATAACCGTCAGGGCTAACACTTTTTGGAATCACAGCCTTTACCTGTGCCAGTTCTTCAAGGGTATGAATATCCCGTAGCCCCAGGTGGTCGGAGCTTACATTGGTAACTATTCCGATGTCGCATTGCTGGAAACCAAGGCCAGAGCGTAACAATCCACCGCGTGCGCATTCCAGCACAGCAAAGTTTACAGTAGGGTCTTTCAGCACGAATTCTGCACTATAGGAGCCTGTCGTATCGCCTTTCTCGAGTAACTTATCCTGTATATAAATGCCGTCTGTGGTGGTATATCCTACCTGGTAACCTTTATGTTTAACCATGTGGGCAATCAGGCGCGTCGTTGTTGTTTTACCGTTAGTGCCCGTTACAGCAATAATCGGAATACGTGCCGGCTGCCCTCTTGGGAACAACATATCTATAACAGGCTCGGCTACGTTGCGAGGTAAGCCAAATGTAGGCGAAATATGCATCCTGAAACCAGGAGCCGCGTTAACCTCCAACACAGCGCCACGGGTCTCGTTCAGCGGTATAGCAATATCAGATGTCATCACATCTATCCCGCAAATATCAAGGCCAACAATACCCGCTATTCTTTCGGCCATCAGTATATTGTAAGGGTCTACCAGGTCAGTTACATCGGTAGCGGTACCACCGGTGCTTATATTGGCAGTACTTTTTAAATAAACCTCCTGGCCCTCCGGTATAACTGATTGTGTGGTGAGCTCATTACTTTTCAGCAGGGCCTGAGTATGCTTGTCGATCTTAATCCTGGTAAGTACTTTTTCATGGCCTATACCGCGACGTGGATCATTGTTCTCTTTGTCGATGAGCTGTTTTATGGTTGAGACCCCGTCTCCTATAACCATGGCCGGCGTGCGCTTGGCTGCCGCTACAAACTTGCCATTAATGACCAGTAACCTGAAGTCGAACCCGGTGATGTACTGCTCCACCATTACTGCCTGCGAATACTTCCGAGCTTCTAAAAACCCTTTTTTAGCATCGTTCAGGTTCATGATGTTTATAGTTGCTCCTTTACCATGATGACCATCCAGCGGCTTTGTAACAACCGGGAAACCCAGCCAGGTAATAGCACGCCTTAGTTCCTCCTGCGTGTAAACCGTGGTGCCTTTCGGAACAGGAATACCTGCATCGCTCAGCATTTCTTTGGTAGCATTCTTGTCGCCGGCTATTTCTACCGCAAAGCAGGCCGTACGGCAGGTTAAAGTAGCCTGTATGCGCTTCTGGTATTTACCGTAGCCAAGTTGTATCAGCGAATACCTGTCGAGGCGTATATAGGGAATTCCTCGGCTTACAGCTTCTGTAACGATTGCATAAGTGCTAGGCCCGAAATATTCGTCTTCCCTGATCTCGTGAAGCCGTTCCAGGTCGTCCCATAGTTTGTATTTTTCACCTTTTATGAGGGATTCCGTTATGCGCAGGGCAGCGTAGGCTGCGTACTCTCCTGCTCTTTCTTCCTGGTAAGAGAAGATAACATATACCTCATTATCATTGCGGGTTGGGTAGCAACGACCAAAACCACTATCCATACCTGCCAGTGTCTGCAGTTCCAGGGCTACATGCTGCAATACATGTCCAAAGGTAGTACCTTCTTCAACAGTCTTAAAAAAACCGCCTTCAACGCCCTCAGAGGAGCGATGTGACAGCATGCCGGGGAACATTTTGCGTAGGCGGTGATAAAAATTAGGTAGTTGGTTCGTTAAAACATTGCTCTGCTCTTCCAGGTCCAGTTTCAGAACTATAATCTTCGGATGCTTAACAGACCAGTAATTAGGCCCGCGCATCACGCGTAAATCAACGATTTTCATGTATCAGGTATTCGTAAGCGATTACAATTAGCGTTAAGCAGAAAGCATTTCTCAGGTCCGGTTTGACACGGTGTCAAAATTCTACCTGCTCATTTTAATAAGCTAAGAATAGGCTATGCACGCCATTTCTATCTACAAGTTTGGTGGTGTTATAAGATAAATACGTTAGTAAACGATAACCTGATTACGCAGAAATGGCACAAAAGATTAAACATTGAAAGAATAACAGCACTATTATCAAAGGCTTGGCATTAACTACCAGATACAGAAAAAGATACTATAGAAGATTAGACCGGTACAGAAATCTAAGAAAACAAAATGCCCCGACCGCTAGATAAGCAATCGGGGCACTTTTTGTGAGGTAACGAGCGGATTCGAACCGCTGTAGCAGCTTTTGCAGAGCTGAGCCTAGCCACTCGGCCACGTTACCCTGTTATTGGGTGTGCAAATATACACATAGAAGTATGCTTGTCAAACTATCGCTGTAAGAATTTTTGCAGAATAGTCCTAAGTCCGGTCCTATCAGGGACTTAGTTTTCTATAGTTACATTATCAGGGCTTCTGTTCTTTGTTCATCCCATATTCTTCATTTGCTGCACCATCTTCTTTGCCCTTGAACTATAGTCAGCTTTATATTTTGCTAACAATTCTGCTCGTGTGGTTTCAGCACCTTTCTCCTGCTTCTCCCATAACACGGAGAGTGTCGCAAAAGGTGGCAATAATACACCTATTGCATTGTAAAAGTTACTGATGTTGGCAATGATGTGCTGCGCTCCATCAGAATCACCGGTAATAACAACACCGCCCACTTTCCCGCTCAGTTTCGACTCTTTACCTTCCAGTATCTCATCGTGCAGCTCATCCAGTCGCTCAATCACTCTTTGTATCTCAGACGATTGGTTATTCCACCAGATTGGTGTGGCAAAGATGATAATATCAGATTCTATTATTTTCTTGAGTATCCCCGGCCATTCATCTCCTTCACCCATATCGCTATAGGTTCCCGGGAGTATGGTATGATCTACAAGCTTGATAATGCTACAGTCGATGTCGTGCTCCTCTAAAACAGAGCAAAGAAACTCTGACAGCACTTCTGTATTGGATAGGCCTTCTTTTTTGAGTGTTCCCAGGAGTATGACTGCTTTCATAGAGTAGCGTTGGTTTAGGTATCATGCATTTATTAAACTCAGATACATCATTTATGTTCAGCACTGGATTATACACCTGAAGCAGAGAGCCGTTTTTACACAACAGAAGCAGCCCAAATACTAGTCAGTTGTTTTGAGAAGCAGGCATATAGCTGCAAACAAAAAAGGCCCCGGATTGCTCCGGGGCCTTTCATTATAGGACAAGCTTAAAATTAAGCGTTGTTCTCTTCTTCAGATGCTTCTTCGTCAGAACCTTTAGACTTCTTTGCAGCAGCCTCCAGTTTCTTAACGCCAGCTTCTTTTTCGTTGTCCATCATCTTCTCTTTCAGAGCAGACAGGGCATCCAGGTCACCTAAGGTAGACTTGTCAGCTTCTTTCTGAACTTTAGGAGCTTTCTCTTTCTTCTCGCCAGAAGCAGCAGGAGCAGTTTTCTTAGTAGCCTTAGCTACACGGGCTGCATCAGCGCTCTCAGTGTGCGTAGATGTGTGAGAAAGGATGATTTTACGATCTTCTTTAGAGAATTCAGTTACTCTGAAATCAAGGTTTTCACCTGCTTCAACCTGAGAACCGTCTTCCTTAGTTAAGCCTTTAGGGAAAGCAAAACCTTCGATACCGTAAGGTAACTCAAGTACTGCACCACGCTCAGACTTCTCTAATACAGAAGCTTTGTGAACTGAACCAATGTTGAATACAGACTCAAAAGTATCCCAAGGGTTCTCTTCAAGCTGCTTGTGGCCTAATGCAAGTCTTCTGTTCGGAACATCAAGCTCCAGAACAACTACATCAAGGTTTTCACCAACTTTAACGAACTCAGATGGATGCTTGATCTTCTTAGTCCAGGAAAGGTCAGAAACGTGTACAAGACCGTCAACACCTTCTTCAAGCTCTAAGAACAGACCGAAGTTTGTAAGGTTACGAACTACGCCAGTGTGCTTGGTGCCAACTGCATATTTCGTTAATACATCTTCTTTTGTCCATGGATCTTCAGTAAGTTGCTTAATGCCCAGAGACATTTTGCGCTCTTCTCTGTCTAAAGTCAATACAACTGCTTCAACCTCGTCGCCTTGCTTAATGAAGTCTTGTGGGTTACGCAGGTGCTGAGACCATGACATTTCAGAAACGTGGATAAGACCTTCTACACCTGGCATAAGCTCAAGGAACGCGCCGTAATCAGCTACGTTTACGATCTTACCTTTAACACGTGAACCAACTTCGATCTCAGCTGGAAGAGCATCCCACGGATGTGGAGTAAGCTGCTTCATACCAAGAGAGATACGCTTCTTGTCTTCATCAAAGTCAAGAACTACGATCTGTACTTTCTGGTCAAGCTGCAATACTTCCTCTGGGTGGTTGATACGTCCCCATGAAATATCTGTAATGTGAAGCAGACCGTCTACGCCACCAAGGTCGATGAACACACCGAAGTTTGTCATGTTCTTGATAACACCTTCCAGAACCTGACCTTTTTCCAGGTTGTTCAGGATGGCTGCACGCTGCTGCTCCAGGTCTTTCTCGATAAGTACTTTGTGAGATACAACCACGTTGTCGAAAGCGGCGTTGATTTTCACAACTTTCACTTCCATTTTCTTACCTACGAACACATCGAAGTCGCGGATTGGCTTAACATCGATCTGAGAACCTGGTAAGAACGCTTCAACACCGTAAAGGTCCATGATAAGACCACCTTTGGTTCTTCTCTTAACGATACCTTCCAGAATGTTATCATTCTCAAGTGCATCGTATATTTTAGCCCAGGCAGAAACGATTTTCGCTTTCTTACGGGATAAGATAAGCTGACCGTTCGGGTCTTCCTGGTCTTCAATAAATACTTCAACTTCGTCACCGATCTTCAGGTCAGGTAGATCTCTGAATTCTGAAGTAGCAACCAAGCCGTCTGATTTGAAACCGATGTTCAGGATCACGTCACGATCAGTGATACCAACAACAGTTCCTTTAACAACCTCCTGCTCCTGTACAGTAGTCAGGGTGTCGTCATACATTTTTTCCATTTCGGCTTTTTCTTCTTTGCTGTAGCCGCCGCCGAAACCTTGAGACTCAAACTTGTCCCAATCGAAATTTTCTGGAGAATTACTCATATTGTTTTGCTGCTCTGGAATAGCCACCAGCCTAGAGCAATGGGCTGGTTTGGTTTAGTTTTACATTTCCTGCTGATTTACAGGACCATTCACCTGAATGAGCCGCAAAAGTAACGCTTTTTCAGATTAAAAACCAACGCTAATCAGGGAAAGTATAAAAGCGCCCTGCAAAGGAGCTAAAAGGCTAAGCGAAAGAGTAGTTAACCCCGTACTGATCATCGCCTAAAACAGTGAAAGTTTAACCCACCCCTGCCCCTCCCAAGAGGGGATTTTTCTGCCAGAGTTGGGTTATAGTTTTACTGCTGGCGCGAGTCTCCAGACTTGTGACTTATTATGGTGTTGAGTCTCCTGACTTAACTGGCCCGGCAGGGACAGGCATGGCAACGGCGGTGACTATAGTTTTATAGTTGGCGTTATCCAACCCTCCTTATCCAAGACGGGAAGCTTTCTGTCCTTACCAATTTTTAAACTATAGTTCTATAGTTACAGTCCATCCACGTACAGGTCGCGACTTGTTCCTACAAGCAATAAGTTTTGCCTGACCAGAAGGTAAAACTGAGTGCCGATAGTAAAATCTCTCGCTTATACTTTTTACTTATACTATAAAATCAACTAAAACAACTTTATAGTTTGATTACATGCATTTTATATAGTTCAAACTAAATATTTTAGCACAGCTATAATGCTACTATTTCTCCATTCCTAGGTATACTCCCCAGTCCTGGTTACTTGTGTTGAGGTGCATTTTAAGGAAAAACTGGAGCGATGGCTTGACCGGTTTTCGGAGTAGTTTCAGGCCCGCTTCTTCGGGGGTGCGGTCGCCTTTGCGGGTGTTGCAGCGCGAACAGGCCGTGACCAGATTCAGCCAGTTACTCCCTCCTCCCCTAGACCTTGGAAGCAGGTGATCCAGCGTTAAATTTTTAACGGTGCCGCAGTACTGGCAGGTATAGTTGTCGCGGCGCATGATGTTATGGCGGCTCAGGGCAATGCCATAGTACGGCACATGCACATATCGCTGCAACCGGATAACTGAAGGAACAGGATATACTTTGGTAATGGTACGTAATTGTTCTTCAGGCTTAGTTACCATTTCGGCTTTATCGAGGTAAACGAGCAGGAAGGCCTTATGCACCGAGCACACAGCAATGGCGCTGAAGTCCTGGTTCAGGATGAGAACTTTATCTTTCATAGGGTGCACACTGTACTGAATAATAAGCTTCTACGGAAAAAACCGGAAGCTTACGGTAAAGTTCAGCGGAAAAAGCAGCCTATGCCTGAAAAATGCGCTTGATAATGCGGAGTTTGTGAGAGTAACGCTTGCGGTCGGCGTTGTAAATGCCATTATGGTCCAGGGTATCGATGCGCACTTCGCTGCTGGCATGTATGATCTTCTGATCTTCTAAAAGGATACCGACGTGGATAATTCTGCCTTCCTCGTTATCAAAAAAGGCCAGATCGCCGGGTTGGGTCTGGTTTACGAAATGCACTTCTTCGCCGCTAGTTACCTGCTGATACGCATCGCGCGGCAGCTGCATGCCGCAAATACCATACACCTGCTGCGCAAACCCCGAACAGTCTATCCCGAATACTGATTTACCACCCCATAGGTATGGGGCTTTCATAAAGTTATAGGCTACTTTTACCAGCTGGGCTATAGTTGCTCCGGATTCCGGGTTGGATGCACGACCATTGTACAGATAGGTCTTCTCGCCTATCCGCACGTTCATGCCATCGAAAAAAGGCAAATAACAGCCAATACCTACCGGAATACGCTCATCTGCATTACTGATAATCTGCACCAGATCCATAGACCGCGGATGTTGCGCCTGCTTCCATTCCTGATAGTATTCTTTAGATATTGGTGTATGCTGATTCAGGTCGATCCAGCCCTGGTAGCCATCGGTGGCAAGCTGTATGCGCACCCACTTTTCCTGGCGGCTGATGATCTCATAGCACTCCCCAAAAAGCACCTGTGTTACCAGTTCAGCTCTGTTAGATGGTTCGGCGCGCATTGGCACCAGGCTCAGCATACTTATTCCGTAGTCCAATTTCTTTAATTTTGAATGAGTGAATTTTGAATAACTGAATTTTATGAATCGAATTTTGAAGGTGTATGAAAATGTATAATTCACTCATTCAAAATTCAAAATTATCAATATCCGCTTCGGTCCATTTCGCGCTTCACGTCTTTTTCTTTAATGTCCTGTCGCTTGTCGTATAGTTTCTTACCACGGGCCAAGGCAACTTCTACCTTGGCAAAGCCTCTGTCATTTACGAAAACACGGATCGGGATTATAGTTACCCCCTGCTCTTCTGCCCCTTTTTCAAGCTTTTTCAGTTCTTTTTTGTTCAGAAGCAGCTTGCGCGGACGCATGGGTTCATGGTTATAGTGCGTACCTTCGGTGTAGGTAGAGATGTGCGTGTTGTGCAGCCACAGTTCCCCGTTCTGGAAAATACAATAACCATCCTGCATGTTCACTTTGCCTTCGCGTATCGATTTGATCTCGGTACCCATCAGCATAACGCCGGCAGTATATTTGTCCAGGAACTGGTACTCGAAGGAAGCCCTGCGATTAACGATGTTTACGTGTTTCTTTATTCTATCCTTGTCTTTAGCCATTATGCTGTCTTAGGTGCCAAAACTTTGGCTAATTTTTCTTTTTTCAAAATTTTCTGGCCTGTTTCTCCGTCGGCTATCAACCTGTCACCTACACGGGCTTTGTAACTGCAGATCACTTCGTGGTCATTTACAGCTTTCAGGGTGGCAACTATAGTCACATTTTCACCCTCAAAGGCCGGCGATTTATGATTGATAGTCAGAAAGGTACCTACTCCCTCTTCATCTTTCTCTTTCATATCCAATACAAACAACCTGCCTGCCCATTCCGCAGCCTGCGCCAGCGAAAACGTAGAACAAACCGCATGTACCAGGCCATCCTCAAAACGCGCAAAATCAGCAGCAGTTACAAGCTTCTTGTAAACTTTAATATCGCCGGGCTGGAAAGGGTTAGTCATAACTGATTGCAGATTGTGTTTTTCATTTTGTATATACAGGTCTTGCCCTAATGCCATCAAATATTGGTTCTAATTATCTCCGCTGTCATTTCGAACACAGTGAGAAATCTATTCAAGATATATTCAGAGAGTATTCAAAATAGATCTCCTAACGTCGAGATGACAAATTCGGCTTAAATTAAGGCATTGACTCGCGACCTGTCTCTACAAAAAACTCACAATTTCTAACTTAAAAACTTTTTAACTTTCTAACTCACTATAGTTTCATCCTCGGATCCGGGCTGGCGTATTGAGTTGCGAAGTCGCCTTTAAGATACTGATAATGAGCAGTAATGGCTATCATAGCTGCATTATCGGTACAATACTGGAAAGCCGGAATATACACATTCCAGTTATAGCGCTTTGCATAGTCCTGCAGCGTAGCCCGAAGGCCTGAATTGGCAGACACACCGCCGGCTATAGCAACCTCTTTTATGCCTAAATCTTTTGTTGCCTGCACCACTTTCTTCAGCAGTGTTTTGATGAGGGTGTACTGCACGCTGGCACAAATATCATTGATGTTTTCCTGTACAAAGTTCGGGTTCTCCTTCGTTCTATCTCTAAGGAAGTACAGCACCGAGGTTTTGATACCACTGAAGGAGTAGTCATAGCCTGGCATGTTGCCAACCGGGAACTCGAATGCATTAGGGTTACCTTGTGCGGCAGCTTTGTCGAGCATTGGTCCGCCCGGGTAAGGCAGACCGAGCATTTTGGCAGTTTTATCAAAGGCCTCTCCTACAGCATCGTCGGTCGTTTGCCCGATGATCTCCATATCCAGGTGGTCTTTTACTAAAACTATCTGGGTATGGCCGCCGCTAACGGTCAGGCACAGGAACGGAAAATTCGGTTTCGGGTCATCTATAAAATGAGCCAGGATGTGCGCCTGCATGTGGTTTACATCTATCAGCGGGATGTTTAACCCCAGCGCAAACGACTTGGCAAAAGTGCAGCCAACCAATAATGCTCCTAAAAGGCCGGGGCCGCGCGTAAAAGCTACTGCACTTAACTCATTTTTAGTTACATTTGCTGTGTTCAGAGC
The DNA here is from genome assembly GCF_040278685.1 of Pontibacter populi. Classification (NCBI taxonomy): domain Bacteria; kingdom Pseudomonadati; phylum Bacteroidota; class Cytophagia; order Cytophagales; family Hymenobacteraceae; genus Pontibacter; species Pontibacter populi. Next base: position 310,468 of record NZ_JBEOKT010000003.1, read on the forward strand.
TTCGGTTACAACAGGAATAATATTTTGCTGGTGTGCCCTGGAAGCAAGTTCTGGTACCACGCCGCCATACTTTTCGTGAACGGCCTGAGTAGCAATTATATTCGACAAAACTTTGCCACCGCGTATAACGGCTGCCGAGGTCTCGTCGCAGGAAGATTCAATAGCTAAAATAGTAGGTTCGGTCATCTCTTGAAAAAAGAACAGTCCATAAATTACTTCAAAGTTATAGGAAAAGCACTACTTCACACAGTTTTAGAGCTTTTCATGTTGCTTTTGCTGCTTTTTATAGCTGTTTTCTTTGCTATTCGCATTCCGGCTGTTCAAACGCACATAGCCCAGCGCGCCGCTACCTGGCTTTCCGAAGCTACCAACCACGATGTTAGTGTAGGCCGGGTCGATATCGAATTCTTTAGTAATGTGATACTGGAGCAGGTGCAGGTGCGCGACTATAAACAGAACGAGCTTTTTTACATTGGCCGCATCGAGGCAGATATTTCCGCTTTCTCTATCCTAAACCCGAATGAACTAAGCATAGCCACCCTGGAGTTGCAGGAGCCGCGCGCCAACCTAGTGTATTACGAAGGATCGGATTCGCTTAATGCAGGGGAATTTTTTGAAGCCTTAGGCGAACTGTTCGTTAAAGACACTACCAAAGTTTCCAAACCATTCAAGTTCGACCTAGCAGAGCTGATCATCAAGAACGGCCGATTTACCTACGACGATTTTAACAAGCCCCTTGCCCAACAGCAAGGCATGGATTACGCCCACATGACCGTGGACAGCATCTATGGAAATTTTGATGGCCTTGTGCTGGCAGATACCCTGAAAGCCAACATCACCAACTTCAGCGCCATCGAGAAACGCTCAGACACGCACCTCCGGAAGCTGGACACTAAGATGACCTATGCCGCTACATTCTGGGAATGGGCAGACCTGGATCTTAGAGTGCAGGACAGTAACATCCGGGATTATCTTCGCTTCGACTTTAACCGGTTCAAGAACTTCACAAGTTTTAACGACAGCGTAACCATGACCGCAAACCTGCGCGACTCTTATATATACGCCAAAGACATTTCGAGATTCACCACGCTGCTTAAGGATTATAATAACGAAGAGATACAGGTCAATTCGATCAACTATAAGGGCAAGGTCTCTAATTTTAGTGCCGACAGCGTAGACCTGGAGTATGGACAGAACACCCATATAGTTGGAAGTATTAATGCCGATGGCTTGCCAAACTTTAAAGAGACCTTTGCGAATCTTAAACTTCAGCCATCAACTATAGATGCCGACGACATTAAGCAGTTTTTGCCGCGCGATGCTTTTGAAGTAGTAGACAGACTGGGAACAGTAAAGCTGGATGGCCGTTTCCTGGGTTTTTATAACGACTTTGTAGCCAACGGTAGTTTTGCCACGGCGCTGGGCAATGTACGCTCAGATATTAACCTTAAAATAAGCGACGACAAACGCACCTCTTCTTACAAAGGTTTTGTAAGCACCAATGGCTTTAACCTCGGCAAACTCATCAACCATACCGATTTACTCACTACTATATCTATGAACGGACAGGTGGCAGGCTCCGGTTTTACCCTGGAAGATGCCAACGTGGATATGGATGCAACTATAAACCAGCTCAACTTTAAGAACTATAACTACCGCAACATAGTAGCCAACGGCAACCTGAGCCGCCAGAAGTTTGTGGGGCAGGTTTCTATAAACGATCCTAACCTGGTGTTCAATGCCGATGGTGAAGTGTTCCTGGATGGCGGCAACCAGGCCTTTAACATGGTAGCTAATTTACAGAAAGTAGACCTGCAGGCACTTCGGTTCTCGAAAGAGCCTTTAACTATAAGTGCCAATGCCAACCTAAACTTTAAGGGTCTGCGCCTTGACGACTTTGTGGGGATCGCCAGTTTCGACAGCGCAACTATAAACTATAAAGGACAGGAGCTGGCACTGGATTCGCTTTACATCAATTCGGAGATCGTGGAAGGCCAGCGGGCGCTTAACCTTGTTTCGGACATGCTGACCCTGCAGGTAGATGGTAACTTTAACTATAGCACCCTGATTAAAGACCTCGACCAGCTGGCCCACGAGTATAAACTGAACTTTGAAAGTAATGACCCGGTAACGCAGGCTTACTACAGAAACAAATCCGGGGAGCCGGCTAACGATTATAATCTGAACTATAAACTGTTTCTGAAAGATGCCAGTCCGTTGCTGGAACTGCTGGTGCCCAAACTAAGCATTTCGCAAAACACGAACATTGAAGGCTCGTTCAGGCATGGCAACACGATTATAGTAACTATGTTCGGAACTATAGATACCCTGTCTTACGACGAATATAACCTGTACCGCAACACTTTTGATATCACCTCATCCAAACTACAGCACAGCCCCGATGTACTGGCAAGTATTATTTACACTTCAGAGGAGCAACTGCTGCCAACTGCAGGCCGGACCCAGGACTTTTACCTGGAAGGCATCTGGAGCGAACGGAAGATCGACTTCGCGACCAGTTTGCGTCAGCCCGAATATAACAACCGCGCTACCATTACCGGCGACCTCAACTTTTTAGAAAACCAGATACAGCTCGTATTTGATAAATCGAACATTATTCTGCGCGACATGCCGTGGGCCTTTACGCCGGGCAACACCGTTGTTATCGGGGATGCCGGCAAAAGCTTTATTTTTGAGAACTTTGCCATTACAAACCAGGAACAGGTAATCCGGGCGCTTGGCTCTATTTCTGAAGACCCGGACAGTAAGCTTGTTTTAAATGTAGAGCAGTTTGACCTCCGCAACCTGAACACCCTGATGACGGAGAAAATTGCCGGTACGCTGAACGGTGAGGTAGTAGCCCAGGACATTTACAACCGCGCCCTGCTGAACATCAATGCCCGTGTCGATTCCTTTTTACTGGATGATTTCCTGATCGGGGATATTTCGGGCCAGGCTGACTGGAACAACGCTATCAAGCAAATGGTAGTGGATGTTGGCATTAACAGAAATAACAAAAAGGTGCTAACCGTAACCGGTAACTATAACCCGAATGCGGTAGATGACCAACTGGACCTGCTGGCCGTAATGGACGAGGCACAGCTTAAAATGGTTGAACCACTTCTCAAACCGATCCTTACGGATTTGCAAGGCGACCTGGAAGGACGTGTTAGAATACTTGGTCAGCTTAAAGCTCCTATCCTGAAAGGTTCTGTGATGGTCACGAACGGGCAATTTAAATTCGATTACCTGAATACCACCTACCGCTTTAACGATCGTGTTTACCTTGGCCCGAATAGCATCAGTTTTAGAAATGCACAGCTAAGAGACCTGTTTGGTAACACAGCCACCGTTACAGGCGGCATCGCGCACGATGGTTTCTCTAATATGGTGATTGACCTGAGTGCCCGCTACCGCAATTTCATGATCCTGAACACCACTGCTGAGCAGAATGAGCTATACTACGGAACAGCTTTTGGTACAGGAACGGCCAGTGTACTAGGTCCGGTAGATAACCTGCGCATAAACGTAGATGCCCGCAGCGAAGAGAACACCCGACTTGTAATACCACTCGATAACCAGGAAAACATAGCCCGCAAGGATTTCATAAAATTTGTGACCCGCACCCCGGATAGTCTGGCAGTAGCTATAGATGAACAGAAAGTAGACCTCTCCGGCATCAACATGAATTTTAACCTGGACGTGACCGACGATGCGTATTTCGAGATCATCATTGACAGAACAACCGGTGACGTAATTCGTGGATCAGGTAGCGGCGACATTAGAATGACGATTGACACACGAGGCGACTTTAACATGTTTGGCGTGTTCGAGATAACGAGAGGTGCTTATAACTTGAACTTGCTGGAAGGACTGGTAACCCGCGAATTTAATATTCAGCCCGGCAGCACTATAACATGGAACGGGGACCCATTGGGCGGCATCATGAACATTACTGGTAACTATACACAGATGGCGTCGTTGCCGGTTACCGAGACAAGTACGTTACAAGGTCGCTATCCTATTACCGCTATTATTGATCTGGATGGTCCGTTGCTGACGCCACAGATCACGCTGGGGATGAACTTTGACCAGGTGCCACAGACAGCTGAAACAGAAGCCCTTACCAACGCTATTAAAACAGATGAAGCCGAGCTGAACCGACAGGTTTTCAGTTTAATGGTATTGGGCAGGCTATCTCCACAAGGCACGTTTAGTACTGTAGATGCTGGGAGCACAGCCGTTGGTGGTAGTTTGGGCAGTTTGTTATCAGGCCAGCTGAGTACCTTCCTGAACAGCATAGACAGTAACTTGGAAATTGATATCGGCTTAGGAAACATTAACCAGGATGCCCTTTCGTCGCTGCAGGTGCGCTTGAGCTATTCGTTCTTTCAGGGAAGGCTGCGTGTAACCAGTGAGGCCGGTTTAGGAAACAGCAACCTGGCCGGAACTACAAAAGACAACGGGTACCAGGGCGACTGGTCGCTGGAGTACTATATAACAAAGAGTGGTGAGTTGCGTGGACGTATAGAATACAGCACGATACCCCGCGGCCTGCTTGACAGGAGAACTAACAGGCAAAGTTTCAGTTTGCTGCACACCAAGCGCTTCGATAACCTGAAAGAGCTGTTTATGAGTAACCGCCGTCAGCGAAGACTGGAAGAAGAGGAACGTCAACAGATCATCCTCGACTCCGACCCAAGACTGAACTTAGAAAAATAAATTAAAGCCCTGCCAGTTACTTGTGCAGGGCTTTTTGTTTTAGCGCCAACTCCTTTCCTGATTTTTAAAATATATTCCTAATTTTGTATGGAAGGAGTACCTATGGCAAAGCAACACAGATCAGTTAAAAAGAAGAAGCTCGGAAATTACCCACATACCATGGTGGTATTCAGTATCTCACTCGCCCTTTTTGTAATCGGGTTGTTTGGGTTGCTGCTCATCCATGCCGGTAAGTTGTCTGATAAGGTAAAGGAAAGCATAGAGATGCAACTATACCTGGACAAGAACCTGACAGGCGTGCAACTGGCCAATATGCAAAAGCAATTGGCAGCCAAAGAATATGTAGCCATTAAAGGCGACACGGCACAGGTACGCTTTGTGTCGAAAGAGGAAGGCGCCAAGCAGTTCCTGGAAACGACCGGCGAAGACTTCATGTCCTTTTTAGGTGAGAACCCGCTCCGCGATGCCTATGTGCTGAACATCAAAGCCGAAAACACCACTCCTGTACTGATGAAAGGCATAAAAAATGACCTGGAAGGTGTTGAAGGCGTTTTCGAAGTACAGTATGTAGAATCCAGTTTCATAGAATCCATCAACACCAACATTCAGAAGATCAGCATCATCCTGCTTGGCTTTGCGGCCATATTGCTGGTGGTGGTAACCATACTTATCAATAACACTATAAAACTGGCTTTGTACTCTCAGCGCTTCCTGATAAGAAGTATGCAGCTGGTAGGTGCAACCGGTTTCTTTATACAGCGTCCGTTCCTGAACCGTGCTGCGTGGCAGGGCGTTATGAGCGGTGTTATTGCTTCTATCCTATTATTTGCGCTAATGCAATACGCTTATACTGAGATAGAAGAACTGAAAGAGCTCCGCAACGACGAACAAACCTACATCCTGATGGGGGCGCTGCTCGTAATCGGTTGCATTATCGGGTTCCTGAGTTCATTCCGCGCGGTGCGTAAATACCTGCGCCTTTCACTTGACGAACTATACTAACAATGGAAAATAAAGACAGACTTGCCTTTGGCAGAAAAAATTACATCCTGATGCTGGTTGGCATTGTGGTACTGGCTATTGGTTTCATCATCATGACGCTGGATACCGAGCAATATGGCCTTGGCTTTATGGGTATTACCTTAGGTCCTATAGTTGTGATGGCCGGCTTTATCATCGAATTTTTCGCCATCCTTATCAAAGACAAAAACCACGAGTAAATGAGCGTTTGGCAGGCTATTATTTTAGCCATTATTGAAGGGCTTACCGAGTTTTTACCTATTTCCTCTACAGGACACATGATCATCGCATCAGCCCTGATGGGAATAAACGAATTACCGATCACCAAGATCTTTACTGTAAACATTCAGTTCGGGGCTATCCTTTCGGTGGTGGTGCTGTACTGGAGGCGTTTTTTGCAGAGTTTTGATTTTTATAAGAAGCTGCTTATAGCCTTTATTCCGGCAGCTGTTATTGGCTTTGCACTGAATGATGTGGTAGATGCCATGCTTGAAAGTGTGGTTATTACGGCTATTTCGCTGGTTATTGGTGGTGTTATCCTGCTTTTTGTAGACAAATGGTTTGCACATGCCGACAAAACGACGGTAAACTATAAGAATGCTTTTATCATCGGCCTGGCGCAGTGCGTGGCCATGATACCGGGCGTGTCTCGTTCTGCTGCTTCTATAGTTGGTGGTATGGCGCAGGGCATCGATCGCAAAACAGCTGCTGAGTTCTCTTTCTTCCTGGCAGTGCCTACTATGCTGGCCGCTGCTTCGTACAAACTCCTGACAGACCTGCTACAGTTAGAGATATCTGACCTTCTTACATTCGACTGGGTTAAGATACAGAACAGTTTTGAAGTAATAACTCCTGATGACCTACAGCTACTGCTGATTGGTAATTTTGTAGCCTTTATAGTTGCCATGCTGGCTATCCGGTTCTTCATCAGCTTCCTGACAAAGTATGGCTTTAAAATGTTTGGCTATTACCGAATAGCGTTAGGGGTGCTGTTGCTGGCATTAATGGCAATGGGCATTGATTTAAAAGTATAAAATGGCCTATAACTTTGAGGCAGGCGAAGTACTGCTTATAGATAAACCGCTTACCTGGACCTCGTTTGACGTTGTGAAAAAGGTGCGCAATACCCTGCGTATTAAAAAGATCGGCCATGCCGGCACCTTAGATCCCTTAGCTTCTGGCTTGTTGATCCTTTGCACTGGCAAATTCACCAAAAGCATCGATCAGATCCAGGCTCAGGAAAAAGAATATACCGGCACGATCATACTGGGGCAATACACGCCTTCTTACGACAAGGAAACCGAGGTAACCGAAACCAAAGACATCAGCCACCTCACCCCTGAAACTATAAAAGCCGCTGCCGACACCTTTGTTGGAACTATAGAACAGGTCCCTCCTATTTACTCGGCGGTGATGGTAGATGGCAAACGCGCCTATGATCTGGCCCGCCGCGGCAAAGCTGCTGAACTTAAGCCCCGGACTATAACTATAAAGGCTTTCGATATTACTGCCATTGAAGGCGAAGTAGTAAGCTTTAAAGTAGTTTGTACTAAAGGCACTTACATCCGTAGCCTGGCCCATGACTTAGGTGTGAAACTGGGTGTAGGCGGACATTTGGGATCTTTGGTTCGTACCCGCATTGGTGAGTATAAACTGGAAGATGCCTTAACTATAGAAGATATTCAGGCCATAAAAAAAGCACAGCTGGAAGCGGATGGAAGTAATTCGTAACATAGCTGATTTTCCGCAACTAAGTTACCCCGTGGTTACCAGCGGCACCTTCGATGGTGTGCATGTGGGCCACCGGAAAATTTTGCAGCGTGTGATAGAGCGTGCCCGCGAGCGCAATGGGCAGAGTGTGGTCATCACCTACTGGCCACACCCGCGACTAGTGCTTTTTCCCGAAGACAACGACCTGAAATTACTTTCTACTATAGAAGAGCGCATTGAGCAGCTCCGCAGCTTCGGCATCGATTATCTACTCATCCTTCCGTTTACAAAAGAATTCTCCCGCACCAGTTCCCGCAGCTTTATTACTGACATACTGGTAAAAGCACTCCGAACCAAAGTACTTGTTATAGGCTACGACCACCGTTTTGGTAAGAACCGCGAAGGCAGTTTCGAGCACCTGATGGCCCACAGCAGCAAGTATGGTTTTGAAGTAGAAGAGATTCCGCGCGAAGATGTGGACGATGTGGGAGTTAGCTCAACCAAAATAAGGAAAGCCCTTGAAAGCGGCGACCTGGAAACTGCTACCAGCTACCTCGGCCGTTACTATACCTTAACATCTATAGTAGAAGAAGGCCAGAAGCTTGGCCGCACGATAGGTTACCCTACCGCCAACCTGGCCATTCCGTACAAACACAAACTGATACCAGCGAACGGTGTATACGCGGTGTGGGCTACTATAAATGGCGAGCGCCATCCCGGTATGATGAACATTGGCATGCGCCCCACTGTAGACGGCACCCACCTTACCCTGGAAGTACACCTGCTTAACTTTAACCAGGACATTTACGGACAGACTATAACCGTAGCTTTTGTAGCTTACCTCCGCGATGAGCAGAAGTTTAACGGACTTGATGCTTTGAAAGCGCAGTTAGCGAAGGATAAGGAAGCGACAGAGAAGGTGCTGGGACTATAGTTTGTCAGAATCAGGATTTTTGGATTCAAAAGGATTTTCAGGATTAGGCTTTGCTATAGTTGAAAGTCTAGTTTTAAAGTTGCTGTTTTACCTGCCCCTCCCAAGAGGGGAATTTCCGCTAATACTAAAGTTGGGTTTATAGTTCTATAGTTTAGGTAGAACAACCACCCCCAGCCCCTCCCTTAGAACAAGTCTAGGGTCCAAGACTTGTTTAAGGGGGGAGTTTTTGCTACTGCTATAGGTTGATTTATAGTTTCATAGTTGGGGTTTTAACACCCCTATTGAGCTATGCTCGCAAGTTTCGAACTCCCGTTCTCACTTGTCCTCAAGGGGACAGTTCTGCTATTGCCGTAATTACATTTTAGTTTTATAGTTACAGTCCATGAGCGGACAGGTCGCGACCTGTCCCTACGAAAATACAGTCATGATCAATCTCGAAGCTTGTCGTTTCAAAGTATAGACAAAAGGAAGCTATGAGAAAGATCACAGTCTTTGGGTTGAGCGCCTTGTAGATTTCCGGTGCCGTAGGCATTGCGACGCAGGAGCAAAGGAAATGTACACCGCGCGATGCCCGAAGACGAGGCCTCCCGGCCATGAGGGCACCAAAGCCAACTATAAAAAGATAGTCAATTAGAGCTCCCAGGATAACAGGTAGCTATGAATGCATTGCTTGGTTCCTGCAGTGAGAAAAGTTAACTATAAATCAGACACTAGCAGGAGCTACGCACGCTGCTTGGACTTTTAAAATCCTGATTCAAACAAACTACTCCTCAAAAAACTAAAGCCATATTTTTGTATGGCTTTTATTATATATAACTTACCTACGTATAGAATCAATTTCGAAAACTGCGTTTCGGATAATTATAGATTAAACCGGAACCTCAGCACTTTAAATAACTATGATCAATAAAACTGTTAAAAACGTTCAGGAGGCATTGCAGGGTGTTCAGGATGGCATGACACTCATGCTGGGTGGCTTCGGTTTGTGCGGAATACCGGAGAACTGCATACAGGAGCTATTGCGCCTGGATGTGAAAGACCTTACATGTATCTCAAATAATGCCGGTGTAGACGATTTCGGGATTGGCCTGCTGCTGCAGAAGCGCCAGGTGAAAAAGATGATCTCCAGCTATGTAGGCGAAAATGCCGAGTTTGAGCGCCAACTACTTAGCGGAGAACTGGAAGTGGAACTGAACCCGCAAGGAACGTTGGCAGAACGCATCCGTGCCGGAGGCGCTGGTATTCCTGCTTTCTTTACCCCGGCCGGTTATGGTACCGAAGTAGGCGAAGGCAAAGAAAGTCGCGAGTTCAACGGCAAGATGTATTTGATGGAGACCTGGCTGAAAGCTGACTTTGCGTTCGTAAAAGCCTGGAAAGGCGACACGGCCGGCAACCTGATCTACAAAGGCACTGCCCGGAACTTTAACCCGATGATGGCCACTGCCGGAAAAATAACGGTTGCTGAAGTGGAAGAACTGGTACCAGCCGGCGAGCTCGATCCGAACATGATCCACACGCCGGGCATTTTTGTGCAGCGCATTTTCCAGGGTGAGAAGTACGAAAAACGCATCGAACAGAGAACGGTTAGACAGGCTTAAATCAGAACAAAATGGCACTTGATAAAAATCAGATAGCGAAAAGAATCGCACAGGAAGTTAAGAACGGGATGTATGTGAACCTGGGTATCGGTATCCCGACATTGGTGGCCAACTATATTCCGGATGGTATAGAAGTGGTATTGCAGTCAGAGAATGGTTTGCTGGGCATGGGCCCCTTCCCTACCGACGATAAAGTAGATGCTGACCTGATAAATGCGGGTAAACAAACTATAACTACATTGCCGGGCTCGTCTATTTTCAGTTCTGCGGATAGCTTTGGTATGATACGCGGCGAACACGTTGACTTAACTATACTAGGCGCCATGGAAGTTTCTGAAGAAGGCGACATTGCCAACTGGAAAATTCCGGGCAAAATGGTGAAAGGCATGGGTGGCGCCATGGACCTGGTGGCATCCGCCAAAAACATTATAGTTGCCATGCAGCACACCGCCCGAGACGGTTCTTCAAAACTCCTGAAAGAATGCACCCTGCCGATAACTGGCCTGAAGTGCGTGAAGAAAATTGTAACCGACCTGGCCGTGCTGGAAGTAACCGATAAAGGTTTTAAACTTTTAGAGCGTGCACCTGGTGTAACAGTAGAAGATATCCGAAAAGCAACCGAAGGAACTCTTATAGTAGAAGGCGATATACCTGAAGTGCAGTTATAGTTAGCATACGTTTAATCATCCCCCTACCCCCTTCAAAGGGGGACACTCAACAATGCGTGAGATTTAAATTTTGTTTACGTTATCTGATAAAGTCCCCCTTTGAAGGGGGTAGGGGGATGACAATCACCACACAAACTATAAAGCGTAGCTAAACAGCTGCGCTTTTATTTTTAACTTTGATACCAGGTGTACAGCGTACCTGAAGTATAATTGTATCGAAACTATACTTACTGCACGTATACCTGTAGCATAAAAGAGACAATATCAAACTATGAGTGATAAGAACGAAGAAAGTACAGAACACACAGAACACAAATTATTACTGCGCCAGCTCGAGCTCAAAGACTATAAAGAGGTTAAAGAGATAATGGATACGGTTTACCGTAACATTGACGGTGCCTGGAGCAGAAAGGAATTTTCGAACCTGCTGAAGAAATTTCCGGAAGGCCAGATCTGCATTGAAGATAAGGGAAGAGTAGTAGCTGGCGCCCTGAGTCTTATAGTGGATTATGCCCAGTATGGCGACAAACATACTTACGAACAGATCGTGGACCGTGGCACCTTTAAGTCGCACGACCCGGAAGGTGATACACTCTATGGCATTGACGTATTTGTAGACCCCGAGTACCGTAACCTGCGCCTGGGCCGTCGCCTTTACGATGCCCGCAAGGAGATGTGTGAAAACCTGAACCTGCGTGGTATTATTGCCGGTGGTCGCATACCAGGTTATAAAGATTACGCCAACAAACTTACGCCTGCCAAGTACATCGAGATGGTGCGTAACAAGGAGCTTTCGGATCCGGTACTTTCGTTCCAGCTGAGCAACGAGTTCCATGTGCGTAAGATCATGAAGAACTACCTGCCCGATGATACTGACTCGCGCGCCTACGCTACCTTGCTGGAGTGGGTAAACGTATACTTTGAGGAGAAGGAAAAGCTGATTGGTGGTACCAAATCGGTAGTCCGGATAGGCATTGTGCAGTGGCAGATGCGCTCTGTAAAATCGCTGGACGACATGATGCAGCAGATCGAGTTCTTTGTGGATACGGTGAGCTCGTACAAGTCTGATATTGTGGTATTTCCGGAGTTCTTTAATGCGCCATTGATGGCCCTGACCAAAGAAGATTCTCCATCAGAAGCGATCAGAAGTATGGCCGAATATACCGATGAGATTCGCGAGCGCATGATACACCTGGCGTTGTCGTACAACATCAATATTATTGCCGGCAGCATGCCTGAATATTACGACAACAAACTATATAACGTAAGCTACCTGTGCCGCCGCGATGGTACCTATGACAAGCAATATAAACTGCACGTAACCCCTGATGAGTCGCACTATTGGGGTATGCGCGGTGGCCACAAACTAAAGATCTTTGACACGGACATCGGCAAAATTGGTATCCTGATCTGCTACGATGTAGAGTTCCCGGAACTAGCCCGTATGCTCTCGGATATGGACATGAAAATACTTTTCGTGCCATTCTGGACAGATACCAAAAACGCCTACCTGCGCGTTCGACTTTGCTCCCAGGCTCGTGCTATCGAGAACGAATGCTACGTGGCTATAACCGGCAGTGTAGGTAACTTACCGAAAGTCGAGAACATGGATATCCAGTACTCGCAATCGGCGGTCTTCTCTCCTTCCGACTTCGCTTTTCCGCATGATGCCGTAATTGCCGAAGCCACGCCAAATACCGAGATGACGCTGATAGCTGACCTGGACCTTAACCTACTAAAAGATCTGAATACGGCAGGTAGCGTACGTAACCTTAAAGACCGCAGAAAAGACCTCTATAACCTGAGTTGGGTTACCCGCAAGGAGGACTAAACTATAGTTTATAGTTAAAACCAAAAGCGCTCCGAAGTTAATCCGGAGCGCTTTTTTATTTAATGCTATAGTTCTATTTTGTAACCGGATAGCCCGCTTCGTTCCATGCCTTAAATCCACCATCCATGTGCGCTACGTTATTGTAGCCCATCTTTTTTAAGGTAGTTGTAGCCAGCGCAGAACGACCACCACCCGCACAATGCAGAATCAATCTTTTATTTTTATCAAACTCGGGTTTGTGGTACGGAAGAGACGGATCTGCATAAAATTCTATCATGCCCCGTGGTGCATGCACAGCATCTTCAATTTTACCATTCTGGCTCAGCTCTTCGCTCTCCCGAATATCGATCAGGGTAGCGTTGCCTTTGTCTAATTCTTCTTTTACCTGCTCAGGCGTCAGGTTTTCGATTTGCTGTTTGGCTTCACTCACCATATCAGCGGCAGATCTGTGTTCCATAATAACTATAACCTTAGTTTAAATAATAAATCATTAAAAGATGGGCTGTTATTATAGCGTTACATAATTATAAATGTTGTTATAGTTGAGGTTTTATAGTTATCTGTATTATAAAATAGCCTGCGTTAGAATTCGATTATGAATTTGGTTACAGTGGATTAGCCCAAACTATGGCGAAGTTAAAGTTAAGGTGTTGCTGAGCCATTGTTGGTGTTTTCACAAACAATCCAAATAGCTGACTATAATGTTTACTAGTGAAAACACACAGCAAATGGGTAAACATGGGTCTCACCTGGAAATGCTGACCAGTATGAATACAAATAAGATAGCATAGTAAGGCACGGGATGCAAACCCGCGCCAGCAAAGAGTTTATACTTTAAAGCTCCTTTTGTTTTACTTTCCGATGTGGTTTACTGGTTCCTTCGTACTTAACAAAAACTGTAATGGCTGGTGTAAGCGACGTGCCCAAGCCGCTTCTGAGTGCCCTTCTCCTGTAAACTCTTTGGTTACCCAGTTTTTCCTTGTGTAGCCTTTGTCCTTCATTAGTTTATTTACCATAGTTTGGTACGGTTTATAAAAAGCATCCAGGGTGGCGGTTCCGTAATCAAAGTATATTTTGTGGGTTTCAGGGGATGGCAGTTTCTGCTCCAGGTAAGTTACAATAGCTTTGGGTATGGTAGCATTTTGTATGCGCAGGCTGCCCGGCCAGTGCGTGGATAGGCAGGCAGCACCGCCAAAAACTTCAGGGTATTCGCAGATTGCATATAAAGAGATCAGTCCGCCCATGCTGGAGCCAGCTATAAACGTATTTTCCCTGTCGGTGTAGGTCGCAAAAGTGCTGTCAATAAAGGGCTTCAGTTCTTGGGTCAGGAAGAGCAGGTAATTGTCGGCCTGTGGTTTATCCATCAGTTCGTTATTCACCAGATCTTCGCGCAGTTTTTCAGGTAAGTTATTCAGCGCTTTTTCAGGGAAGTATTCAGCAAACCTATACTTTGGTATGTTCCAGGTGGCTACTACAATCGTTTTTCTGATCTGTCCTTTAGCCTGTAATGCCGAAAGCGTTTCGTCTACTTTCCATTCCAGTCCATTCCAGGTTTTGGTGCTGTCGAAAAGCATTTGTCCGTCGTGCATATATAGTACCGCATACCGTTGGGTTGAATCGTAGTTCTCAGGCAGCCATACATCTACTGTCCTGGGTTTTATGTGCTTAGAAGGGAATTGCTCATAGCGCTTAATGGTGCCGCCAGCTACTTTTGGTAACTGTGCAAAACAGGTAGATGTCAGAAGTATCGCAACTATAAAAGCAAGTATGTTTTTAGGCATTATCATCGGTACTGGTTAATAAGGAGTGGGCCTCCGAGTTCAGGTATAGTTATTTAACGTAAAAGCTTACAATTACAATTTATAATTCATAACAAAAGCGCTCCTCTTCGTTAGAGAAGCGCTTTCGCTTATTTATACTTTTATAGTTCTGTTTGCCGCCGAGATATAACCTGATTGCTCTAGGCAGCCTCCACGTACTTTTTAAAATTATTAACTATAGCTTGCCAGCCAGCACGTTGCATTTCATCTGAGTGCGTGTTTTCTGCATCAAAAGCTTCAGTCACTTTTGTTGTGTTGTTACCCATGTCTTCAAACGATACTATAACCTGCCTGCCGTCTGCCATAGTAAAAGCCAGTTTCTTCTGGTCTACAACTTCATCATATTCACCACCGAAATCGAAGCTCATTTTCCCATCCTTCGAAGCCATAGTTGAGCTAAACTTACCACCGGTCCTAACATCGTTTTTAGCAAATGGGCAGTGCCAGTCATCGGATGCAAAATTCCAGTTTACTATATGTTCAGGTGAAGTCCAGTAGGTCCAGACTTTCTGGATATCAGCGTTTATAGTTGATTGTACAGTGATCTTATTTTTTTCCATGGTTGTATTCCAGTTTGTATCCCTAATAGGGTCATATAAGCTACGGCAAGGTAGAAAGTAGCGTTTAGTGTTACAATATGTTAAATATTGCTATTTTCTTCAATGGAAATTAATCTTGGTTGCATGGGATGATATTCAAAGGATATATCCTGTTTCTACAGTCGCATTATTTAATAGTTAAATAATTACCTACCCACTGGAAGGAAATAAATCCGAAAATAAAGATGACCGATAACAGATTGAAAAGGATGCCTGTCGAAAAAGTAAAGACTATAGCCCCCAAACCAACTATAGCTAATACACCTGAATAGGTTAGCAAAGAATATTTATACTTTGTAGGTGTAAACATTATGCTGAAAGGCACCATCATAGCAAACCCGAAAGCAGCAACTGCCAGAAATCTGTCGTCGGTAGTAGCAAAGTATGAAATAACTCCTACCAGGAACAGTACAAAACTAATAGCAACAAAATTAGAGCTCTTCTTTTCAGTTTTATCTAAAAGCAGCTGCCCGTATTTATTAAAGCGCAGAAACAAGTTACTTATTGGTGTCATCACCCAGGTCGAGAAGGCTATGAGAGCGAGCAGTACAACCAAAGGCGTCAGGTAAGGTTGTAAGGTTTCATTGTTGTTAGCAACTGACCGTAAAATGCGCTGGCCTACATAAAAACCAATGATCACTCCCCACTGATATTTTGAAGTAAGGTTGCTCATGAAAAAAGAGTACTTCAAAAACCAACGGTACACTGGGTTGCCGGCTTTTAACGCTTCCAGCAATCCAGCCTGGGCATATTCATAGTTAGGGTTATGCTGTAGCGATTCTTTAAAATGCACTAACGCTTTTTTATGATCACTTTTTTCCAATAGTCCCCAGCCATAGTTTGCGTGTGTATAGGAGTTGTTCGGGTCTTCTCTTAAAGCTCCCTCAATGGTGGCAAAAGACTCCTCTTTTTTGTTTAGTTTGAGCAACGCAGTGCTGCGGGTATTCAAACCAAGTAAATTCTCGGCATCTATCTCAAGCGCTTTGTCAGCATACTCCAGTGCAGCTACATATTCTTTTCTGACGAGCTTTACTTTTGCCAGCCAGGCAAAATAATCTGCGTCATAAGGGTCTAATGTGATTGCCTGCTCAATACTGTCTTCAGCTTCGTCGTACTTTTCTTCAAAGCCGGAAATTCTGGATTTTATATAGTATAGATGCGGTGTACCAGGCGAAAGCCCAATGGCATTGTCTATAATTTCTTCTGCAATAGCCACTTTATCCTGCTGCAAATTCGCCTCAGCGAGTAACGACAGGTAATGTATGTTGTTTACATCTTCGGCTAACAGATCTCTTAATAAACGCTCGGCTTCTGCATACTTCTTCTGTTCGAACAGAATGTCAACCTTAGATAGCCTGTAATCCTCTACCATATTATTTTTTAATTTTCAGATAAGTCAAAATATCGTCGTACAGCCCGGATGCGTTGGCAAACATGGCGTAGTTTTTAGCTGTAGTAAACCATTCCTGTGTGCTGGGCTTATGCCTTTTCACCGCTTCCAGTAGGTCTTTTGTCTCTATTGGCTTAGGAATGCCATCAGCAAAAGACGATTCCAGTTTCAGCTCAATAGCGATATCTATAATAGCATCAATATCTGCTCCGGAGAAGTTTTCAATTCTCTTAGCTACTTGAGCGTAATCAATATTACCTATGGGTTTGTTGCTTAGCTTAAGCCGAAGTATAGCTTCACGGCTGGCATCATCAGGCGGGTGCACAAAAACTATTCTATCGAACCTGCCTGGCCTCCGGAAAGCCGGATCCAGATTCCAGGGCGTATTAGTGGCTCCTAAAATCAACACCCCATCATTATTATTATCAATGCCGTCCAGTTCCTGTAAAAACTGGTTGATCAGGTGGCGTCCACTGGATTGCTTCATATCACTTCGGCTGGCACCCAGGGCATCTATTTCATCTATAAAGAGCACACAAGGAGTATTGTGTCTGGCCAGTTCAAAAATCTCGTGGAGGTTCCGTTCGCTGCCACCGATCCACATATCTAAAATGTCGTTCAGGCTTACATTGATGAACTTTGCATTTACCTCGCCGGCAGTAGCTTTGGCAATAAATGTCTTACCGCACCCGGGTGGGCCATACAGCAAAATGCCTCCCCCAACTTTTTTACCATAGGCTTTGTACAGGTCGGCGTGCAGTAGTGGTTTAATGATTTTTAGCTCAATCTCTTTCTTTACTGCTTCCATTCCGCCTACATCAGCAAAAGTAACATCAGGCTTCTGCAGGAAACGACCATCCAACGCCTCGCTGCTTTTCTCTTCTTCGTAGATGCTCGTGATTCTTAACTGGCTATCCAGCTCTTCATCGCTCAAACCCGGGTTTATTTCTAATGCCATTTGGTAAACCTCAACAGCCCGGCTCACGGCATTTTCGTTTAACAGGGCTTTAGCGTGCAGTGTTAATATCTCTACATCCTGTGTTCCCTGCTCTACTATTTCTTCTAAAATAACATTACAAGCCGAAAAATTACCTTTTCGGAAAAATACCTTGGCCAGGCCTATCCTGGCTTTTAGTTCGTTGGTGTACCTTAAAAGGGTTGTAAATTCATCTTCTGCTTCCTGTAGTTCGTTCAGAGCCAGCAAGTTTTCAGCCAGGAGTAGTCGCAAGGGTACGTTGTCAGGAGAATGCTTTAAAGCCTCTCTCAGACTGTCAATGGTGTTTGAATTCATATTATCAATGCTGATAATAAGGCTTATTGCGTGATGTTAGTAATTTCAGAAGTAATGGATAGCCTTATCATATGCTACGACAAGATAAACAAAGCTTTATTATTTCACTATCCTTAAATGGCATCAAACTATATTTTATCGAAATTATCAGAAGCAAATACCGATATACTTTGCCTGTTGTTCCTGTTGTGCTCTTTGATATTAATAATTAGCGTAACTGAATTTTATAAACTCCTTGCTATTTCTGACAAACTATATACCGCATTTCTATAATATCCCGTGTCTTTTATGGGCATAACTTAGTAACTTCGCCGGCAAAGTTTTTAGCATGAGCAAAGAGAAACCAAGTATACCCAAAGGAACCCGCGATTTTGGCCCGGCTGTGGTCGTAAAGCGTAACTATATTTTCAGCATTATCCGTAGCACCTTCCAGAAGTTCGGCTACCTGCCCCTCGAAACTCCGGCCATGGAACAGCTGTCGGTGCTTACCGGCAAGTACGGCGACGAAGGCGACCAGCTGATCTTCAAGATCCTGAACTCCGGCGATTATCTTGGCAAAACCACTCCCGCCGATATCGAGCAGGGCTCTAAACACCTTATCCGTAAGATTTCCGAAAAAGCTCTGCGATACGACCTGACCGTGCCTTTTGCCCGATTCGTAGTGATGAATCGCAACGAGATCACCTTCCCCTTCAAGCGTTACCAGATACAGCCGGTGTGGCGTGCCGACCGTCCGCAGAAAGGCCGCTACCGTGAGTTTTACCAATGCGATGCCGACGTAGTAGGCACCAACTCCCTGCTTTGCGAAGCTGAGATTGTGCAGATGATCGACGAAGTGCTCACAACGTTGGGCCTGACGGATTTCACGATAAAGATAAACCACCGTGGCGTGCTGGCTGGCATTGCCGAAGCCATTGGCGAGAAAGGCCGTGAAGGCGATATTTGCGTGGCTATAGATAAGCTGGATAAAATCGGCAAGGAAGGCGTGCGCAAAGAGCTGCTGGAGCGTGGCATTTCGGAAGATGCGGTTGGCAAACTGGAGCCACTTTATACGTTGGAAGGCAATAACCAGGAACTGCTGCAGCAACTGCAAACTATACTGGGCGAAACCGAAGAAGGCCAGCGCGGCCTGAAAGATCTGAACGACGTTTGGACGTACCTCGATAACCTGGGCAGCAACGCTTTATCTTCTACAAATCCATCCGGTAATCCGCGCCTGCAACTGGATGTAACCTTGGCCCGTGGCCTCTCCTACTACACCGGTTGCATTTTTGAAGTGAAAGTGAACAACGTGAGCATGGGCAGCATCAGTGGCGGCGGCCGTTACGATAACCTGACAGGCATGTTCGGATTGCCTGGCGTATCGGGTGTGGGCTTCTCGTTTGGCGTAGACCGCATTTACGATGTGCTGGAAGAATTGGACCTGTTCCCGGTAAGCGCACAGCTAAGTACCAAGGTGCTTATAGTTCAGTTTGATAAGGAATCCGAACTATACGCATTACCGTTGCTGCAGAAACTACGCGATGCCGGCATCTCGTCGGAGCTATACCCGGAAACGGCCAAACTGAAAAAACAGATGGGCTATGCCGATCAGAAAAATATACCGTTCGTGCTGCTGGTTGGCTCCGAAGAAATGGCAAGCGGCAAGCTAAAACTCCGCGACATGCAGACCGGCGAACAGGACGAACTATACATCGACGACATCATTGCCCAGCTGAAAGAAATAGCATAACATGAGCGACGTACACCACATCTCCGGCGAGCACCTGAGCCTGGAGCGCATACAGGAGATCATTTCCGGTAACTATAGCCTGGCTTTATCTGCAGATGCCGAGCAGCGCATCCAAAAGTGCTACGACTACCTGCAGGATAAGATGAAGCAGAACGAGCGCAGCATTTACGGTATCAATACCGGCTTTGGCTCGCTTTACAAGAACAAGATCTCGAACAGTGACCTGGAGCAGCTGCAGCGTAACCTGATGATGTCGCATGCGTGCGGCACCGGCCAGGAAGTTCCGCAGGAAGTGGTGAAGCTGATGTTGCTGTTAAAAGTACAGTCGCTGGCGTACGGGCATAGTGGTGTGCAAGTGCAGACGGTAAAAAGACTTATTGATTTTTATAACCGCGACATTTATCCTATAGTTTACCAGCAAGGCTCACTTGGTGCCAGCGGCGACCTTGCTCCGTTGGCGCACCTTTGTCTGCCGCTAATTGGCTTAGGCGAAGTACATTACCAGGGTTACAAGCTCGAAAGCCGCCACGTACTGGAAATGTTTAGCTGGGAACCGATTGCCCTGAAAGCCAAAGAAGGACTTGCCCTGCTGAACGGCACGCAGTTTATGAGCGCTTACGGTGTTTACAACCTGCTGCAGGCCCGCCGACTTTCTGCACAAGCTGACTTAATTGGAGCTTTGTCTTTAGATGGATTTGATGGTAGAATCGAGCCTTTTAATGAACTGATACACAAGGTTCGTCCGCACAAAGGGCAGCTGCAGACTGCTGAAACTTTCAGAAATTTACTGGATGGAAGCGAGCTTATAGTTCAGGACAAAGTACATGTGCAGGATCCGTACTCGTTCCGCTGCATACCACAGGTACATGGTGCCAGCAAAGACGCGCTGCGCTACGCCGAAGAAGTTTTCCTGACCGAGATAAATTCCGTAACCGATAACCCGAACATCTTCCCTGACGAAGACGAGATCATTTCAGGCGGTAACTTCCATGGTCAGCCACTGGCGCTGGCCTTAGATTTTATGGCGATTGCCATGGCAGAACTGGGTAGCATTTCGGAGCGCCGCAGTTACCTGCTGATCTCAGGAACGCGTGGCTTACCTGACTTTTTAGTGGCCGAGCCTGGTCTGAACTCAGGTTTTATGATCACGCAGTACACAGCCGCTTCTATCGTTAGCCAGAACAAGCAATTTTGTACACCAGCTTCTATCGATACCATTCCATCGTCGAACGGCCAGGAAGACCATGTAAGTATGGGTGCCAATGCCGCTACCAAGCTATACCAGGTTGTGCAGAACGTGGAGCGCGTGTTAGCTATAGAACTGATGCATGCCGCACAGGCCATCGATTTCCGAAGACCGCTGAAGACATCTCCTGTTTTAGAGCAACTCTATAGTTCGTTCCGTGAAGCTGTGCCATTTGTATCTACTGACCGCGTGCTGCACGACGACATCATGAAGGGCATTGATTTCCTACGCAACTATAGATCATAGTAACCATAATTTATACTTCATAGAGCGGCTATACTTTGCAAAAAGTGTAGCCGTTTTAGTTTTATACTTTATAGTTAGATCATTTTAGGTAAATTCGTACACCAACTGTTAAAACTATACGTGTCTTGAAAAAGCGTCTGTTCCTGTTTCTGGTTTTACTGCTCATTGGCTTTGTTGCCAATGCCCAGCAAAGGTGCTTTAAGGCGTATGCCGATCCGAACTATATCATCGAGATCACCAGTTTTTGTGTTGGCCAGACGGTGTATTTTAAAGATTGCGGTGGTGTAGATGCCGATAAGGAATATTACGATTACGATAGCCGAAACGGGCTCGATTTCAGTACTGAGGAAGCCAAGCAGAAGTCTTACAAATTTACGTTTCCAGGCCCGGTTACTGTTACCCAGTTTGGTAATTTAGAAGGTGTAAGCGAATCTTTTGAGCGTACTTTTGAGGTAGTGGACACCCCGCTGCCCTCGTTCACAACCACAGCCTGCGCCAACCGCACTTTTACCATCCAGATAACCGACAGCAGCTACGACTTTTATATCGTCAGGTTCGGCGATAATCAGAGTAAAGTGGTGTATAATACTGCAACAGGCATCCCACCTATCGTTCATACATACACTAAAAATGGCCCGCATGAGATATCTGTTACAGGAGGTTACGCCGGAGGCACCTGCACCTCGCCGGTTGCCAGGCAAACGATCAACGATCTTCCGGCCTATAGTTCGCTAGTCATAACGCTACTGAAAGTACAGACCCAGAATGCGACTGCCGGTAGAATAGACTTTACGTTCAGCAACCTGTTACAAGGCTATAACTACACGCTTAAAAGTAAAACCGAACAGGAAACCAACTATAAAACTGTAGCTGCTATCGCCCTTACTCAAACTAATTTCACCTTAAACAACACAAATACAGCTGCTCCTACCGAGTATATTCTGGAAGCTACAGATGCCTGTGGTTCTGTTTTACCAGCCTCTTCCAAAGTTTATAATATACCGCTTACTACCTCTGGCGGTAACGAGCAGGTAACTATAAGCTGGGAGAGTAAAACAGGCCAGAACAAGCAATACGAACTATACCGTAACGGCACACTATTGCAAACTTTGCCCGGAACTATAGTAACATACACGGATACAGATGTGCGCTGCGGACAACAGGTTTGCTACGAGGTGAAAGCGATCTCCACAGACGGTAAAACAACTTCTGCTTCGGCACAGAGTTGCCTTTCCGTAACATCAACTATAGTACCGCCAGCCGGAAACCTGTTCTCGACTTTTAACCTGCAAAATGAAGTTGAATTAACGTTTCAGTTGCCCGAAGGCGAAACTATAAAATCGGCTAAGTACCAGCGAAGTGTAAACGGTGGGGATTTTACTGACCTTACCACTTCACCGCAACAAATGCTCAGCGACAAACCCGGAACGGCCACCGCCGTTTGTTACCGCGCCAGCTTCACCAACCCCTGCAATATTACCGCGCCCGTGAGCAGCCCGAGTTGCCCTATTATTTTTACGGTAAAGCAAAACCCCGATGAAACTGCCAATCTTACCTGGACAAACTATACCAGTTTCCCGGATGGTGCTGCCGGCTATAGTTTGGAAACCCTGGATGAAAGTGGCAATGTGCTGAGAACTGTAACTGTAAGAGGCAACACCCACACCGTGCAACTTGCCGACGAACAGGAGCAGGTTTTCCGGTATCGCATAAAAGCGACTTCAAACAGCAATGCCATTACCTACTCCAACAACGAAACTATAAAACTGGAATATGCTCTTTATGTACCCAGTGGTTTCACCCCCAATGGCGATGGACTAAATGACCTGTTTGAGGTAAAAGGCAAACGATTTGATGGGTTCTCTATTCGCGTGATCAGTGGTTCGGGGCAGGTAGTTTATAGTTCCGAAGACCGTACTACAGGCTGGGATGGCACTTACAATGGCAAACCACAACCGACCGGAGTTTATGCTTATGAAGTAATTCTGAAACTGCAGGATGGCACTACCAAACGGCGAACCGGAACTGTAACGCTTATCAGGTAACAATAAAAAAGGGAGCTTAAACGGCTCCCTTTTCTTTTCTGTAGTTCATCAGTTATCGTTACATTTCTACTTTTCCAGCAGCATTTTAATGGTTTGCGAGCCGGTGCTGCTCACCAGCCGGGCTACGTAAATGCCTTTCGGCCATGCTGTTCCATCTAGTTCCACACTATAGCTTTGGCCTTCTTCAGTTTCTCCTTGCCATAGTTGTTTCACCAGTTTGCCGCGCATGTCATATACTTCCAGCCTGTACGTATCTGATTTGTCTGCTGTAAAGGTAACGGTGGTCTTGTCTCTGAACGTGTTTGGGTAGTTGTAAAGCGTTTCTTGTTTACTGGCAATTTTGCTGGCTGTAGCAAGAGGGTGAATAATGATCTGACCACGGACAATGCGTGAGGTCGGGTTGGTCATGTCATAGATATCGCCGGCCGTTTCGAAGTTGTCATACACGATGGCATTGCCGGCATTCTTATCCCAGATGCGGATGCGCAGTTCATCGGCGGCATCGTCTGCGCCGGTTCCGCGGCCATCCCATACCGAAGCTACAAAGCCATAGTTGCCCTGTCCGTTCAAGGTGCCGGTGCCCTGCCACAGCGCCTGGTTACCTCTCACTACCAGCCAGTCTATAGTATTGCTTCTGAATACGCCCTGATCGCGTAAGTTAAGTTGTGTCTGGCCTTGCGGAGTAGTATTCCGGTTTTGGTTATACTTTACATTAAAACTGAACTGGGCATTAAGTTGCTGATTCATCCATGGGAAAGCTGTTTGCAGGGAAAGAAGCTGCCCGCCACCGGTCACGGAACTGGCATTTGGGTCGTAGATCACCAGCCATTCTTTGTAGTCATCGTTTTCAGCCAACAGGCAGCTTTCGCTGAAGTCCAGCCCTACCCGGTAAATGCCCGCCTGGATGTAAGTATGCTCGCCAGTAATGTGGGAATCCCCTGCTGAGAAATAAGCTATAGTTGGCACACCCTGATCGCCCCACTCCCAGCGGATGTTATGCGCTTCTCCCGGCACATAGTCGCCAAAGTCGGCAGTGGTGCGTACCTGCTCTCCTACGCGCACGGCATGTGGCGGCAGGCTCAGCTGTACTTGTAACGGATCGAAACATGGTAGTTCGCTCTTCTGGTTGTATTTGATGGTAAGAAAATCGGAATCTGCTGGATTCTGATTGCGGACAGAGCCTGAAATAATCACATTCCGGTCCTTGTCAAGTGTTATTACATTTGCCAGGTCATTTGGTCCAACTGGCTTAACTATAGTCCAGACAGCATTTCCGTCAGTAGCATCATACTTTCTTGTTACAAAACTTTCTGCTCCTGCGCCAGTCTGTACGACAGCTCCTACTGCATAAACCCCTCCTAAATTATCAACCGTAATATCTCTACCAATAGAACGATACTCAACATCATACTCGCTTTGCCATAATTGCTTACCATCTGATGCACTATATTTGGCAGTAACAAAGTTACCTCCACTACTACCTGTTAGATAAATACCACCATTATCATCTGTAGCTATAGCGACTTCGTCTATAGGTTCTACATCCTGAGCAACCCAAATCTGCTTACCGGTTTGAGCATCAAATTTTACAGTACCATAAGACCCTCCACTTGGTCCTAACACATAAACATCATTTTCTTCATCAACCGCTATCTTTCGGCTAATATCAATGTTTCCACTATTATAGGAGCTTTTCCAATCCAAAGATCCATCCGATGCGTTATATTTTAGTATCAGAAAGTCCTGATCAGGCTGACCTGGACCAGAAGGCATCTTAAAGGTGGTGCCAGCAACATAAACTATGGCATTAGTTTCAACTATATCAGCAGCAATCCCTTTTTCATTTTCAGCAATCCACTCCTGAGCACCTGTAGCTGCATTATATTTTATAGTTGTTATAAATTGGGACCCATTTAAGCCTTTTGTTCCAGTTATATAAACTCCACCTGCATTATCTGCTGCTATAGCTGCATCCATTGCTGAGTATCCCTCTTCACTGTAAGTATTTTCCCAGAGTTTGCTTCCATCAGCAGCACTATATTTTTCGATCAAAAAAGCAATCCTACCTGTACTGCTATCGAATGTGGTTCCAACTAAAAAAACTCCACCGGCATTATCTACAACAAAGTTGTTATCTTCTGTGGGTGAACTTGAAATTATTGTATTGCTGTTTAATGACCACAATTCTTCTCCTGTGGAAGAGTATTTTATAATAGATACAAAAGTGTTTGAAGTGACACCCTTTACTTCTGGTGTTACGCTTCTGCCTGCTACATAAATGTTTCCCTCCTGATCTGTTTTAAAACCTGTAGGTTCATCCCTCGTTTGTAAACCCTGTATCCTGTTTTTCCATAGTTGTGCTCCATTAGAAGGCTGATGTTTCGCCACAAACATCTTTAATCTGTCATCAGCTGTTGCACCTAGTCCAACTATATGTATTCCTGAGCTACTGATCCTAATATCTGTTATTTCATCCGTATAGTAGTTACTGTCGTTTTCACTCAAATGCTGCCATAATAGTTTCCCTGTTACGGCCTCATATTTACTTATAAGGTATTCAGCACTTGAACTACTACCTGCAGCATAAACTACACCTGCCTTAGCTGTAACCAGCTTTCTTATGGTTCCTTCAAAAGCTGTTTGCCATTCTGTAGCCCCAGTCTCAGCACTATATCTGATAACATAATTAACGCCATCAATTGCACCTCCACTGTACACTCCTCCCTCGTTATCTATTGCTATATTATTATTGGCTAGTATAAGAAAATCATTTTTAGGAATAGGTCTATTCCAGAGTTGTTCTCCATCAGAAGCCTGATATTTTATTAAAAAGCCTTCTGCTGACCCCATAGTTGATCCGGAGATGAAGACCCCTCCAGAATCATCAACAGCTAACCCAGTAACGTCACGGAATTTAGTTCCATCATAATTTTGAACCCAGATAGTTTCACCATTTCCCCCATGGTACTTGAGCGTTACAATTTCCTGTATAGTTGCCAGTGCTGATTCCCTGAACATACCGGTCACGTATACATCCCCCGCTTCATCCAGCTCAAAATCGAAAAATTTCAACAAGTTATTTGAAGGGTTTTCGGCACTGCCTGTTCTTGTTAAATAATTAGACCAGACCACACTGCCATCAGAAGTATTTAATTTAATTAAGGAATAACGAATAATAGAAATGGAAGTATGTCCGACAACAAATACACCTCCCATATTATCTACCAATATTTTGCTACCGCGGCTATTCCCTCTTATTAGATTTAAAGTACGCCAAAGTTGAGCACCGTTTTTACCATCGTATTTTATAACCATATCATCTCCTCTTGAAAGAAGATAATGATCATCTGAGCCAACAATATACACGTCTCCATTAGCATCCACAGCAATGTCATTTACTTCTGCTGTAAAACCACTGAAGTATCGTACTGCCCAAAGTTCTTCACCTTCCGGAGAGTATTTAGCAGTAACTATATGGGTATATCTGCCTCCGCTAGTACTGCTATTACCTGTGACATAGCTATTGCCATCTTTGTCTACCGCTAAGTGTACAGTAGTATTAGCGTCCAGAACTTCACCCTTATACCGCCTCGCCCACTCTTCCTTTACATCCTGGGCAAAAACACTGGCGGGATAAATAAAAGTTAGTAGTAAAAGACTTAATAAAATGTGGCGCAGTTGTGAGCTCCGCTTCCGAATAAGTAAAATAGTTTTCATAATATTCTGGTAGATAAGTGTGCTTAGACTGTATGTTCAAGTCTGATCAGATATGCTCCAGGGCCAGAGCAATACGGTGGAGGGTAAGTTCAAAGCAATATCGGGTATAATGTAAGCTGGTAGCGTAACTACTGAGCGGGTTATTGATTCCAGATCAGTAGTTACTTTTCATACCAGTAAAATTTACCTTTCCAGCAGCATTTTAATGCTTTGCGAACCGGTGCTGCTCACCAGCCGGGCTACATAAATTCCTTTTGGCAGTGAGGTCCCATCCAGTTCCACACTATAGTTCTGCCCTTCTTCAGCCTGTCCTTTCCAGAACTGCTTCACCAGTTTGCCGCGCATGTCATACACTTCCAAAGTATAGTTTCCAGCTTTTTTTGCTGTAAAGGTTATGGTGGTCTTGTCTTTGAAGGTGTTCGGGTAATTGTAAAACGTTGCCTGCTGGCTGACTATTTTGCTGGCTGTCGCAAATGGGTGAATGATGATCTGGCCACGGACAATGCGCGAAGTTGGATTGGTCATATCATAGATATCGCCGGCTGTCTCGAAGTTATCATACACAATGGCATTGCCGGCATTCTTATCCCAGATGCGGATGCGTATTTCATCTCCTGCATCATCATCTCCGGTTCCGCGGCCATCCCACACAGAAGCGGTAAAGCCATAGTTACCTTCACCGTTCAGGGTGCCGGTGCCTTGCCACAGCGCCTGGTCTCCGCGCACCACCAGCCATTCTATCGCGTTGCTTCTGAATACGCCCTGCTCCCGAAGATTAAGCTGTGTCTGGCCTTGTGAAGCGGTGTCTTTGTTTTGGTTATACCGCACATTAAAACTGAACTGGGCGTTAAGTTGCTGGCTCATCCACGGTAGCTGGGTTTGCAGAGAAAGCAGCTGCCCGCCCCCCGTCACTGAGCCTGCTGCAGGGTCGTAGATGACCAGCCATTCTTCAAAGTCGTAGCTCTCTGGCACCAGGCAGCTTTGGCTAAAGTCCAGCCCTGCGCGGTAAATGCCGGCCTGGGTATAAGTATGCTCGCCGGTAATGTGCGAATCTCCTGCCGAGAAGTAAGCTATCGTTGGCTGACTCTGATCGCCCCACGCCCAGCGGATGTTATGCGCTTCTCCTGGTACGTAGTCTCTAAAGTCGGCGGTGGTAAGTACCTGCTCGCCTACCCGCACTGCCTGTGGTGGCATACTTAGCTGCACTTGTAATGGGTCAAAGCATGACAGATTTCCTCCCTGTTGGCTGTATTTGATTGTCAGGATGTCGTAACCGGAGAAGTCAACTGTACTCAAAAAAGGATTAAAGGTGGAGCCAATAACAAGCACATTGAGATTGTTATCCAATGTTAGGTCTACAGGTATTGACAAGCTATTTATGTCAACAAGTCTTTCTTTCTTTACTTCCCAGACCTTGTCTCCATCAGATGCTCTATATTTTACAGTCGTTAAACTTCCGTCTGTTAATCCTGCTACATAAACTCCACCTACACTGTCAGTCGCAATAGAATGTGCAATGGCACTTGATGTCGTAGCATAATTCTGGGTCCATAGGGGTTCTGCCGTTAAGGTATTATATTTCCTTACTAATACTTCCCCTCCGTTTCTTCCCGCAGTGTATATGCCACCAGCATTGTCGATAGCTGCAATCGTCGACTGATCTTCGTTCTTGATTGTCCATATTCTTTTTCCTGAATCAGCATTAAACTTCAATAAAGAAGCACCTGGACTGTATCCAACAATGAAGAGTCCGTTTCCTGAATCCAGTAACATATCTGTAGGAACATCGTTAAATCCGCTATCATAAGTAGTATCCCAGATTTGGCTGCCGTCTGCTGTATTATACTTTAACAGGAAAATATCATTATTACTTTCTCTTCCTGGCCCTAACACATAACTAAATCCTGCTACAAATACCTGCCCGTTACGCACAGCTATTGCAGTTCCTTGATTAAACTCTTCACTTAAACTATAGCTTGCTTTCCATATCCTTTTGCCCGTATTTGCATCGTATTTTAATGTTACTGCTTCGTGAATACCGTTACGTCGCCATCCGGTAACGTATACCCCTCCGGCATCATCAACTGTGATGTCTTTACTTCCTAAACTGGCACCATCTTCAAAATAGCCATCAACCCATAGCTGTTCACCGGTAAGTGCGTCATACTTGATAGTCAAAAAAGTATTGCCAAAGTTGACATACACGCCATTAGCATTATCCAATACTATTTTACTCTCTGATAATTCACCCCACCTGTTTCCAAGAGTATAGCACCTGGTCCATAGTTCTTCGCCTGCTGGGGAATATTTTATGGTAATAATTTCCGTCTTAGCATCTTGAGTATAAGGGGATGGTGGTCCTCCCACTCCTGTTACGTATACATTCCCATCCTTGTCTGTTACAACACCATGAGCTATATCTGAAGCTGGAGTTATTCCTAAATATACAGTTTTCCAAATCAATTCTCTATTAGCAGCATTGTGACTTGCAACGAATATATGTGTAGTATTATCTGGCAATGTACTGATACCTGCCACCTGTACTGTACCGGTTGTACTTACAATGAATGCAGTTACAGAATCTTTTACCGAATCATTATCAGGTACTGTCCACACTTGCTGACCACTTGATACCAAATATTTCCTGATGATGTAACCAGTGTCAGTACCCGATCCGGATGCAAACAGGTTACCTTTACCGTCTAAAGCCAATGCAGCCAATTCACGATTAAAAGGGGTGGACCAGTCTGTAGTACCATCTGCTGCATTTATACGTACTATATGAGCTTTCCCATCTATAGTTCCCGATAGGTATACTCCACCAAATGCATCTGCTTGCAGGTTCTTAATACCCGATATAGCTTCACCATCAACTGTTAGATTCTGATACCATAGTTGTGCACCACTATAAGCCTGGTATTTGACCAGAAACTCCTGTGATATGCCATCAGAAGAAGTTCTGGTATACCCATTAACATAAACTCCCCCATGATTATCTAGAGCTATAGCTGCATCAAGATGCCCACCAATATTACTTTGGGTCCAGAGTATTTCACCATCAGAACCACTTATTTTATGCGTGATGAGTTCTGCACTACTCTTAGTACCTGTTATGTAAACATCACCTAAGCTATCAAGTACAAAAGATCTGAAATCGTATTCATCTTCAGGAATATCCCGATCATATGAACCTTCACTCCATATAGTTTCGCCAGTTGCAGCATCAAACTTGGTTAAAATTGTCACCTGGCGTGGAGGTACAAAACTTTGTGAGTATGAAGTAACGTACCCATCACCTTTATCATCCAACTCGATCTGGCGACCTATTGTATGACGACCTTCAGACCTACGAATAGTCCATAATAATTCTCCGTCCAATGAACTGTATTTAATAACTAATAGAATACTTCGAAGAGCACTTGGAGAGAACATAGAACCAACTAAATACACATCCCCCGTACTGTCCACAGTTATATCACTAACATGATGGGTCTCTAATGTACTATAATGGCGGGTCCATAGCTCTTCTCCTGAGCTGGAATATTTAACAGTTACGATATGATGCCCTAAACTGGTACTGAATGCATTGCCTGCTACATATGTGTTGCCTTCACTATCATTAACCAGCTTTACCGTACTTTCCTGGCTTGGCACGTCCCCACCGTACCTTTGCATCCACTCTTCTTTTATATCCTGGGCAGACACCTGAGTTGGATAAATGATAGATATTAATATGAGAACAAAGACAGTGTAGCGCAGCCATAAACTGCTTTTCAGACTAAGTAAAATAGTTTTCATAGGTAAGTAATTAGGTCTCAGAATAAAACTTAGATGCGTAGAGGGTGAAGAAAAGGAGTGAACAAGGTATCCGTGCATAGCGGAAGCCTTGCCTGGTATGCATGCAGCGACTCACATATTTATACTATAATAAATATGTTTAATCTAATAATATCTTTAATAATAGGCAGACAGAATATTTAATCTGGTAGAGTTACTTAAAATAAGTGCGAGCGGAGATATAGTTTACGCTAACTATAGTTTCCGGCTAATTTTATAGTTAGCCAAGTAATCCTGCTACTCTTTCTGCTTTCTGAGAATATGCTTGTATATTTGGGAATCGGAATTGTTGTACAGAGCGGCTCCGAATTTTTACCTTAAAACGACACGACTATGTTTGATATGATGGGCATGATGGGCAAAATGAAAGAAGTCCAGGCCAAACTGAAAGAAGCACAGGAAAACTTACAACATATAACTGTATCTGCCGAAGCCGGTGCTGGATTAGTAAAAGCAACGGTAAATGGCCAGCGTAAGCTTTTAAAGATCGAGATAGACGAATCGCTGCTGAATGTTAACGACCGTGAAATGGTGAACGACCTGGTAGTAGCCGCCGTGAACAACGCCATGCTGACAGCTACCGAGCGTGCCCAGGAAGAAATGAAAAAGCATACTTCCGGACTTTTACCTAACATACTAGGCTTAGATCTAGGCAGTTTTGGTTTATAGTACCAGCCGCACGGCTATCGTTATCCTCAACTGGAACGGCCAGCACTACCTGCAGCAGTTTTTACCATCGGTGTTGGCAAACAGCCCGGGCTGCGAAGTTATAGTTGCTGATAATGCTTCTTCTGACGATTCTATAGTTTACCTAGAGCAGAGCTTTCCGGAGGTTAGAATAATCAGGCTTACCCAGAACCACGGTTTTTGTGAAGGCTATAACCTCGCGCTGCAACAAGTGGAGGCTGAATATTATGTGTTGCTTAACTCGGATGTGGAAGTTACGCCGGGATGGGTAGAGCCTATAGTTGCGATGCTGGATGCTGACCAAACTATAGCCGCCTGCCAGCCAAAGATAAATGCACATCAGCACCCGGACTTTTTAGAACATGCCGGAGCCGCCGGCGGAATGATAGACACCCTGGGTTACCCGTTTTGCCGTGGCCGTTTGTTTGAGACCGTGGAAGAAGACCGGGGACAATACAACGATGTGCAGGAGATTTTCTGGGCAACCGGAGCCTGTATGTTTGTACGCTCTAATCTATACCACGAGCTTGGCGGACTGGAACCTGCTTTTTTTGCGCACATGGAGGAGATAGACCTTTGCTGGCGCGCTAAAAATGCAGGATACAAAATCATGTACAATGGCCATAGCCAGGTATATCATGTGGGTGGTGGCACGCTGCATAAATCAAACCCACGCAAAACGTACCTGAACTTCAGAAATGGGCTGGCATTGCTTTATAAAAACCTGCCGGGATCGGAGCTGATACCAACTATAGTGTTGCGCATTATACTAGACTGGCTGGCTGCCTTCAGGATGGTAATGGCCGGCCAAACAGCCGATGCACGCGCCGTGCTGGATGCCCATGCCGATGTTTTACGCAACAGCAGCTACTGGCGTAAACGCAGAAGAACGCAGCAACCAAAGGGCAATTTTGCCCGTATGGCAGGCGTTTACAAAGGCAGCATTGTGTGGGAGTATTTTGTCAGGCAGAAGCGAACTGTGTCGGAACTATAACTATAGATCCCAAACGGTGCTTCGCTCACGACGCAGGCTTTTTTGCACGTTCATCCAGAAGGCTAGCATCAGGTAAATAAGTACCGGCGAGCCCATGGTAAGGAACGACAAATAAATAAATGACAGGCGAATGCTACTACTGGCTATGCCGAGTTTTTCGCCCAGCATCGTGCACACGCCAAAGGCCTGAGATTCGATAAAGTACTGGATTCGTTTCATTAGCATTTCCAATTAATCTATAAAAATAAGGTATTAACTTTTTTCATCAAAATCAGCCGTCGCAATTTGTTATTGCTAAACGGTAAAAACAGGTTCTGATGTACTTCTACGAGCAAATTTAATAACCAGCTATGCCCTGTTACAAAAAAAAGTCTGTAACCCTGTTCTTTTACATCGCCCTGGTAGCTCTTGTTACCAGCAGCTGCACCCTGCAGAAAATGGTACGCCTGGCAAAAAAACAGGAGATAATTGTGCAGCCAACACCGCTTGTTGCCAATGGCCAACAGGTAGAATTTGAGCTGAAAGTTGCCATGCCACCAAACATTATAAAAGACGGCTTCCGCTATAAAATGGATATTTACTACGAATACGGCGAACAGCAACGCGAGCAGATCGGGGCGATAAACTTCGAGTTTGGCGAGTTTTTGTACGAGAACGGCTGGCCAACTATTACCAAACAATTCTCTTTCCCTTATGCACCTAAAAAGAACAAAGGCAAGCTGTTTGTGCAGGGCATGGCTATAGAGAAAGAAACCGATGACGTAAAATACAGCGAACCAAAACAGATCGCGACCGGCCTGATCACCACTCCCCTGCTGATCGTGCGCAACAACGAGATTCTGTTTGTACCAGATAGTTACGCCAACGAAGCCGACAAACCAGCGCTGCTGACCTTTTATTTTGAAGAAGATAATGCTAAGCTGCGCAGCCACCTGGGTTCTAACCTGGCTGTGCTGGACCAGTACATAATGGATAATGTTGCTACCCAGGCCGTAACTATAACTGCATCGCAGTCGCCGGACGAGACAAAGGAAATGGCTCAGAAACGCCTGGCAGCTATGGAAACCTATTACCGCTCTAAACTGGAAGCACTAAACTATAGCAAGAAGAAAGTAACTATAAAAACACTGCCTTTAAAAAGCACCTGGGAGCAACTGGTAACCAAAATAAAAGCATCTGCGCTGCCTAAGGCCGTTATCCAGGAGGTTACAACTATAGCTACCAGCAACTTATCAGATAAAGAAAAAGACGCTGCCCTGCAGAAAACCGGTGCAAACGAATACCTGCAACTATACGTTTACCCTGCCCTGCGCTTTGCCGAAGTAACCATAGACTATAGCCGCGACAAAAAAACGGATTACGAGCTATACCTGCTGGCCAAAAAGATAGCCGAAGAAAAAGCCCCTGCCGATGCCCTGACCGAACAGGAACTACAGCACGCCGCTACACTTACACCACTTCTGGCCGAGAAAAAGCAGATCTATGAAGCAGCTGTAAAAACCACCAACAAATGGCCTGCTTATCATAACCTGGGCAAAGTATACGTAGAGATGGCTCGCAAAGAGTACCGCACCAAAGCCAAACAGGCCTTACTGGCAAAAGCTATCCATAACCTGACGTATGCCGGTTTCCGGAACCCGACGGCGCCGGTATACTATAGCCTTGCAAGCGCTTACCATGTGCGCGGCGATAAATTAGAGGCATTACAATACTATGATTATGCGATAAAACTGGGTGGCAACCCCGAAGAGCTGAAACGAATTTTTGCTGACAAAGCTGCTTTGGAAATTGAGATAGGCCAGTTTGACGATGCCATTGAGAGCCTGAAATATTCCGGTAATGGCTACCAGACACAGATGAACCTGGGTTTAAGCTACATGCTGAAAGAGAATTACGAAGGTGCCCAGGAATTTTATAACAAAGCGCTGGAACTGCAACCAAACGATGCCCTGGCCAACTATAGTTTAGCCATTATTGCGGCTCGTACCAAAAACGAGCAAATGCTGACCAGCCACTTGCGACAGGCCATCAGAACGGATAACAGCTATACCTTGAAGGCGATTGAGGATATGGAATTTGATGCCTACCGTGCAGAGCAAGCCTATAAAGATGCTTTCAGGCCATAAGCAACTATAAATGCCGGAGCTTGCCTTGTAAATTGGAAGACTTATCTTAATTTTACCCACTGAATCGAGAATATAACATCTGATATGCGAAGTATACAGTTTAGAGAAGCCCTGCGCGAAGCCATGTCGGAGGAAATGCGCCGCGATGAGAGCGTGTTTCTGATGGGTGAAGAAGTTGCAGAATATAACGGTGCTTACAAAGTTAGCCAAGGCATGCTGGACGAGTTTGGTCCGGAGCGTGTAATAGATACCCCGATCGCTGAGCTTGGTTTTGCCGGTATCGGTGTGGGTGCATCCATGAACGGCTTACGTCCTATTGTGGAGTTCATGACATTCAACTTTTCTCTGGTTGCTATTGACCAGATAATCAACTCTGCCGCTAAAATGATGTCGATGTCAGGTGGCCAGTACTCCTGCCCGATGGTTTTCCGTGGACCTACTGGTAGCGCTGGTATGTTGTCGTCGCAGCACTCGCAGAATTTTGAGAACTGGTATGCCAACACGCCTGGTTTAAAGGTAGTTGTACCATCTAACCCTTACGATGCAAAAGGCCTGATGAAGTCTGCTATCCGCGATAACGACCCTGTAATTTTTATGGAGTCGGAACAGATGTATGGCGACAAAGGCGAAGTGCCTGAAAAAGAATACCTGATCCCGATCGGTGTGGCTGACATTAAGCGTGAAGGTACTGACGTAACTATAGTTTCTTTTGGTAAGATGATGAAAGTGGCACTTGCTGCTGCTGAAGAACTGGCCAAGGACGGTGTAAACGCTGAGGTAATTGACCTGCGCACAGTTCGCCCTATCGACTATAAAACCCTGATCGAGTCTGTTAAAAAGACGAACCGCATGGTGGTAGTGGAAGAAGCCTGGCCGCTGGCCTCTATCTCTTCGGAGCTGGCTTACCATATCCAGAGCAACGCCTTTGATTACATGGATGCCCCTGTTAAGCGCGTTACCTGCCGCGATGTTCCGCTTCCGTATGCTCCTACGCTTATCGAGGCATCTTTGCCGAACGTAGCACGTACAATTGAAGCCGTAAAACAAGTAATGTACAAAAAAGCATAATCAGCTTTAAACCCTGATAAGAAAGGCGACTTACAACGAGTCGCCTTTTTCTTTTTCCTTCACTTCCA
Organism: Pontibacter populi; assembly: GCF_040278685.1. NCBI lineage: Bacteria > Pseudomonadati > Bacteroidota > Cytophagia > Cytophagales > Hymenobacteraceae > Pontibacter > Pontibacter populi. The sequence goes on from NZ_JBEOKT010000003.1 coordinate 345,817, forward strand.
CTTTGCCGGTATCGGTATCAAATTCTACTTCTTTTTTTTTAACTTTCACGGCTATATCCTCAGGCTCTATTTTCATATCATGCGCTTTGGAATACACCTGCGTAAACTCCGCCCCAAACAGGAAGATGACCGACGTATAAAATACCCACACCAGTATAAGCACCAGCGAACCGGCAGCGCCATAGGTATCAGCCAGCGGGTCGTGCTGGAAGTAAATATTGAGCACATATTTGCCCAGCACGAAAAGAACAGAGGTTACCGCAGCGCCAACCCACACATTTTTCCAGCGGATTTTGGCATCGGGCAGTACACGGTAAATGGCAGCAAATATGATGGTACTAATGATAAGTGAAACAAGGATATTACCGATTGTGATAAAGTAAATTGCTACCCCCGAAAACTGCTGCCTTAAAAAATCATACACGATGCCAAGCGCTACATCTATAGAAAGCGACACCAGCAACAGAAAGCCCATACTTATCACCATTGCCAGCGAAAGCACCCGGCCGATCAATAATTTCACCCAGCCTTTTTCTATTTTTGCCTTTACTTCCCACATCGCATTCAGGGAGTCCTGAAGGGCAACAAAAACCGTGGTAGCCGAAAAGATCATGGTGGCCACGCCAACTATAGTCCCGATGGTGGTGGCGTCTGAAATGCTGGCATTCTCGATGATGCTCTGAAATTGCTCGGCACTGCGGCGGCCTACGATACCACCCAACTGGTTTACAACCTCGCCTTTTACGGCGTCCTGCCCAAAAGCTGCCCCCGCAATACGAATGGTAATGATAAGCACCGCCGGCAACGAAAAGATTGTATAGAAGCCAATAATAGCCGCATAATCCAGCGGATTATCGTCTACGAACTCTTTAAAGGTCTGCTTTGTGATCTCCCAAGTGGAGGCAACACGTTTATTCATGTGCTTGTAGCTATAGTTGTAACACCCATTAGTTTGGTTGAAATCAGCTATAGGTACGGGAAATTATTGTTTGTTGATGCTTTTGGGCAGGCTTTGGGTCGATTTTATAGTTGCGCTAACACTCAAATGCTCTCCCTGCTCCTTCGGATTTGTGATACGAAAGTATAGTACCTGCGGATTTGTAATCCGCATTACGAAGGCGTTAGCTATAGGGATTAAAGCGGATTGCAAATCCACGGTTAGGTGAGTTCCAGATTACAAATCCGGAACAGCGTGTCTCGCCACAACTATCAAAAAATACCGCCAGTTTGAGCGCAGCGGTAACTGGTGGTGGAACATGGCGGCAGTTTGCAACTGCCGGGTTTCAGAACTATAGTTACGCCAGTTACAAACTGGCCCCATCAGTAACCACAAGTTGCGCTAGCGCTAAACTTGCGGTATATAGATAAATATAGTTTAAGGTGGCCAGAGGCCGTATGTATCTCACACTCGCGGGACACGAGCGAAGGCAGGAAATGAATCAATTACTAATATTGTGGAGCTCTCCAAAATCATATCCTTGCCCGTTCAACTTATCTCTCTCATCATCACTCATTTGGGCAAAGATGTAGTTCTCGTGGGTTATAGTTGCAAATATCTCAATTCCATTCTTTATTAGAGATAAATCTTCAAACTGATAGTTATACCAGTCTTTGTAAGATTTTGAGAGTATAAATTTATTTACTCTGTCAGTCAGTCTATATCTCCGACTGATTCCACTTGAAAAAGTTTTATTCTTACTTTCTAGCTCTTCAACTAAGTCAGGCTCAAGGAACTCTAATTCAGGATTTAGCTTTGCAGAATCATAAAGGATATTAAACTCAGCAAAATCCGCTTTCTCTAAATAAGTATTTAAAAGATCGTACCACTTTTCATCAGAAACTATACTTTCTGATAGAGCGAATGAATTTGCCTTGTCCATGTCATTTTTGAAAGTAAAATATCAAACTATAAACCCTACACCTGCAACACCAGCTTAGCCAGGAAATTACCGTTTTCGCCTTCGTACAGCACTTCCATTGTAAAGCCGTGTTCTTCAGCATATTGCTCCAGCAGGCCGGCATCTATAAAAAGCCATTTAAATTTGCCGCTTTCGTGGGCTTTATATTTCATGTTATACTCCACTTCGCCATAGTAACCGGCGTTCAGGTCCAGCAACACCGAGCCATCTTCCTGCTCATACATGTAAAGTATATCAGACGACTCCAGCAAAATCTGACCACCCGGGT